>DATLRE010000133.1:0-3607 GCA_035534835.1 Acidimicrobiales bacterium
CGGTCCCCGGGTCCCGGGCGCACGCCGTGGAGCCACGAGGACGCCTCCATGGGTCGCTTGCCCTCGGGCTGCACGGTCCGGAGTTCGAGTGCGCTCCCCTCCCCCGCGCCCACGTCGGCACCCGCCAGCTCGCCCGGAGCGAGCGGCGGACCGTCACGCTCGCCAGGACGCGCCGCCAGGATGCGGATCCGCCTGCCCCGGAACGTCGTCCAGGCCCGGCCGAGCCGGATCACCCGGCGCAGGTGGGCGGCCGGACGGGTCCAGTCGAGCTCGAACTCGTGGGACCGGAGCTTGTCGGCGTACGTGGGATTGCCGGCCTGGTCCCGGGGGACCGGCAGACCGGCACGTCCGTCGACCAGGTGCTCCACGAGCATCCGGCAACCGATCTCGACCAGGCGGGCGCGCAGCTCCTCGACCGACTCCTCCGGGTCGATCCCGGTCGACTCCACGGCGTAGACGCCACCCGTGTCGAGGCCGGCCTCGACCGCCATCAGGCACACGCCCGTCTCCGCGTCGCCCTCGAGCAGCGCCCGCTCGACCGGGGCCGCACCGCGCCACCGGGGCAGCAGGGAGAAGTGGAGGTTGACCATGGGCAGGCGGTCGAGCACCGCCACGGGGATGATCCTCCCGTAGGCGACGACCACGCCGAGCTCGGCGCCGACACCGGTCGCCCCGGCGAGGTCGTCGGTGACGGTCAGGCCCAGTTCGAGGGCTGCCGCCTTGACCGGACTGGGCGCCGGTGCACCCCTGCGCCCACGGCGCTTGTCGGGACGGGTCACGACCAGTGCCACGTCGTGGCCCGCCGCCACCAGCGTGCGCAGCGGAGGGACGGCGGCGTCGGGGGTTCCGAGATAGACCAGGCGGGCCACGGGGTGACGCTAGCGTTCCCGCCGGCCGGGACGGGTGGCCCGGGTCACGGACGGCCGTTCCGGGAACGCCGGATCAGACGTCGCGTTCGTTGCCGGCCGAGACCAGCTTGGCCTCGAGGGCCGACGTGTCGAGGCCCATGGCCCGGTCGCGCAGGATCCGGAGTGCCTGCTTGCGCATGTCGTCGTCGAGGCGCTCCACCATGAGGACCCCGTTCAGGTGGTCGACCTCGTGCTGGAACATCCGACCCATGAAGTCGTCGGCCTCGATCGTGAGTTCGTTGCCGTCGAGGTCGTAGCCCTTCAGCAGCACGGTCTCGGGACGCAGGATGCCGATGCGGAGACCCGGGATCGACAGGCACGCCTCGTCGTGCCACAGCTCGCCGGAGGACTCCACGATCTCGGGGTTGATCACGGCCTTCGGCCCCTCGTCGAGTTCGTAGACGAACAGGCGGCGCTGCACGCCGACCTGGGGCGCCGCCAGACCGGCGCCCACCGCCTCGTACATGGTCTCCACCATGTCGTCGACCAGCCGGACCAGGGCGCCGTCGACGTTCTCGACCGGCTTGGCGACCTGGCGCAGCACGGGGTCGCCATAGGTGCGGACCGCGTAGGTGGACATGCTCCCAGTGTACGCCGCCGTGGGTCCGATCCGATCCCCCGTGGGGGGCGTCGAGCACGCCGGTCCGGTCGTCGGCCCGCCCCGGTCAGGCGTCGGCCGGGTCCACTTCGACCCGGAGCCGCTCCGCCGGCCGGACGGTGGCGGCCAGCCCGTCGCACAGCGTCGCGTGGTCCCCGGCCCGCACCAGGAACCGGTCGGCAGCGGCCCCGGACACCTCGAGGCCGGGGACGCCGCCGAGCGCCTCGGCATAGGCCGGAGCGCCCGGACCCCGCAGCAGCGCCAGCGCACCGAAGGGGGGTAGTCCGAGCTGTCGGCGGACCGGCTCCTCTGCGGCGGTCAGCCGACCGGGATCGGCGTGGACGGCAGCGTCCAGGGCCTCGTGGCCCGGGATCCGGGTCTGGACCAGCACCCGGCCGCTCCCGCCCCGGGCACCGACCAGCCGGGCGGCCCGGGCCAGGAGGGCCAGTGCCTCCTCCCCCGCTGCGAACCGCGGCGCCAACAGGTGCTGGTCGAAGTCGAGGAAGACCACCAGGCCGGCGTGGTCCACCCGGTGGAGGGCCGCCTCGGTCCCGACGACCAGCCGGGACGTGGCGACGGCGTCGGCATCGGTGGTGCCGGCCGTCAGCTCGAGGGCCGGGGTGGCGAGCAGGGCGGCCACCTCCTCGGTCGCACGCGACACCCCGATCCGCAGTGCCTTGAGCCTGGACGAGTCGCAGACGGCGCACACGGCCGGTCGGGACTCGCCGCACCGTCCACAGGTGAGGGTCCCCGCCGCGTCGGCCTGGGCGACCGCACCGCCGCAGCGGGTGCACCGGGCCAGGTTCCCGCATGCCGCGCAGGCCAGCACCCGGACCCGGCCGGTCCGGTGGAGGATGCAGACGACCCGGCCGTCGGGCCGGTCGAGCTCGGAACGGGCGGCGGCGGCCATCCGCTCGCCGAACAGCCCGGTCCGTGGATCGTCCCCGGTCCGGTCGACCACCTCGACCAGCGGCCAGCCGCGGCGCTCGACGGCCCGGTCGGTGGTGACCAGCGGCCGGCCCTCGGTCAGCGCCAGTGGCGGGCACGGGCTGACGAGCAGCACCGGCGCACCGTGGCGTCGGCCCCGCTCGACGACGACGTCCACGGCCGACCAGGTGGGCGAGCGCTCCTCGCGCAGGGCCTCGTCCTGGGCGTCGAGCACGACGGCGGCACGCAGCCGTCCGACCGGTGCCCAGGCACCGGCACGGGTGCCGATGACGACCCGTCCGCCGGACCGGGCGGCGCCCCAGTCGTCGGGCAGCAGGGCGACGGGGAGGCCGGCCGAGCGGAGTCGGGCGGCGAGCAGGTCGGCACGGGAGCGGGCCGGGGTCACCACCAGGACGCCGTCGCTCCCGAGGCGGTGGACCAGCTCGAGGACGAGCAGGGTGGCGTCGAGGGCGGGGGCCAGGCGGACCACCGACGACCCGTCGGCGGCCAGGGCCGCGCCGACCAGCGCCACCGAACCGCCGCCGGGCGATCCGGGGGCCGGGCCGACCCGTGCCGGCGGGGTCGGCAGCGCCCGGACCGTCCGGGACGGGGAGGCCGTTCCCAGGAACGACGACTGCGGACCGGCCCACCGCCAGGCCGCCCATCCGGCGAGTTCGACGACCGACGGGGGCGGGCCCATGCCGCTCGACGCGGCCACGTCCAGGGGGTCGACCCCCGGGTCGGGCGTGACGTCGTCCTCGACGACCCAGGCGCCGACCCGGCGCCCGTGCAGGGGCACCCGCACGCGGCTGCCCACGGTCACCGCATCTGCGAGTGCAGCCGGCACCGCGTAGTCGAACCGCCGGTGGATGGCCGGGACGTCGGGTACGACCCGGACGAACCGGGTCCGGATCGTGCCCGGCACGACCTCGTCGCCGCCCGGTCGGCAGGAGGAGCCGCTCAGAGCCCGAGCGCCTGCTTCAGGTCGTCGGCCCGCGAGGTCTCCTCCCAGGTGAAGTCCTTCTCGGCCCGTCCGAAGTGTCCGTAGGCGGCGGTCTTCCGATAGATCGGGCGCTTCAGGTCGAGGTCGCGCACGATGGCCGCCGGACGGAGGTCGAAGACGTCGTCGACGGCTTTGGCGATGGCCGCCGGGTCGACCTTCTCGGTGCCGAAC
>DATLRE010000134.1:0-4016 GCA_035534835.1 Acidimicrobiales bacterium
CCGAAGTGTCCGTAGGCGGCGGTCTTCCGATAGATCGGGCGCTTCAGGTCGAGGTCGCGCACGATGGCCGCCGGACGGAGGTCGAAGACGTCGTCGACGGCTTTGGCGATGGCCGCCGGGTCGACCTTCTCGGTGCCGAACGTCTCGACCAGGACGGACACGGGGCGGGCGACGCCGATGGCGTAGGCCACCTGGACCTCGCACCGGGCGGCGGCGCCCGCTGCCACCACGTTCTTGGCCACCCAGCGCGCCGCGTAGGCGGCCGAGCGGTCGACCTTCGACGGGTCCTTGCCCGAGAACGCACCGCCTCCGTGACGGGCCATGCCGCCGTAGGTGTCGACGATGATCTTGCGCCCGGTGAGGCCGGTGTCGGCGTGGGGACCGCCCAGCTCGAACACTCCGGTCGGGTTGGCCAGCACCCGCAGGTTCGAGGCGTCGAGCTCGGGCGGGAGCAGCGGGTTGATCACGTTGGACCGGAGGTCCGGCAGGAGCAGGGTCTCCAGGTCGATGCCCGGATCGTGCTGGGTCGAGATGAGGATGGTCTCCAGGGCGACCGGCCGGCCGTCCTCATAGGTGATGCTGACCTGGGTCTTGCCGTCGGGGCGGAGGTAGGGGAGCGTCCCGACCCGGCGCACCTGTGCGAGCCGCTGGGCGAGCCGGTGGGCCAGCCAGATGGGCATGGGCATGAGGTCGGGGGTCTCGTCGCAGGCGTATCCGAACATCATCCCCTGGTCGCCCGCGCCCTGGGCGTTCAGCTGGTCCTCGCCGCCGGTTCCCGCCCGCACCTCGAACGCCTTGTCGACGCCCTGGCCGATGTTCGGGGACTGCTCGTCGAGGGAGACGATGACGCCGCAGGTGTTGCCGTCGATCCCGTAGGCGTCGTCGTCGTACCCGATGTCGAGGACGGTCTGGCGCACCAGCTTCGGGATGTCGACGTAGGTCGTCGTGGTGATCTCGCCGGCCACCAGGACCAGGCCCGTGGTCAGGAGGGTCTCGCAGGCGACCCTGCTGTCGGGGTCGTCGGCCAGGAGCGCGTCCAGCACCGAGTCCGAGATCTGGTCGGCCATCTTGTCGGGATGCCCCTCGGTCACGGACTCCGAGGTGAAGGTGTATCGGCTGCTCACGTCTGGTTCCATTCTTGGTTGTCTGGTGGTCGGGCGCCCGGGCGCTGCCGACGGTCGGTGCTGCTGATGCAGGGGCGAGGCGAGGGCACGGGGCCCACCGGTCGGCAGTCCGACGCCGCCCTCGAGGCCGGTCCGGGCCGGGCAGACCACGCTACCCCCGTGCGGTGCACCGACGCTACGACCCGCCTGCCCCCGGTGCGGCGGTCGCCTCCGTGGCCAGGGCGGCGACCCGGTCCAGGACGGCGTCGGCCACGGCGCCCTTGTCCGACAGCGGCACCGAGGTGACGGTCCCGTCGGCACCGAAGACGGTGACGGCGTTGGTGTCGTGGTCGAACCCGACCTGCGGCGCCGACACGTCGTTCGCCACCATGAGGTCCACGCCCTTGGCCACGAGCTTGGCGCGGGCCCGTTCGGGCACGTCGTCCGTCTCGGCGGCGAACCCGACCAGGACCTGGCCCGGCCGGCGGCGGCGCCCCAGCTCCGCCAGGATGTCGGTGGTGGCCTCGAGCACGAGGTCGGGGATGCCGTCCGCCTTGTGCAGCTTGGTGTCGGTGACCGCCTTCGGCCGGAAGTCGGCGACGGCGGCGGCCATCACCACCACGTCGGCGCCCACCGCCCGGGCCAGCACGGCGTCCTCCATCTGGGCGGCCGTCTCGACCTCGACCACCTCGGCACCCGCCGGCCTCGGCTGGCTGCTCGTCGTCACGAGGACGACGACCGCACCCCGGCGGAGGGCGGCCGCGGCCACGGCGTGGCCCTGCTTGCCCGAGGATCGATTGGTGATGAACCGGACCGGGTCGATGGCCTCCCGGGTCCCTCCGGCCGTCACCAGGACCCGCAGGCCGGCCAGGTCGGCACCGGCCGCGCCGCGCCGGCGGCGTTCGAGCAGGGACAGGACGGCGTCGACGACGGTGGAGGGCTCGGCCATCCGGCCGGAACCGACGTCGCCACCGGCCAGGCGACCGTCCTCGGGCGGGACCACCATCACCCCCCGGGACGCCAGGGTGGCGAGGTTGGCCCGTACCGCCGGGTGCTCCCACATCTCGGTGTGCATCGCCGGGCACACGACCACCGGGGCGGCCGTGGCGACGAGCGTCGTGGTCAGCAGGTCGTCCGCCAGACCTGCGGCGTAGCGGGCCAGGAGGTCGGCGGTGGCCGGGGCGACGACCACGACGTCGGCCGACTGCCCGAGGCGCGTGTGCGGGATCGGCGACACCTCGTCGAACACCGTCGTCTGGGTGGGCTCGGATCCCAGGGCGTCGAACGTGGCCCGTCCCACGAACCGGGTCGCCCGCTCGGTCAGGACCGGGGCGACGTGCACGCCGGCGTCGACCAGCCGGCGGCAGATCTCGACGGCCTTGTAGGCGGCGATGCCCGCGGACACCCCGAGCACCACGAAGGGCTGCTCACCCGGTCCTCCACCGGCACCGTCCGTCGTCACCTGTCCCACGGGACTCCCCCCGCACACCCGTCCCCGGCTCGGCGGCCGGGGCGGTGCGTCACTCGGCGGACCCGTCCTTGTCGGCGGCGACGGCCTCGGCCACGGCCTCCTCGACGGCGAGCTCGACCGCGCCCTCGATCAGGGCCAGTGCCGCGGCCTCGGCGGCCTCGGCGGCGGCGATCTCCTCGGGGTCGGGTCGCGAGTAGGTGCACTTGCCCTCCGCGACCTCTTCGAAAGCGATCGACAACGGCTTGCCCGAGGCCGACGCGACCTGGGGGGGCACGACCACACCGATGCCCTCGCCCAGCGAGTTGTAGTAGCTGTTGACCTGCCGGGCCCGACGCGACGCCAGTGCCACCAGGGTGAACTTCGAGTCCACCTTGTCGAGGAGGTCCTCGATCGGCGGGTCCATCAGGGTGATCGGATTCTGGGCCATCACGTTCCTTCGGGCGGGTCGGGGGTAGGTGCCGGCGGGGGCGCCGGGGCGTTCCGTGCTCCGGGATCCCCGCGGGCTCCCGAGCGACAGTGCTCCAGTATAGAGGCCACGTCGGCGGTGGCCTGTTCCACCGTGTCGTTGACCACCACGAAATCGGCCAGCTCCCGACCCTGGCGCTCCTCGTCGGCACCCTCGGCGAGGCGGCGGGCGACGTGCCCCTCGTCGTCCCCCCGCCCCCGGAGACGTTCGGCCTGGACCTCCGGCGACGGTGGCAGGAGGAGCACCAGCGTGGCATCGGGGCGGAGCCGCCGCACCTGGCGGGCACCCTGGAGGTCGATCTCCAGCAGGACGTCCCGGCCGGGGACGGGCTCGGCCACCGGCGTCCCGTAGAGGTTGCCGAGGAACTCGGCCCATTCGAAGAAGCCGTGTGCGGCCACCCGGGCCTCGAAGGCGGCGCGGTCCACGAACACGTAGGCGTCGCCTGCCTCACCCGGACGACGCGGGCGGGTCGTCCAGGACCGGCTGAGCCACAGGCGCGGGTCGCCGGCCACGAGCCGGGCGGCGATGGTGCCCTTGCCGGCCCCGCCGGGGCCGAAGAGGACGACGATGCGGGAGTCCCCGGCGGGCCCGTCGGGGCCCGGTCCGACTCCGGTCAGCGGGCGGTCTCGCGGAGGAGCGCCTCGCGCTGGTTCGATCCCAGCCCCTGCAGCCGGCGGCTCTCCGAGATCCCCACCGTCTCCATCAGGCGGCGGGCCTTGACCTTGCCCAGGCCGGGCAGCGACTCGAGCACGGACAGCACCTTCATCTTGCCGACGGTCTCGTTCCCGTCGGCCATGGTGAGGAGCTCCGACAGGTTGATCGAGCCCAGCTTCAGCTTCTCCTTCACCTCGGCCCGCTCGCGGCGGACCTTGGCGGCCTTGGCCAGTGCGGCCTGGCGCTGTTCGGGCGTGAGTGCAGGCGGTTGCGGCATGGCGGGAACGATAGCGCCTCCGCGGCGGCCGGTCACCTGGGACGC
>DATLRE010000135.1:0-15878 GCA_035534835.1 Acidimicrobiales bacterium
CCGGTCTTCACCGGGCTGAAGCCGAGCGTGTCCTGCAGGTAGTACGTGAGGAACAGGAAGACGCCGAAGATGCCGATGCTGGCGAACAGCATGGCCAGCAGCGAACCGCCGCGGGTGCGGTCGCGGACGACCCGGGGCGGCAGGAGCGGGTGGCGGACCCGGGTCTCCAGCACGGCGAAGGCGGCCAGCAGGGCCACGCCGACCAGGAGGAAGGCGATCGTGTACGGGTTGGACCAGGCGGTCGTCTCCGCGTGGGAGAGGCCGTAGACGAGGCTGAACAGGCCGGCGGTCACGAGCAGCACACCGGGGATGTCGAGCGGGTCCCGGTCGGCCGCCTTGTCGTTGCGCAGCCACAGTAGGGCCCCGGCGGTGGCGACGGCGGCGAAGGCCAGGTTGACGAAGAGGGTCCACCGCCACGACGCGTAGGAGGTGAGGACGCCGCCCAGCAGCAGGCCGAGGGCGCCGCCGGCCCCGGCGATGGCCCCGTAGATGGCGAACGCCTTGTTGCGCTCGGACTGGTGCACGAACGTCGTGGCCAGCAGGGCGAGCACGGACGGGGCGAGCAGGGCGCCGAAGGCGCCCTGGACCGTGCGGGCGACCACGAGCATGGCGAAGCCGGTCGATGCGCCGCCCAGGGCCGAGGCGAAGGCGAAGCCGACCAGCCCGATGAGCAGGGCCCGCTTGCGCCCGATGATGTCGCCGATGCGCCCGCCCAGCAGCAGCAGGCTTCCGAAGGCCAGCGAGTACGCGGTCACCACCCACTGGCGGTCCGCGTTCGAGAAGTGGAGGTCGTGCTGGGCGGTCGGGAGCGCGATGTTGACGATCGTGTTGTCCAGGATCACCATGAGCTGGGCGATGCCCAGAACCGCCAGGATCCACCACCGGCGGACGTGGTTCCGGTCCCGGTCGGACATGGTCGGCGGCGTCAGGGTGTCGGACATGGAGGCCTCTCCGTCTCCCGGGCCGGGAGGTCGTCGGATGGTGTGTGCAGTCCTCCCCCACGTGCGACCGCCCCCGGTCCAACGCCGCGGACGTCCCGGTATTCCCTCGGGCGGATCCGCCGGAGTCCGCCACGGCGGTTGCCCCGGTGGATCCGGCAGGTTACAGATTCGTGAACATATACTCGCCCCCAGACACGCGGAACGGGATCGGGTAGGGGTGCGGACAGCACCCCGCACCGGGTCGGCACGGGTGTCGGTCGCATCCCGACGACGGGTTCAACCCGGGTCGGGTGGCGGTGTCCAACCGGGCACCGTCCCGGAGAGGCCGGTTCACGCCGGCCGGAAATGGGGGAACAGCATGCGGATCACGAAGAGCCGGGCCCTGGTGCCCCTGCTGCTGGTAGGTGGGCTACTCGCCGCCGCGTGCGGTTCCAGCAGCTCGTCGTCGACCACCACGACGTCCGGGAGTTCCTCGGGCAGCGGCACCGTGTCGGTCACGACGTTCAACAAGGACTTCACCACGATGGCCAATCTCAAGAGCGTCGCGGCAGCTGGCAAGGGCAAGATCGCCGTCATCCTGCCGGACACGGTCTCCTCGGCCCGCTACACCGAATTCGACGCGCCGTACCTGGCCAAGGCGTTCAGCGAGGCCGGCCTGAGCACCTCGGACACCATCATCCAGAACGCCCAGGGCAGTGACTCGACCCAGCTGACCGACGCGCAGTCGGACATCACGGCCGGAGCCACCGTCCTCGTCGTCGACCCGCTCGACGCCGGCGTGGGGACCTCGATCGAGACCTACGCCAAGGCCCACGGGGTCCCGGTCGTGGACTACGACCGCCTCGTGCTCGGCGGCAGCCGCAAGTACTACGTGAGCTTCGACAACGTGAAGGTCGGGACGCTCATCGGCCAGGGAATGGTCTCCTGCATCGCGTCGTGGAAGGTGGCCAGCCCGAAGCTCGCCGTCATGGTCGGCTCCCCGACGGACAACAACGCCACGCTGTTCGCCCAGGGCTACAACGCCGTGCTGCAGCCGCAGATCGCCTCCGGCGCCTACAAGGTGGTGGCCCGTCCGGCCGGCACCTGGGACCCGCCGACGGCGCTGACCGAGTTCCAGCAGGCCTACACGGCCAATCCGACGATGAACGCCGTGCTCGTCCCCAACGACGAGAACGCCGCGCCGATCATCTCGTACCTGAAGACCCTCAACATCCCGGCCAAGAAGTTCCCGGTGACGGGCCAGGACGCCACCCTGGTGGGCCTGCAGAACATCATCTCGGGCTACCAGTGCGGCACGGCCTACAAGCCGATCTACCTCGAGGCCCAGGCCGCTGCGTCGCTCGCCCTCTACATGCGTGCCGGAAAGGTCCCGCCTGCCGGTCTGGTCAACGGAACGGTCAAGGACACGACGGCCAACGTCAACGTTCCCTCGTCGCTCCTGCACCCCGAGTGGGTCACGCCGACGAACATGCAGTCCACCGTGATCGCCGACGGGTTCGTGCCCGCGTCGCAGCTGTGCACGGGGGCCTACGCGGCCGACTGCACCACCTACGGCATCCACTGAACCAGGTGGACGCACGGTTCCTGACCGGCTCTCCGCGACGATGAGCGTCGTCGCGGAGGGCCGGGCGACCGGCGGCCCCGGAGGGGCCGCCGTCCCCCTCCTCGGCCTGCGGGGCATCTCCAAGCACTTCGGTGCCGTGCGGGCGCTGAACCACGTCGACCTCGACGTCCCGGCCGGACAGATCACGGCGCTGGTCGGCGACAACGGGGCCGGCAAGTCGACCCTGATCAAGGCCATCTCGGGCATCTGGGCCCCGACCGGCGGCCAGATGACCTGGGACGGCGCGCCGGTGGAGATCCGCACCCCCAAGGAGGCGGACCACCTCGGGATCGCCACCGTCTACCAGGACCTCGCGCTCTGCGACAACCTGGACATCGTGCAGAACATGTTCCTCGGGCACGAGGACCTGTCGCACCGACTGCTCGACGAAACGCGCATGGAGCTCACGGCGAAGCAGACGCTCGCCGACCTGTCGGTGACCACGGTCCAGTCGGTCCGGCAGCTGGTCGGCTCGCTGTCGGGTGGCCAGCGCCAGTCGGTGGCCGTGGCCCGGGCCGTGATGCGCGACGCCCGCCTGGTCATCATGGACGAGCCGACGGCCGCCCTCGGCGTGTCCCAGACGGCCCAGGTGCTGGACCTCATCAAGACCCTGGGCGCGCGCGGCATCGCCGTCATCGTGATCTCCCACAACCTCAACGACGTCTTCGAGGTAGCCGACCGGCTCGCCGTCCTCTACCTTGGCCGGCTGGTCAGCAGCGGTCCCATCGTCGACTACGACCCCCAGCGGGCGGTCGAACTCATCACCACCGGGCGCAGCGCCGGCGACCCGCCCGGCGATCCGCCCGGTGCCACGGAGACGGAGGGCTGACCGGATGTCACTCGACGAGGACCAGTCCGGACCGGCGAGCGCCCGCCCGCAGACGTCCGACGTACCGGGCACGGCCTCGGCCGAGCCGGACACCGACACCGCGGTCGACGTCGACGTCACCGTCGACGTGCCGGAGCTGAGCGGCTCGCTCGGCGGATACGTCCGTTCGCTCGGCAAGAAGGTCCGCAGTGGGGAGAGCGGGGTGCTCCCGGTGCTCGGCGGGCTCATCCTCCTGGCCGTCATCTTCCAGGTCCAGGACTCGGTCTTCCTGTCGGCCGGCAACCTGGTCAACCTCCTGGTGCAGGGCTCGGTCTTCGTGCTGCTCGGCATGGCCGAGATCTGGGTCCTGGTCCTCGGGGAGATCGACCTGTCGGTCGGCTACGTGGCCGGCATCGGCGCCACCATCACGGCCATCCTCTCGACCACCCACGGCCTGCCGTGGTGGGTCGCCATCCTCGGCGGCATCGCCACGACCGCCGCCATCGGGGCCCTGATGGGGACCATCGTCATCCGCCTGCGACTCCCCTCGTTCATCGTGACCCTGGCCGGGCTGCTCGGCTGGGAAGGGGTCCTGCTCTACCTGGTCAACGCCAACGGGACGGGCGGAACGATCCGGATCACCGACACGGTCCTGCTCGACCTGGCCAACGGGAACATGAGCGTGGCCGCCGGTTGGGTCGTCATGGTCGCCGCCGTGGCCGTGTTCGGCCTGGTCACCGTCCTGCGGGACCGCCATCGGAGGGTGAGCGGGCTGGTGGCACCCCCGCCGGCGATCACGGTACTGAAGGTCGCCGTCATGGCTGCCGCCGGCGTCGTCCTCGTCCTCGTGTGCAACACCAACCGCGGCGTCCTCATCCCCGTCCAGGGCGTGCCCTACGTCGTCCTCGTCGTCCTCGGGGTGCTGACGGTGTGGACGTTCCTGCTCGGTCGCACCCGCTTCGGCCGGTATCTCTACGCCATCGGCAACAACGCCGAGGCGGCGCGGCGGGCCGGGATCAGCCTCGGGTGGAACAAGCTGTGGGCGTTCGTCCTGACCGGGTTGGCTGCCGGCATCGCCGGCATCGTCTACGCCTCGCGCCTGGGGTCGATCTCCAACAACATCGACGGCGGGACGCTCGTCCTCTACGCCGTGGCCTCCGCCGTCATCGGGGGCGCGAGCCTCTTCGGCGGCCGGGGCAAGATGATCTACGCCCTGCTCGGCGGGCTGGTGATCGCCACCATCTACAACGGCATGGGCCTGCTCGGCCTGGCCGCCTCCTACCAGTACATGGTGACCGCGCTCGTGCTCCTGGCCGCGGTGACCATCGACTCGCTGGCCCGGCGGGGGCGCACCGACATCTGACCCTGGAGGGCGGGCCGGTCGAGACGGCGCCACCGGGCCTCGTTCCGACGCCCGGCCGTCAGCCGACCGTGGCCACCCGGCGGCTGCCCACCCGGTGCAGGTGCCGTAGCACGTCGCGGTAGGCGTGCCACGGGGACTGCTCGGTGTAGGCGATGCTGTGTTCGGCACAGAAGGGTCGCACCACCGCCCGGGCCCGGCGCAGGTTGGCGCGCGGCATGGTCGGGAAGAGGTGGTGTTCGATCTGGCTGTCGAGGCCACCGAACAGGTAGCCGGACAGTCGCGGCCCGGACAGGTTGCGCGAGGTCAGTACCTGTCGCCGCAGGAACCCGAGCTCGTCACCGGCAGGCGGTGACGGCATGCCGACGTGGTTCACCAGGAAGCTGATCCCCAGGTAGAAGCCGAACAGGGCCTGGGTCACCACGACGAAGAGGGCCGCCTTGAGCGGCGCCAGGACCAGGAACGGGGCGACGAAGAAGAGGGCAGCGTGCACGACCAGGAGGACGGCCTCGACCAGCGCGGGCCGGTCGCGGCGGCGCACCAGCGCCCGGATGCTGGCCACGTGCAGGTTGAGCGCCTCGAGGAACAGCAGGGGCACCACCGTCACCTGTTGGGTGCGGGCGAACCCCCGCCCGAAGCGGCCGCGGCGGTCGACCTGGCGGGGGGTGAAGACGAGGGCCCCGGCGACGATGTCCGGATCCTTGCCCTCGTCGTTGGTGTGACCGTGGTGCCGGGTGTGCTTGCCCAGCCACCAGCCGAAGCTGAACCCGCTCAGCAGGTTGGCCAGCACCAGGCCGAACGCATCGTTGCCCCGGCGGCGGGACCAGACCTGGCGGTGGCCGGCGTCGTGGCCGATGAAGCTGATCTGGGCCATGACGAAGGCCACGGCCACGGCGAGGACGAGGATCCACCACGAGTGCCGGAGTGCGACGACGGCGGCGGCCAGCACGACGAGTGCCCCGACGGTCGCCGGGATGCTGACGGCGTAGTAGCCGCCGCGCCGGCGGAAGAGTCCGTGGGCCCGCACCCGTCGGGACAGCTCGGCGAACTCCTCGCGGGCGGAGGTCCCGATGGCGGGTACGTCGGAATCGGTCTGCATGTGTCCTCTGGTGGGGGTGGGGCGACGGATGGCGACGGAGCGGCTGGGGCGACGGGTGCGGATGACGGTCGTGCGACCGCCCGGACAGGCGGCGGGGCGTCCGGCGCCCGGGGGCGACGGGATAGGACGAGGGTGGCCTCCGGCCGGTCGGGTGCTGGTGCCCTGTGGAGGCCGGGGCCCCTCAGCGGACGAGGGGCTTGGGACCCGACTCCTTCTCCCGCTTGGCCTGGCGCTTCTCCTTCAGCGTCTTGCCGGACTTCTTGGAGGCGGTCTTGCGGGGAGACTTGTCGCTCATGGTCAGCCCCCTTCCCTGGGTCCACCGTACCCCGTTCCCGCCATCCGGGCTGCCCGGGGCCGGCCGTGCCCGACGGGTGGGCCGGAGGCAGTCCTAGGATTGAGGGTGGACCGGCCGTGCCGCATGGCGGCCGGCACACGTCAGGTCGGCGGGGAGCCGACCGGGGAGGGGAGCCGATGACGACCGCACTTCCGGCCCGCGAGGAGATCGGCGCCACCTGTAAGTTGATCGACGACCACTGCCAGAGCATCTACACCTGGCAGTACGAGCGGAGCCGCCCCCAGCTGGTCACGCTCTACAACAAGGCGGCCGAGTCCCAGTGGGCGAGCGTCACCGACCTCGACTGGTCGACCGACGTCGACCCCGAGGCGCCGAACCTCCGGCTGATGCGCGAGGTGACGAGGATGCCGGGATCCCCCATCGCGAGCTGGGGCGAGCGGGAGCTGACCCGGCTCGGGGTCGAGATGCTGACGGCACTGCTCAGCCAGTTCATGCACGCCGAGCAGGGGGCCATGATGACGGCTGCCAAGATCGTCGACACGGTCCCGTGGATCGACGCCAAGTACTACGCCGCCACCCAGACGATGGACGAGGCCCGGCACACCGAGGTCTTCGCCCGGTACATCGACGAGAAGGTGGGCACGGCCTACCCGATGAACCCGGACCTCGAGGCCCAGATCACCGGGCTGCTGGAGGACAGCCGGTGGGACATCGCCTACCTCGGCATGCAGATCGTCATCGAGTCCCTGGCGTTGGCCGCCTTCGGCGACATGGCCCGCCGGACGACCGAGCCGCTGCTCAAGAAGCTCCTCCGCTACGTCCTGGCCGACGAGGCCCGCCACGTGGCGTTCGGCATCCTGTCCCTCGGCGAGTACTACCGGGACCTGTCGTCGGCCGAGCTCAAGGACCGCCAGGACTTCCTCCTCGAGCACACCGTGCACGCCCGGGCCCGGTCGACGACCCCCGAGGTGTGGGAGCGGATGGGGGTGTCGGCCCGGGCCGTCGTGCCCTTCGTCGCCGAGGCCGCAGCCGCCATGCAGGCGTCGCCCTTCCAGAGCTTCCAGAACGGCTTCTTCGCCAAGCTGGTCCCGAACGTCCGCCGGCTGGGTCTTCTCGACGCCAACGACGGCCACCTGCGCCGGGCATGGGGCGAGGCCGGCCTGCTCCGGTTCGAGTTCGCCGACGACACCCTCGCCGACTACGAGGCCTACGACGCGGTGGCCGCCGACCGCGCCGGCGGGGCGGGCTGAGGCACACCCGTCCCCGGGGGCCGCCGCGCCGCGCGCCGTCCCCGAAGGTTCATCCGGCCGACAGGTCCGGTTCACCGATCCGTGTACTCCCGTTCAACCCGGCTCTCTACGGTGCCACCCATGAACGAGTTCCCGAGCGTCCCCGTCCCCAACTGCCGCCCGCTCCCGACGGTGCCACCCGGCGCCATCCGGAGCCGGCGACTCCCCCGCGTCCTGGCCGCCGCGGCCGTCGCCGTGACGGCCCTCACGTCGGCCGTGGCGGTGACCAGCGCGGCCGGTGCGGACGGCCCGGGCCGGGGGCCCGGTGCGGTGCGCGCCGCGGTGCCGGCCGGTGCCATCCGCCACATCGTGGTCATCAACCTGGAGAACGAGTCGTACGCGTCGACCTTCGGGCCGGGGTCGGTCGCCACCTACCTGAACCAGGTGCTCGTCCCGAAGGGCGAACTCCTGTCGGACTACCACGCCACCGGTCACGTGAGTGCCGACAACTACCTGGCCGAGGTGTCCGGCCAGGCGCCGAACCTGGTGACGTCCAGCGACTGCATCACCGACCTGTCCACGTTCGCCGGGTCGTTCAACGACGTCACCCCGGGGATCCCGGACCCCAACCGCGCCGCCTACCCGGGGCAGGTGGACGGCCAGGGGTGCGTCTACCCCTCGTCGGTCCCGACCATCGGCAACCAGCTGACCGCAGCCGACCGGGGGGACCACGGGCCCACCTGGCGGGCGTACGTGGAGGACATGGGCAGCGACCCCGCCCGTGACGGCGGCACCCCCGATCCCCTGGGCGGCACCGACTGCGCCCACCCGACCCAGTCCGCCGGGCTGGCGGCGGACGGGACGAACGGCGCCGAGGGCCCGAACGCCACCGGCAGCCAGGTGCTGTCGACGACCACCGACCAGTACGTGGACCGGCACAACCCGTTCATCTACTTCCACGCCGTCACCGACGACGCCGCCTACTGCGCCGCCCACGTGGTCCCACTCGGGACAGTGTCGGTCGGGACCGGGGGACGGCCCGACGCGTTCGCGGGCCACCTGGCCGACGACCTCGCCCGCCAGTCGACGACACCGGCATTCTCCCTCATCACCCCGAACGTGTGCGACGACGGTCACGACGCCAAGTGTGCGGGCACCAACACCGACGGGACGACGACCGGCGGTCTGGTCGGGGCCGACGCCTGGCTGAGCCACTGGATGCCGCTGATCCTCGGGTCGCCGGCCTACCGGGACGGGTCGATGCTGGTGACCATCACCACCGACGAGGGCTCGGTGTCCGACGGGTCGGCCGCGGCCGGCGAACTGCCCGGTCCGGGTAGCGCCAACCCCGGCTACAGCCCGCTGCTCAACGTCCTGAGCCCCGCCTACGGTGGCAAGACGCTCTATCAGGTGCTGGGCGTGACGGGGATCACCCCGGGCGTGGCGCCCGTCGCCGGCACGCTGCCCGGTGGCGGCCTGGTCGGTGCCCTGTTGCTCAATGCCCGGTGGATCCGGCCGGGGACGGTGAACGCCGCGCCGTACAACCACTACTCGGCGCTGCGCACCTACGAGGACCTGCTCGGCATCACCACCGGAGGGTCCGACGGCCTCGGCCACCTCGGTATGGCCGGAGCCGCCGGCCTCGCCCCCTTCGGGACCGACGTCTTCAACGCCCGGCCGACCAGGTGGTGCGGGCCGACCGGGCCGGGCAGGGGACCCCGCGCCGATGGCCGCGACGGCTGCCCCGGGGGGCGGAACCGGTAGCCCCCACCTGCCCGGCGGCGGCCCCGGCGCATCGGGGGCCCCCGGTGTAGCGTCGACTCCGTGCACGACCGGCTGAGTCCGCTGGACTCCTCGTTCCTGGCGATCGAGGACGGGGTGAGCCACATGCACATCGCGTCCATCGGGATCTTCGAGGGACCCGCCCCCCGCTACGACGACCTCGTGGCCATGATCGCCGGCAAGCTGCGGCACGTCCCCCGCTACCGCCACGTGGTCGAGCGGGTCCCCGCCGACCTGGGCCGACCGGTGTGGGTGGACGACCCCCACTTCAACATCGGCTACCACGTGCGGCACACCGCCCTGCCGGACCCCGGGGGCGAGCGCGAGCTGCGCCGGCTGGTGGGCCGCGTCATGTCCCAGCAGCTCGACCGGTCCAAGCCCCTGTGGGAGATCTGGATGATCGACGGGCTGGAGGGCGACCGGTGGGCGATGGCGTCCAAGACCCACCACTGCATGGTCGACGGCGTGTCCGGCACCGAGCTGCTCTCGGTGATCATGGACCTCACGCCCGAGGCCTCCCCGCCGGAGCCGGTCGAGTGGGACCCACAGCCCCCGCCGAGCGCGCTCGGCCTGGCCGTCGGCGCAGTGGCCGACATGGTGAGGAGCCCCTACGAACAGTTGTGCGCGGCGCGCTCGGCCCTGCGGGTGCCCCGCAACGCCGCCGGTCAGCTGCTGGCCGTCGGCAGGGGGATGACCTCGATGCTGGGCCTGGTGCGGCCGACGCCGGTCTCGTCGCTGAACGGGCCGATCGGCCCGCACCGGCACTGGTCGTGGGCGTCCACGTCGGTCGAGGACGTGCGGGCCGTGCGCCGCGAGCACGGGGGTACGTTCAACGACGTGGTGCTGGCGTGCATCTCCGCCGGGTTCCGGGAGCTGCTTCTGTCCCGGGGCGAGTCGGCGGACCGGGTGGTGCGGACCATGGTGCCGGTGTCGGTGCGGCCCCGCGGCGCGGGCGGCCTGGCCGTCGGTGACGGGGTGCCGGCCAACAAGGTGTCGGCCATGTTCGCCGAGCTGCCCGTCCACGAGACCGACCCGCTCGAGCGACTGCGGTCGATCTCCGCGCAGATGGCCGGACTGAAGGACTCCCAGGAGGCGCTGGCCGGCGAGGCCCTCACCTCGCTGTCCGGCTTCGCCCCACCGCTCCTGCTCGCGCTCGGCGGCCGGATCGCCACCAAGGGGTCGCAGCGGAACATCAACACGGTCACCACCAACGTGCCCGGACCGCAGGTCACCCTGTACGTGCTGGGCCGCCGCATGCTGCAGGCGTTCCCGTTCGTGCCGCTGGGCGCGCAGATGCGGGTGACGGTGGCCATCTTCTCCTATGACGGCCAGGTCAACTACGGGGTAACCGGCGACTACGACGCCGCGCCCGACATCGACGTGTTGTGCCGCGGGGTCGAGAAGGGGTTGGCCGAGCTCCTGGTCGCCTCGTAGCCGGGGCCGGTGGGGGTGGCCGGGTACAGCGCCCTCAGGCGGCCGCCGATGCCGGTGCCGGCGCGGGGTAGAGGTGGCGGGCGACGCCCGGCGCGACGAACGGGGCCCACCCACCGACCGACTGGGCCAGGCGGTCGGCCACGACCCAGAGGGCGGCCGGGTTGTGGCCCAGGCCGCAGTGGCTGCCGGGGACCTCGACGTTCTCGCGGTGGACGCCGTCCGGCTGGAGGCAGGTCTGCCACGCCACCACGCCATCGCCCTTGGTGTAGACCGCGGTCACCGGCATGGACAGCTGGCCCCGGTCGGCGTCGACATCGGGCAGCTCGGCATGGGGTACGTGGAGGTGGGCGAAACGCTCGAAGCTGCGCGCCGCATGGCTGGAGATGGGCGAGTCGCCGCGGAACGGGCTGCCCAGGGTGACGATCCGGCGGATGTGGTCGGGACGCTGGTGGCCGAGTCCGCGGGCGAACATGCCACCGAGACTCCAGCCCACGATGCTGACCGGCGAGCCCGAGGACTCCGCCAGGCGCTCCACCAGGGCCGTCATCCCGTCGAGGATCTCGGCGGTCGGGCCGACGTTGCGCCCGAGGCCCCAGCCGTACGTGTGGTAGCCGAGGGTGCCGAGATAGGTGCGCAGCACCAGGGTCGAACGGTCGTCGGCCAGGAAGCCAGGCAGGACGAGGACGGTATGGCCGTCGCCGCGGGGAGCCCGGCGGAGCAGCGGTGCCGCGGCCACCAAGGTCGCGAACTCGAGCGATGCCCGGGTCGGCTCGGTGAGCAGCAGCGCGCGCGAAGGCGCCCCGATCCGGGTGACGTGCTTCATGTCCTGGCCTCCCCCCGACTGGTGCCTCCGGCCGAAGGTGCCGTGACCAGCGCATCCCAGCGTAGCGCTGGAACGTGTTCTCGTGGGGCAGCTCCGGCCCGGGCCGGCTCACGACGCCGGTGGCACCCCGCCCCCGGACCGCAGCACGGCGAGCTGGACGTAGCGGGAGACGTCGCTCGGGGACACGATCCCCACCAGGCGCAGGTCGGGGCCGATGACCAGGGCCCGCCCGTCGGGCGCCCGCTGCATCCGCACCAGCAGGTCGGGAACGGGCTCGTCGGGTGCGGCGGCCGGCACGTCGGCGAGCGGGCAGGCGGTGTCGATCAGCCGGGTGGACCGGCGGAGGTGCGGGGGCACCTGGCGGACCCGGGCCAGGGTGGTGAGACCCTCGAGCTGCCCGTCGGGACGGACCAGGGGGAAGGTCCCGAACCGGAAGTGGTGGAGGCGCTCGTCGACCAGCTCGGCGACGGTGGCGCCCGAGGGGAAGACCACCGGGTCGCGGGTCATGAGGTCCCGGACGTGCACGGCGGCCAGGCTGGAGCGCAGGACCACGTCGTTCTTCTCGGCGCGGGCGGCCGACAGCAGGAAGATCCCGAGGAACACGAACCACAGACCGAAGATGCTGACCGTGAAGAACTCGAGTGCCCCGAGCCCGACGAGCACGTAGCCGAAGACCTCGCCGGCGTGGGCGGCCGTGGTGGCGGCCCGGACCCGGTCGCCGGAGTGGTGCCACAGCGCCGCCCGCAGCACCCTTCCCCCGTCGAGGGGAGCCGCCGGCATCAGGTTGAACCCGCCCAGCAACAGGTTGACCCAGGCCAGCCATCCGACCGCGCTCCCCGCCAGGCCGACCGTCCCGGCCGCCCCGTGCAGCAGGATCCCGGCCGTGCCGAAGGCCCCGGCCAGGACCAGGCTGGTCAGCGGGCCGACGATGGCGATCCGGAAGTCGGCGGCAGGCGTCAGCGCCTCCCCCTCGAGCTCGGACACCCCGCCGAAGAGCCAGAGGGTGATGGCCCGGACGCGGATGCCGTTGTGGGTGGCCACCACGGCGTGGGACACCTCGTGGGCCAGCAGCGACGCGAAGAAGAGGAGGGCGGCGATCAGCGCCGTGACCCAGTAGAGCGCCCGGCCGTCGTTGGGGTGGTAGCCGGGGAGCACCAGGTCGGCCAGCTCCCACACGATGAGCACGAAGATGGCGAGGACGCTCCAATTGGCCCCGACGGGGACCCCGGCCACCGTGCCGAGCCGGACGTTCTGGTTCATGGCGCCTCCTCCCCCTCGTGCCGCGCACGCCCGGGCCATCCGGGTGGCGACGTCGCAAGTGTCCCCCGACCAGGGGCCGGGCGGTAGAGCCGAACGGCCCTGGTCGGGGGATGCGACGCGGGTGGACGTTCGGCCCTGGTCGCCACGTCCCCGGTGGGGGAGACTGCCCGGGTGGGCATCGACCTGCAGCACGTCACCATCCACGGGCACAGCGTCGGCTACCGGATGGCCGGGGACGGCCCGGCACTCCTCCTGATCCACGGGATCGCCGGCAGCTCGGCGGCGTGGCGCGAGGTGATGCCCGTCCTTGCGGAGCGCTACACGGTGATCGCCCCCGACCTGATCGGCCACGGGCACTCGGCCAAGCCGCTCGGCGACTACTCGCTGGGCGCCTACGCCAGCGGGATGCGGGACCTCCTCGGCGCCCTCGGGGTGGACCGGGCCACGGTGGTGGGCCAGTCCTTCGGCGGCGGTGTGGCCCTGCAGCTCGCCTACCAGCATCCCGAGTGCGTCGAGCGTCTCGTGCTGGTGGACAGCGGCGGGCTGGGTCGGGAGGTGAGCTGGCTCCTCCGGTTCCTCACACTGCCGGGCACCGAGTACCTGATGCCCCTCCTCTTCCCGTCCTTCGTGCGCGAACGGGGCAACGCGTTGAGCAGGCAGCTGCACGCCCGCGGGGTGCGCATGGGCCGGCTGGCCGAGATGTGGAACGCCTATGCGTCGCTGACCGAGTCGGCCAACCGGAAGGCGTTCGTCCGCACGCTGCGGTCCGTGATCGACCCGGGCGGCCAGTCGGTGAGCGCCGGCGACCGGCTGTACCTGGCGGCCCCGTTGCCGACCCTCATCGTCTGGGGCGAACAGGACACGGTCATCCCGGTGGCCCACGCGTACGCCGCCCACGAGGCGATCCCGCACAGCCGGCTCGAGGTCATCGCCGGGGCCGGCCACTTCCCCCACGTGGAGGACCCCGGGCGTTTCCTCGAGATCCTCCTCGACTTCCTGGAGACGACCGAGCCGGCCCGGTTCGCCGCCGCCGACCTCCAGCACCTCCTCCGGCAGCGGGCGCCGTCGGCGCCCGTGGACGACTGATCGGCGACGTGCGGAACCCGTGTCCCTCGCCGAGCACGACCCGACGGCCCCCGACCACCCGCCCGAGGCCGGTATGAACGACGGCACCGACACCGACGAAGGCACCGACACCGACGAAGTCGGCGGTGCCGACGGCCTGCGGCCGGCAGAGCGCGGCGATGTGTCCCCGGACCTGTCCCCCGAGGGCATCGAGCACTACGTGGTGACCGGAGCCGTCGCCGACTCGGTGGCCGAGCGCCTGTCCGTGGTCCGCGACGTCCTCCGGCGTTCGGACCCGGCCGACCGGGTGGCGGTGGCCGAGTGGCTGAACGCGGTGATCGCCGGTACCGCGCCCGACGAGCTGCCGGCGCTGCGCCGGGTGCTGCTGGAACAGGACGAACCCGTCTACGGCACGCCGCCCATGAGCGCCCAGGACGAACTGGTCGACGCCTGGCAGTCGGGCGTCTACCCCTACCGCAACCTGATGTCGCGCAAGTCGTACGAGCGACAGAAGTACCACCTGCAGGTGGAACTGCTGAAGTTGCAGGCCTGGGTGAAGGAGACCGGCCAGCGCATCGTGATCCTGTTCGAGGGGCGGGACGCGGCGGGTAAGGGCGGGACGATCAAGCGCTTCATGGAGCACCTCAATCCCCGTGGTGCGAGGGTGGTCGCCCTGGAGAAGCCGACCGATGCGGAGCGGGGCCAGTGGTACTTCCAGCGCTACGTGCAGCACCTCCCCACCAAGGGGGAGATCGTGCTGTTCGACCGGTCCTGGTACAACCGGGCCGGCGTCGAACGGGTGATGGGGTTCGCCACCGAAGACGAGGTCGCGGAATTCCTGCGCCAGGCACCCGAGTTCGAACGGAACCTGACCCGCAGCGGCGTGCACCTGGTCAAGTTCTGGTTCTCGGTGAGCCAGGACGAGCAGAGGCGCCGGTTCCAGGAACGGGAGCGCCATCCGCTGAAGCAGTGGAAGCTCTCGCCGGTCGACCTCGCCTCGCTCGAGCTCTGGGACGCCTACACGGATGCCAAGAACACCATGTTCCAGGCCACCGACATCGACGAGGCCCACTGGACGGTCATCAAGTCCAACGACAAGAAGCGCGCCCGACTCAACGCCCTCCGCTACGTCCTGCACCGCATGCCCTACACCGGAAAGGACCTCGAACGGATCGGCCTGCTCGACCCGCTGCTGGTCGGCCGGGCCAGCGACGTCTACGAGATCGGCGAGCTGAACCGCTTCCCCACCTGACGGATCCGGCGGCCGGCGCCCAGGACGGTTAGGTTTCGGACGTGCGTTCGGCGCACCGACCGGGTCGGGGGACCCGGTCCGCAGACGAGGATCCGGGGGGATCATGGACCGACGTCGTGACGTGACCGTTCGAGCCCGCCGGACCAGGGTGGCCGCATGCGGTCTGAGCCTGGCACTGGTGGCCGGCCTGATGACAGCGTGCTCGTCGACCAACTCGGCGACCACCGACGGATCCTCCTCGACGGTACCGCCGATCCCGGCGTCCGCGTTCGGGGACCACACCGGGGTGACGCCCACCACGGTGACCATCGGCAACGTCACCACCCAGCTGGCGGGCCTGTTCACCGGCGGACTCGTCGGCACCGAGGCCTACGCCGCCTACGTAAACGACCAGGGCGGCGTGAACGGTCGGAGGATCGTGGTCTCGGGCACTGACGACCGGTTCCAGGGGGCGCTGAACCGGCAGGCCACCCAGAGCGTCATGCAGAACGACTTCGCCAGCGTCGGCGGGGTGACGCTCGAGGACAGCTTCAGCGAGCCGCTCGTCGCCGCCGATCCCGGGTTCCCCGACGTGACCGGCTCGCTGGACCCGGCCACACAGAAGCTGCCGAACAACTTCAGCCCGGCACCGGCCTCGGACGGCTGGCCGACGGGTCCGCTCCTCTACTTCAAGCAGAAGTATCCGACGAAGATCGCCCACACGGCCACGATCATCGCCAACCTCCCGACCACGGAGCTGGCCTGGGCCAACGAGAAGAAGGCCATGCAGCACCTCGGCTACTCGGTCCTGCTCGACCCGGCGCTGCCACCCACCACGACGGACTTCACCGAGCAGGTGGTGGCCATGAAGAACGCGGGGGTCCAGATCCTCTTCCTCGAGCAGGAGCCCCAGAACTACGCGTCGGCCATCTTCCGCGATCTGGCCCA
>DATLRE010000136.1:0-8667 GCA_035534835.1 Acidimicrobiales bacterium
CCCCCGCCACCACCAGGCGTTCACGGAAGTGACGCCGATGCAGTTACGGAAGTCCCGGTCAACGTGTCCCCAGGGCCGCGAGGCCGGGATTTCTGCGGTCCAGGGCCAGGTCCGCGTCCTTCCCGCCCGGGCGGAGGCGCCCGGCCCCGGGGGTGCGAAGAAGCGCCCGCCCCCGGTGTCCGAGGACATCAGATACCCCGGCCAGGACGCGACGAGGCAGGACCCGAGGCCCCGGCGAACGAAGCGCGAGGGGTGGGCCGCGACCGGCCGGAGTGCGAAGGGTAGGGGTGCCGACCGGTTCCAGACGCCTGGGACCCCGAGGCGATGCCCCCGTCGCGCGGCGGTTGTCGCTCGACGGGCGGTGATGACGGAGTCGGGCAGGGACCCGGTGAGTAGCGCAGGCGCGACCGGTGGAGCCGTCGGTGTCGGACCACCCGAAGCCGTCGATGCAGTGCCCGGACTCCACCGGGGGCGCACGGTTCGTAGTACCGCTCAACTCAGCGTGAAGGTGAGTGGATTCGAGGAGCCACCGTCGGTGACGATCACCACGGGGGCCGTAAGCGCCGTCGCGGTCTGGGGCGGGATCGTCACCGTGCAGGTCGTCTGGTCGGGACAGCTCACGGAGGCCGTCCGGCCGCCCACGGTGGCGCCGATGTGACCGGAGGGGCTGAGGAAGCCCGAGCCGCTCACCAGCACGGACTGGCCTGCAGTCCCGGACGACGGCTGCAGACTCGCCAGGACCGGCGGCCCCCCTGGCGTCGGCGTCGGGGCCGGCGACGGGACAGTGGTGGTCGTCCCGCTCGTGGGAGGCGGCGCCGCGACCGTCGCGGCTGCAGCGGTCGTGGTGGGAGTGGTGGTGGTGGAGGCGACCGGCACGGAGGAGGAGGGCTGCGGGGCCTGGACGGACGACCGGTGGGCAAGCGGTGCAGCCGGGGGTGGGCCACCGGCCAGCTCCGATCCCACGAGAGCGGCCACGACCATCACCAGGGCGGCCGACACGACGGCCACGGCTCGCCGGAGCGCCCGTTCGGTGTCGGGGCCCTGCTGCGCCGCATGCCGTTGCCTGCCGGCCGGCGACGCGGCTGTCGCACGAGCGGTCCGGGAATCGTGACGGGGCGGTTCCACGGGAAGGAGCCGAGGGCCGGCATCGACCGGCTCATCGCCCAGCGCATCGAAGACCAGTACCGGGACGCCCGGAAGCGAGGAGGGTGATGGTGGCGAGGAGGGTGATGGGGGCAGCGGCGCGGTCTCCAGGGACGGCGAGGAGGGTGACGGGGGCAGCGGCGCGGACAGCGCGGACGGCGCGGTCGGTGGGGACGGAGGTGGTGGTGTCGGCGGCACCCCGACTTGCGGCGCGGCTGCGGGCGGGGTGACCGGAATGGGATCGGGCGACGTCGTCACATGGGATCTGGGATCCCCCCCCTCGGTCGCCGGGCGATCGGGGTGCGGGCGCCGCGCAGCGGTCGAGGGCTCCTGAACGCCCCCATCCCCGTCGCGGGCACGGCGCGAGGCATCGGCCATGGCGCTCAGTGCCCTTGCGCTCATGTCCTGGTCGGCTCGGTCTCGGCGCCTGCGTGGGGGCACGTACCTCCTCCCGCGTCCGTCTCCTCTACACCTACCACTCCTGGTGCAGAAATCAACGCGGCACCGGCCGACTCTCGAGCGTCGGCGACGCAGCGACCGGCGGGAGCACCGCGACCCGGGTGTCCGGGATGGTTCCGGACCACCTCGGCGTGCGGGGCCCACCCGTGCCCGGACCCGTGGACCGGACCCTGTCAGCGGCTCGGCCGGGCAAAGGTACCCGGAGCGCGGCGGTACTCCTCGGCGCACGTCTGGGAGCAGAACGGGTGCTCGCCTCCGTCGCGCAGCTCCGTGACGACCGTTCCCGGAGGGTCGAGGCGCATCCCGCACACCGGATCCCGAGGTTCGTCGCCGAGCCCCGAACTCCCGGACGGCCCTGTGCCGGCGTCCCTTCCCACCAGTGATGCGTAGAGGCGCAGCTCGTCGGCGACGAGCCGGGTGAGGAGGAAGCGCGAGCGCACCACCTCGCGGCCCGACTCGCCGAGCGAACGACGGAGCTCCGCGTCGCCGAGCAGCTCGCCGATGCGCGAGGCGCACTCCTCCGTGCTCCCGACGAGGTACCCGCCGGCACCGTCACGGAGCTGGAGCGGGATGCCACCCGTACGACCGGCGACGACCGGTGTGCCCTTCCATAGCGCTTCGGACACGACCAGGCCGAAGCCCTCGCGGACGGACTTCTGGACGACGACGTCGGCGCAGCGCTGCAGCGCGTTGACCTCGATGTTGCCGACACCGGTCAGATTGGTGAACAGGTGGATGCCCGGGTCGTCCCGTGCGACCTCCTGGATCGACCGGTAGATGTCCCAGCCGTCGGGATCGTCGAGGGCCATCGACGCGGCCAGGACGAGCTGGACGTCGGGGACGTCCTCCTTGACGAGCCGGTATGCGTCGATGACGCCCAGCGGGTCCTTCCACGGATCGAAGCGCGAGATCTGGACGACGAGGGGCCGGTCCACCTCCACCCCGATCCACTCGAGGACCCTCGTCGCCAGGGGGGCCGGCAGGTCGAGGTTCTTCGGGCTCTGCGGGTCGATGGCCGGCGGGACGATGGCAACCCGGGCGAGGGGGAAGTCGGGCGGGACGAAGCAGCCCATGGTGAACACCGCGCTGTCGTAGGCGGTGAGGAAGGGGCGCAGGAACGCCCAGGTGTCCGGGTTCGGTGCGGACGTGTCGATGTGGCAACGCCACACCCACTTCGCTCGTCCGCGCCCGCGCGTCGCGGGGATGGCGAGCGGTTGGGGATCGTGCACGACGATCACGTCGTAGCCGTCACCGAGCTGCTCGGCGTTCGCTGCCGTGTGCGCGAGGTATTCGGCACGCTCGCCGGCATCCAGCGGCCGCTCGGCCCCCTGCAGCCCGTTGTGGATGGCCTTGGTCACGGTGAAGAATTCGCGGTCACCACTGATGATGCTCCAGTCGGCGTCCAGTCCGAGGTCGCGCAGGAGGGGGATCTCGGAGCGGAGGATCTCGGCGACGCCGCCGCCGTACGGCGTGGCGTTGAGGTGGAGGACCCGCAGGCCCCGCAACGGCTCGGCCAGCGCGAGTAGCGCGTCGATCGTCCCGGGTGGAGCGTCGCGCTCGTAGGCGTGAACCGACTGGGTGCCGACGTCGACTATCCCGAGCATGGTCCGCCCATCAGGTCTGCCTCCGTATCCGATCGGCCGAATCGGGCGTTCGGCCCCACCGCCATTGAATCGGCACGCTGCGTCACCGGACAGAGTCCAAGGACCCGTCGGGGCGGGCGACGGCAGCTCGGCAGCGAGGGGATCGGCGTGCACGGTCCATCCCGGGCCGCCACCATCTGGGGTGGACCCGGGCCCGCTCGGTAGAGTGTGACCTCCGGCTATCCGAAGGGGACCCGCATGGCCGCGCTCGAGTACGTGGCGACCACCTCGACCGCTGGCGACGTCGCCGGTCCGTGGGGAGGGTGGAGCGCCGGGTGACCGACGAACCGTTCAGCGACCAATTGGAGGCGTGGCTGGCGTCGGACAGCCCGAAGACCGTCGGTGACCTCGGGACGGTCTTCGCCGAGAAGAGCTTCGCCGTCACCATCCTCTTCCTCATGTTCGTGCCCGCCTTGCCCCTGCCGACCGGGGGCATCACCCATGTCTTCGAGCTGATCACCATCCTCCTGTCCGCCGAGCTCGTCCTCGGCGCTCGGTCCATCTGGCTGCCCGCCCGATGGCGCGACCGTGAGCTCGGGCCCGCGACGACGGGCAAGGCCATCCCGTTCATGATGCGCCGGATCCGGTGGCTCGAGCGGTTCTCGAGGCCCCGCGCCGCGTCGCTCTTCGACCGGCGGTGGTTCCTGCGGATCCTCGGGCTGGTCTTCATCGGACTGGCCGCCTCCGCCGCCCTCGCCCCGCCGTTCTCGGGGCTCGACACCCTGCCCGCCCTGGGGGCCGTCTTCGTCGCCCTCGCCATCATCATGGAGGACGTGGTCGCGCTCGGGATCGGTCTCGGCATCGGGGCAGGGGGTGTGGTCCTGATCCTGACGGTCGGCGTGGCACTGGTGAACCTGATCCGGGGGTTCTTCTTCTGAGGCCCCTCCGGTATCCCAGCCGGAGGACCGCGGACGGCCTCCGGACGGGGCCTCCGGTCCCGGGCCCCGGGGTTAGGATCCGACGCGTCGTCAGACAGGAGTGCGCCGTGCCCGTCATCCCCCGGATCATCAGCGTCGACGACCACGTGGTCGAACCCTCCCACGTCTGGACGAGGTGGCTGCCCGCCGAGTTCGCCGATCGGGCACCCCGCGTCGAGCGGCGGGGGATCGGGCCCATGCGCCACACCGGGGGCGGCAACTACGACGTCACGTGGGACGACGACGGTCCGCAGGCCGACTGCTGGTTCTTCGAGGACCTCGTCTACGTCCACAAGCGCCACGTGGCCGCCGTCGGGTTCGACCGGGACGACATGACGATGAGTCCCATCACCTACGACGAGATGCGTCCCGGCTGCTACGAACCCGGGGCCCGGCTCCAGGACATGGACGTCAACCATGTCGAGGCCTCGCTGTGCTTCCCCACCTTCCCCCGCTTCTGCGGCCAGACCTTCCACGAGGCCACCAGCGACCGCGCGCTCGGACTCGCCTGCGTCCGGGCCTACAACGACTGGATGGTGGAGGAGTGGTGCGGTGGGTCGAGCGGTCGGCTCGTCCCCCTCTGCCTGATCCCGCTGTGGGACGCCGACCTGGCCGCCACCGAGGTGCGACGCAATGCCGCCCGGGGCGTCCGGGCCGTCGCCTTCAGCGAGATCCCGCCCCACCTCGGGTTGCCGAGCATCCACTCGGGGCACTGGGACCCGTTCTTCGACGCGTGCGCGGACACCGGCACCGTGGTGTGCATGCACATCGGCTCGTCCTCGAAGATGCCGGCCACCTCGGCGGACGCGCCGGTCGCCGTGGCCGCCACGCTCTCGTTCGGCAACGCCATGGCCTCACTGGCCGACTTCCTGTTCTCGGGCGTGCTGGTCCGCTTCCCCGATCTGCGGCTCGCCTACTCGGAGGGCCAGATCGGCTGGCTCCCGTACATCCTCGAGCGGGCGGACGACGTGTGGCGCGAGCACCGTGCGTGGGGCGGGGTGCGCGACACCATCCTCGAGCCGCCGTCGATGTACTACTACCGCCAGGTCTTCGGCTGCTTCTTCCGGGACCGGCACGGACTGGAGTCGCTCGACCGCGTCGGTGTGGACAACATCACCTTCGAGACCGACTACCCCCACACGGACTCGACGTGGCCCGACACCCTCCGGGTGGCCGAGGAGATGATGGCGGGGCTGACCGACGAGGAGGCCTACAAGATCGTCCGGGGCAACGCCATCCGGATGCTCGACCTCGACCTCGACCGCGACCTCGACGCGAGTGGGCGCCGTGCGGCTGGGTGAGTCGGCCAACGACGGGGCCGCGCCGTTCGGCCGTCCGCTCGACGGCGTCCGCATCCTGAGCCTCGAGCAGATGCAGGCACTGCCGTACGCGACCCAGCTGATGGCCCGGCTCGGCGCGGACGTGATCAAGGTGGAACAGGCCGGGCGCGGCGACGCCGGTCGTCAGTCCTCGCCCACCGTTACCCGGGAGAACGGGGAGATCGTCGGGGCGACCTTCCTCCGCAACAACCTCAACAAGCGGAGCGTGGCGGTCGACCTGCAGTCCGAGTCCGGCCGCCGGATCGTCCTCGACCTGGTCGGTCACGTCGACGTCGTGGCCGAGAACCTCGGCCCGGGCCGGGCACGGCGGCTGGGCCTCGACCACGCCTCGCTCGGGGCCGACCACCCGGCGCTGGTCTACCTGTCCATCTCCGGGTTCGGCGCCGACGACGCGTCCCCCTATGCGGGCTGGCCGGCGTACGCGTCGGTGGCCGAGGCCATGTCCGGGATCTACGAGTACTCGCGCGTGCCCCACCAGCCACCCGTCCTCAGTCCCACGGGCGGGCTCGGTGACTCGGGCACCGGCCTGTTCGCCGTGATCGGCGTGCTGGCCGCGCTCCGCCAGCGGGACGCCACCGGTGCCGGCCAGCTCGTCGACGTCTCGATGCTGGACGCCATGGTGGCCCTGTGCGACGTGTCCTACAACTTCGCGTCGCTCGGGTTCGGCCGGCCGCCCGACGAGCCGATGCGGATGCCGATCATCCTCTCCTCGTGCCGGTGTGCGGACGGCTGGTTCATCCTCCAGGTCGGTCGGGACCACCAGTTCGAGCGCTTCGCCCGCATCGTCGGCCACGACGAGTGGCTCACCGACCCCCGGCTGTCCGACCGCGCCGGTTGGAGCGGCCACTTCGAGGACGTGATCCGACCGGCACTGCAGGCGTGGGCGTCCGGGCTGACGATGGCCGAGGCGGCCCGCCGGCTCGCCGAGGGCGGCATCGCCGCCGCTCCGTGCACCCGGCCCGAGGCGGTGGCCGCCGATCCGCACGTCGTGCAGCGCCACATGGTGGTGGAGCTTCCCCGGACCGACGGCGCCGGTCCGCCGGTGCTGGTCGGGGGCAATCCGATCAAGCTCTCGAAGATGCAGGAGGGGCCGGACCGCGACGTGCCGCTCCTCGGCGAGCACACGGGCGAGGTGCTCGCCGGACTGCTCGGCGCGGACGCCGCCACCATCGCCCGGTGGACGGCCGACGGGGTCGTCCGGCCGGCGGCCCCCCGGACCGACGAGGGGGCGTCGTCGTGACCGACGACACCACGTCCGCTGTGCTCGGGCGCCTCGAAGCGTACGAGGCGATCCGCCAGCTGGCCGCCCGGTATGCGGTGGCGGTGGACGCGCGGGACCTCGACACCCTGGTGGCGCTCTTCGTGGCCGACGTGCGCGTGGGCGCCGGGGCTACCGGGCGCGAAGCGCTCCGCGACTCGTTCGACGCGTCGTTGCGGGCGATCGGGATCTCGGTGCTCAACGTGGGGACGCACGTCATCGACCTGGTCGACGCCGACCGTGCCACGGGCATCGTCTACTGCAAGGGCGAGATCCAGGACGGCGGGCGCTGGATCCACCAGGCCATCGTCTACGACGACGAGTACCGCCGGGTGGAGGGGTCCTGGTACTTCGTGCGCAGGGTCCACCGCCTCTTCTACGGCGCCGAGGTGGGCGTGAACCCGCTGGGACTCCCTCCGGCGGAGTGGCCCCGGCACCACGACGGCACCGGCACGCTGCCGGCGGCGTGGGCGACTTGGGAGCGCTTCTGGACGCCGGCAGGGGGAGGGGTGGCGCCGGACTCCCCGTCGTGAACCCGGTGGGGTGCGAGCAGCGTGCCGGACGGCGCCCGTCGACGGCGTGTCGCGGCCTCCGGGACCCACCCGGCAGTCCGTCTATCGTTGGTCGACCACCCGAGGACCGACGACGGAGCACGCGTGACCGAATCGACCATCATCTACACGCACACGGACGAGGCGCCCGCCCTGGCGACGCACTCCCTCCTCCCGGTGGTGCAGGCCTTCGCCACCCGGGCCGGCGTCGAGGTGGTGACCCGGGACATCTCGCTCGCCGGGCGCATCCTCGCCACCTTCCCGGACCACCTCACCGGGGAGCAGCGGATCGCCGACGACCTGGCCGAGCTCGGCCGCGCCGTGCTCACCCCCGGGGCCAACATCATCAAGCTCCCGAACGTGTCGGCGTCGGTGCCGCAGCTGAAGGCGGCCATCGCCGAGCTGCAGGCCAAGGGCTACGCCGTGCCCGACTACCCCGAGGACCCGACCTCCGACGAGGACACCGCCGTCCTCGCCCGCTACCGCACGGTCCTGGGTAGCGCGGTCAACCCGGTGCTGCGCCAGGGGAACTCGGACCGTCGTGCGCCGGCCTCGGTCAAGAACTACGCGCGGTCCCATCCGCACCGCATGGGTGCCTGGTCGCCGGCCTCGCGGACCAACGTGGCCCACATGGAGGGCGGTGACTTCCGCTCGACCGAGCAGTCCGCGGTGGTCGGGTCGGACGGGTCGCTGCGCGTGGAGCTGGTCGCCGCCGACGGCACCACGACGGCACTGCGGGCCCCGGTGGCCGTGCTGGCCGGGGAGGTCGTCGACGCCGCCGTCCTGCGGGTGGCCGAGCTGCGCGCCTTCCTCGACCGCCAGATCGCCCGGGCCGCCGCCGAGGGCGTGCTGTTCTCGGTCCACCTCAAGGCCACGATGATGAAGATCTCCGACCCGATCATCTTCGGCCATGTCGTCCGCGCCTTCTTCCCGTCGACGTTCGCCACCTACGGCGAGGTGCTGGCCGCCGCCGGCCTCAGCCCCAACGACGGGTGGGGCGCGATCCTCGACGGGCTCGCCGGGCTGCCCGAGGGCGACGCCATCCGGGCCTCGTTCGAGGCCGAGCTGGCCGCCGGGCCGGACCTGGCCATGGTCGACTCCGACCGGGGCATCACCAACCTGCACGTGCCGAGCGACGTCATCGTCGACGCCTCCATGCCGGCCATGATCCGCAACTCGGGCCACATGTGGGGCCCCGACGGCAGCGAGGCCGACACCCTCGCCGTCATCCCCGACAGCAGCTACGCGGGCGTGTACCAGGTGGTCATCGACGACTGCCGGGCCCACGGCGCCTTCGACCCGGCGACCATGGGGAGCGTGCCCAACGTCGGCCTGATGGCCCAGGCGGCCGAGGAG
>DATLRE010000137.1:0-52919 GCA_035534835.1 Acidimicrobiales bacterium
TCGATGACGATGACCGTGTTGCCTTGGTCGACCAGGCGGTTGAGCACGTCGAGCAGCTTGCGCACGTCGTCGAAGTGGAGGCCCGTGGTCGGTTCGTCGAGCACGTACAACGTCGTCCCGGTCGACCTCCGGCTCAGCTCGGAGGCGAGCTTGACCCGCTGGGCCTCGCCACCGGAGAGGGTCGGCGCCGACTGGCCGAGCCGGATGTAGCCCAGTCCCACGTCGACCAGCGTCTGGAGGTGGCGGGCGATGGGCGGCTGGGCGGCAAAGAACCCGAGCGCCTCCTCGCACGACAGCTCGAGGACGTCGGCGATCGTCTTGCCCCGGAAGGTGACCTCGAGCGTGTCCCGGTTGTACCGGGCACCGTGGCACACCTCGCACGGGACGTAGATGTCGGGAAGGAAGTGCATCTCGATCCGCAGGGTGCCGTCCCCCGCGCACGACTCGCAGCGGCCGCCCTTGACGTTGAAGCTGAACCGGCCGGGCAGGTAGCCGCGCACCTTGGCCTCGTTGGTCTGGGCGAACAGTTTGCGGATGTGGTCGAACACCCCGGTGTAGGTGGCCGGGTTGGACCGGGGCGTCCGGCCGATCGGCGCCTGGTCCACGTCGACCACCTTGTCGATACGGTCGACGCCGGTGATGGTCCGGTGGAGCCCCGGCGGGGTCTTGGCCCGGTGGACCTGCTTGGCCAGGGAACGCAGCAGGATGTCGTTGACCAGGGTGGACTTGCCCGAACCCGACACGCCGGTCACCGCCACCAGCTGGCCGAGCGGGAACTCGACGGTCACGTCCCGGAGGTTGTGCTCCCGGGCGCCCTCCACCACCAGGTGCTCCCCGGTCCCCTGCCGCCGGAGCTGTGGCACCGGGATCGACCGGACCCCGGACAGGTACTGGCCGGTCAGCGAGTCGGAATTGGCGAGGATCCCGCCCTCGCCCGCCACCGGCCCCGAGTGGACGATGCGGCCGCCGTGCTCCCCCGCCCCGGGCCCGACGTCGACGATGTGGTCGGCGACCCGGATCGTCTCCTCGTCGTGCTCCACCACGATGACCGTGTTGCCGAGGTCGCGGAGACGCTCGAGCGTGCCGATCAGGCGCTGGTTGTCCCGTTGGTGGAGCCCGATCGAGGGCTCGTCGAGCACGTAGAGGACCCCCACCAGTCCGCTTCCGATCTGGCTGGCCAGTCGGATCCGCTGGGCCTCGCCACCGGACAGGGTGGCCGCCGAACGGGCCAACGACAGGTAGTCGAGGCCGACGTCGAGGAGGAACTGCATACGCTCGAGGACCTCGCGGAACACCCGGTCGGCGATGAGGTGGTCGCGGTCGGACAGGTCGAGTGAACCCACGACCTCGACGGCCCGGCCGATGGGCAGCGAGCACAGCGCGTGGATGTTGTGGCCCCCGACCGTGACGGCCAGCGACTCGGGCTTCAGCCGGGACCCGCCGCACTCGGGGCAGGGCACCTCGCGCAGGTAGCCCTCGAGGTTGTCTCGCAGGAAGTCCGAGTCGGCCTCGCTGTGGCGGCGCTCCAGCCAGGGGACGATCCCTTCGTAGGTGGAGTGGAACGACCGCTGGCGCCCGTAGCGGTTGCGGTACCGGAGGTGGACCTGATCGTCGCCCGTGCCGTAGAGCACGAGGTCCCGGTCCTCCTTGGTCAGCTCCTCCCAGGGCGTGTGGACGGAGAACCCGCCGAGGTCGGCCACCGCACCCTGCATCCGGTCGAAGTACTGGCTACGGGCGCCGGACCACGGGGCCAGGGCGCCGTCGGCCAGCGACCGGGTCGGATCGGGCACCACCAGCTCGGGGTCCACCTCGTACTTGGTCCCGAGGCCGGTGCAGGCCGGGCAGGCGCCGTAGGGCGAATTGAAGGAGAAGTTGCGGGGCGAGGGATCCTCGAAGCTGATGCCGCAGTGGGTGCAGGCCAGGTGCTGGCTGAAGGTGATGGCCTCCTGTTCGGTCCCGTCGGCGTCGACGACCACGATCTCGGCCACCCCCTCGGCGAGGGACAGCGCCGTCTCCAGGGATTCGGTCAGCCGCCGGCGGATGTCGTCGCGCCGGACGAGCCGGTCCACGACGACCTCGATGGTGTGGGTCTCGTACCGGGCCAGGTCCAGGTCGCCCCGCTCGGACAGCTCGATGGTGGTCCCGTCGACCCGGACCCGTGCGAACCCCTGCTTGGCCAGGTCGTCGAGCAGGGCGCCGTACTCCCCCTTCCTGCCCCGGACGACGGGGGCGAGCACCAGGAACCGGGTGCCCTCGTCCATGGCCAGGATCCGGTCGACGATCTGCTGGGGGCTCTGGCGGGCCACCGGGCGGCCGCACACCGGGCAGTGGGGCTTCCCGATGCGGGCGTAGAGCAGGCGGAGGTAGTCGTAGACCTCGGTCACCGTGCCCACGGTGGAGCGCGGGTTGCGCGAGGCCGACTTCTGGTCGATGGAGATGGCCGGGGACAGTCCCTCGATGAAGTCCACGTCGGGCTTGTCCATCTGGCCCAGGAACTGCCGGGCGTACGCGCTGAGCGACTCGACGTAGCGGCGCTGGCCCTCGGCGTAGATGGTGTCGAAGGCCAGGGACGACTTGCCCGAGCCCGACAGGCCGGTGAAGACGATCAGCCGGTCGCGCGGGAGGTCCAGGGAGACGTCCTGCAGGTTGTGCTCGCGCGCGCCGCGCACCACCAGTCGATCAGCCATGGCGAGGAGGATACCGGCGCGGGGCCCGGGGCTCGCCGGGCCTGGTCAACCCGGCACGGGCGCGTCGACGTCGGCCGTGTCGCCGGGGAGCACGGGGCTCCCGTCGACCGGATCGCGGCTGAGGAGCGACCGCAGTTCGGCGATCTCGTCCCGGATGAGGGCGGCCTCCTCGAAGCGGAGCTCCTCGGCCGCCTTGTTCATCTCGTTGTCCAGCCGGTGGATGAGGCTCGACAGCTCGTCGGCATCGGGGCCGAGCGCGTGGGCCATCTCGGCGGCGACGGCCCGGGGGTCGACCGAGGTCCGCTGCCCTCCCTTGCCCTTCGCGCTCCGGGGGCCCTTGACGGCGGCCAGTCCGGTCATCATCGCCCCGCCGGCGGCGAAGGAGTCGCCCCGCACCCGCTCCAGGATGTCCGTGACCGACTTGGTGATGCTCCGCGGGTCGATCCCGTGGGCCTGGTTGTAGGCGATCTGGCGGGCGCGGCGTCGCTGGGTCTCGCCGATGGCCGCCGTCATCGAGTCGGTGACCCGGTCGGCGTACATCACGACCCGGCCGTTGACGTTGCGGGCGGCCCGGCCCATGGTCTGGATGAGTGACGAGGTCGAGCGGAGGAAGCCCTCCTTGTCGGCGTCGAGGATGGCCACCAGGGCGACCTCGGGGAGGTCCAGGCCCTCGCGGAGCAGGTTGATGCCCACAAGCACGTCGAACACGCCCAGGCGGAGCTCGCGGAGCAGCTCGATCCGGGCCATGGTGTCGACGTCGGAGTGCAGGTACTGCACGCGGACGCCCTGCTCGGCCAAGTAGTCCGTGAGGTCCTCGGCCATCTTCTTCGTGAGGGTGGTGACGAGGATGCGGTTGCCGGCCGCCACGGTGGCGTCGATCCGCTGGCGCAGATCGTCGATCTGGCCGGTGGTGGGGACGATGTCCACCTCGGGGTCGACGAGCCCGGTGGGGCGGATGACCTGTTCCACCACGTTGGTGCTGTGCTCGAGCTCCCAGGGGCCGGGGGTGGCCGACAGCAGGATCGTCTGGCCGGTGCGTTCGGTGAATTCCTCGAACCGGAGGGGCCGGTTGTCCATGGCCGACGGCAGCCGGAACCCGTGGTCGACCAGGGTCTCCTTGCGCGACCGGTCTCCCGCGTACTGCCCCCGGATCTGGGGGACGGCCACGTGGGACTCGTCGAGGACGACCAGGAAGTCCTTGGGGAAGAAGTCCAGGAGCGTGAACGGGGCCTCACCGGGGGCGCGCCCGTCGAGGTGCCGGCTGTAGTTCTCGACCCCGCTGCACACGCCCGTCTCGGCCAGCATCTCGAGGTCGTACTCGGTGCGCATCCGGAGGCGCTGGGCCTCGAGGAGCTTCCCGGCGTCCTGCAGCTCGGCGAGCCGGGACCGCAGTTCGTCCTCGATGCCGAGCACGGCCCGGCGCATCCGCTCGTCGCCCGTGCCGTAGTGGGTGTTGGCGAAGACGACGAGGTCGTCGAGGTCGTCGCCGATCTCGCCGGTGAGGACGTCGAAGGGGCGGATGCGCTCGACCGTGTCGCCGAAGAATTCGATCCGGACGGCACGCGACTCGTAGGCCGGGTGGATCTCCACCGTGTCGCCGTGGACCCGGAACTGACCGCGGCTGAGGGTCACGTCGTTGCGCGCGTACTGGAGCTCGACCAGGCGCTTCAGCAGCGACCGCTGTTCGTGGTCCTCGCCCGGGTGGAGGGCGACGATCCGGTCGCGGTACTCGTCGGGTGACCCGAGGCCGTAGATGCAGGACACCGAGGCGACGACGATGGTGTCCGGCCGCATCAGGAGCGACGAGGTCGAGGCGTGGCGGAGCCGGTCGATCTCGTCGTTGATGGACGAGTCCTTCTCGATGTAGGTGTCCGAGCTGGGGACGTAGGCCTCGGGCTGGTAGTAGTCGTAGTAGGAGACGAAGTACTCCACCCGGTTCCTCGGGAAGAACTCCTTCAGCTCGGCGGCCAGCTGGGCGGCCAGGGACTTGTTCGGCTCGATGATGAGCGTGGGGCGTTGCACGGCCTCGATCGTCCAGGCGATGGTCGCGGTCTTGCCGGAGCCGGTGATGCCGAGGAGGGTCTGGTACCGGTCGCCGCGCCCGAGGCCCGCGACCAGACCGGCGATGGCCTCGGGCTGGTCGCCGGCGGGTCGGAAGGGGGAGACGACCTGGAACGGGGGCACGTCGTCGATGGTACCGGGAGGGTGTGACGGCGCCTGCTAGGTGCCGCCGCCACCCGCACCCGTGCCGGCCTCCGGGCGCTCCGGCAGCCGCTGGAGCTCGCCCCACACCCGGTCCACCTCCCGTTCGAGCCGTTCGGGGCCGTCGGAATTGTCCACCACGAAGTCGGCACCGTCGAGTCGCTCGGCCCGGGACGGCTGGGAGGCCTGGCGGGCCCGGGCGTCCGCCTCCGGCATGCCCCGCTGGGACGTGAGCCGCTCGAGCGCCACCTCGGGCGGCACGTCGACCACGACGACCGCGTCGAGGGCCAGGAGCTCCCGGTGGACGTCCTTCAGGAGCGGGATGTCCATCACCACGATCCGGTCGGTGCCGGCATGGGCGTCCTTGCCCTCGACCATGGCCACGCCGATGGCCGGATGGATGATGGCGTTGAGCGCCTCGAGCTCCTCGGGGTGGCCGAACACCTTGGCCGCCAGTGCCGGCCGGTCGATCCGGCCGTCGGCGTCGAGGATGCCGGTCCCGAACCGGTCGACGAGGGGTCGGTACGCGGGGGCACCGGGCTCCACCACCTCGCGGGCCACCGTGTCGGCGTCGACGAGGACCGCCCCTCGGGCCACGAGCAGCGCGGCCACCGTCGACTTGCCGGCGCCGATGTTGCCGGTCAGTCCGACCGTGCGCACGCGGGTCCGCTCAGGCGGTCCGCCGCGGCCGGGAGGCCGTGGCGAACAGCACCATGGTGGTCGGGTCGAGGTCGTCGGTGACGAAGAAGTCGTCGGCCGTGATCCCGGTGGTCCCGCCCGAGTCGCCCCGGGCGATGAGCCGGTAGGCGATCGGGAGGGCACGCGTGTAGATGCCGACGTACCACGAACGGGGGATCCGGTGCCGCAGGTCCAGCACGTCGAGCCGCAGCACCTTCTGCGCTTTCTCCCTCCGGGCCGTGAAGTCCGCCTTCACGTGCGGAACGGCGTCCATCCCCTGGACGGTGACGTCGTGGAAGTGCCGGGTCAGCAGTGCCCGCAGCTCGGGCGGCTCGAAGAGGTGGATGTGGAACGGGTTCTCGAAGTCGGCCGGGGCGTTCGGGGTGAGGAAGAACGCCGTCCCGTCGTCCGTCAGGACGCGGGCCAGCTCGGCCACGTGGCCCTCGGGCTCGTCGAAGTGCTCGATGAGGTGGGACGAGCAGGCCCAGTCGAAGCTGCCCTCGGCGAACGCGAGGGCGAGTGCGTTCATCTGGGCCACCTCCAGGCCGTCGCGCCCGTACGTCGCCCTCGCCAGCTGCACGGCCTCGGCGCTGTAGTCGGCGCCGACCACCCGACGGTCCGGGGCCAGGAACCGTGCGGACTCGAAGCCCTGGCCGCACCCGACGTCGAGCACGGTGCCCGCTCCCAGCCGCTCGATGACGGTGCGGTACCCGGCGGCGTGGAGCGCCAGCAACGAGTCGGGTGTCACGCCCTCCTGGGGGCGCTCGCCGGTCAGCCGGCGGCCCCGGCGGTCGGCGGTCGCCGCCGATCCCGCCGGCAGGCGGGCGCCCGTCACCTGCACACCCGGTCCGATCGTGGTTGCTGTCCGTCCTGGCTCATCTGGCTCCCCATGGCGACGGCGGGGGCAGGTGGTGCCGACCCGGCGCTCCGGTTGTTTACACTACCGACCACTCGTGCCCGAACCCGAACCCGTCCCCGCCGGGCCGACCGACCGGGACACCGGTCCGGGCGGCTCCCTCTACGCCCGCCTGCGGTCGCCCGGCGCGCTGCGCGCCTGGGTCGACTACCTGGCGCTGGCCGTCGTCGCCTTCGTGCCGATGCTGGCCGCCCAGCCCGGCGTCGTGACCGACGACACCAAGACGTACCTGTACCTGGACCCGGGCCGCTACGTACGCCAGGCCGTCTCCCTGTGGGACCCCCACGTCGGGCTCGGGACGGTGACCCACGAGAACATCGGCTACCTCCTGCCGATGGGCCCCTTCTACTGGGTGATGGCCGAGCTGCACGTCCCGCTGTGGGTGGCCCAGCGCCTGTGGATGGGCTGCCTGCTGTACGCGGCGGGGGCGGGTGCCCTCTACCTGTGCCGTGTGCTGGGCCTGTCGGGCCCGGGGCGCTACGTGACGTCGCTCGCCTTCATGTTCACGCCGTACGTGCTGCAGTACTCGGGCCGGATCTCGGTCATCCTGATGCCGTGGGCCGGGCTCCCGTGGATGCTGGCCTTCGTGGTCCTCGCACTGCGCCGGGGCGGTTGGCGCTACCCGGCGCTGTTCGCGCTCGTCGTCGCACTGGTCAGCGGGATCAACGCCAGTTCGATCCTCTACGTCGGCATCGCCCCGGCCCTGTGGCTCCCCTACGCCGTGCTCGTCACCAAGGAGGCCACGTGGCGCCGGGCATGGGGCGTGGCCTGGAAGGTGGCCGGTCTGGTCATCCTCGTGTCGCTCTGGTGGGCCGTCGGGCTCCAGATCGAGGCCGCCTACGGGGTCAACGTCCTCAAGTACACCGAGACGGTGCCGGCCACCAGTGGCGCATCGCTGGCCTCGGAGATCCTGCGCGGCCTCGGCTACTGGTACTTCTACGGGGTCGACCGGGCGGGGCCCTGGACCCAGACCTCGGTCGACTACACGCAGAACATCACGCTGATCGCCTTCAGCTTCACCGTACCCGTCCTGGCCTTCCTGGCCGCCTTCGTGGCACGGTGGCGGTACCGGACGTACTTCATCCTCATCACCGTCGTCGGCATGGTGATGGCCGTCGGCCCGAACCCGTACGAACACCCGTCGAGCGTCGGGTCGGTGATCAAGAAGATCATGGTGGACACCACGGCGGGCCTGGCCATGCGCTCGACGGACCGCGCCTCCCCCCTGATCCTCCTCTCCCTGGCGATGTTCCTGGGAGCGGGCGTGAGCGCGCTCAGCTTCCGGGTGCGCAAGACGAGCCTGGCCATCGGAGCGTTCGTCGTGGCCGCCGTGGCCGGGGCCTCGGCCCCGCTGTGGTCGGGGCAGATCGTGGCCAACGGGTTCACCCAGCCCGCCGTCCCGCCGGCCTATGTCCGCCAGGCCGCCCACGCGCTCGACACCGCCCATCCCGGGACCCGGCTCTTCGCCATCCCGGGCAACAACTTCGGCGCCCAGCGGTGGGGCGACACCATCGACACCGTCTACCCCGGCCTCATGACCCGGCCGTTCATCACCCACGAACAGCAGATCATGGGATCGCTGCCCACCGCCGACGTGCTCGAGGCGGTCGACGGACCGCTCCAGGACGGGATCATGGACTGGAACACCCTCGCCCCCATGTCGTCGCTGCTCGACGCCGGCGACGTCCTCGTGCAGTACGACCAGGCCTACGAGCGCTACGACACCCCGATGCCCCAGGTCGTGGCGTCCCAGCTCGCCACCGTTCCGCCGGGCCTGAGCGATCCCGTGTCCTACGGGGCACCCCGGCCCAACGTGTCGCTCCTCCCCCACTTCGACGAGAACTCACTCGCGCTGCCGGCCAACCCGGGGTGGCCGGCCCCGCTGGTGTCGTACACGGTGGCGAACCCGCGGCCCATCGTCCGCACCGAGTCGACGGCCACGCCCCTGGTGGTCGCCGGCGACGCCACCGGCGTGGTGGGGGCCTCGTCCGTCGGCCTGCTGACCGGGAACCCGACGATCCTCTACGCCGGCACCCTCGACACCAATGCCGCCCTGCGGTCCCGCACCCTGTCCAAGCCGGCCGACCTGGTGGTGACCGACACCAACCGGAAGCAGGGCTACCGGTGGAACTCGCTCAGCGAAAACACGGGCTACACGGAGACCGCCGCCCAGGGCCCGGACACCGCCGATCCGAGCGACGCCCCGCTCAACCTCTTCCCCGGGGCACCGCCCGACGCCCAGACCACCACGGTGTTCCACGGGCTGTCCTCGGTGACCGCCTCGTCCTACGGGTCCTCGATCACCTACCTGCCCGAGGATCGCCCCGCGGCCGCCCTCGACGGCAACACCCAGACGGCGTGGTTGACCAACTCCTTCACGAACCAGCTCGGCGAGTGGTGGCAGGTCGCCCTGACCCGCCCCGACACGATCAGCTCGCTCCACCTGGTCCAGCCCCAGACGGGCGACCCGGACCGCCACATCACCCGCGTCACCCTGACCTTCGACGGCACGCACCGGGTGAGCGTGCCGCTCGGCATGGCCTCCCGTGCGGCGACCGGCGAGACGGTGACGTTCCCGCCCCGGACCTTCACGACGCTGCGGATCACCGTGTCCGGCGTCGCCGTCGACGATCCGACGTCGCCGGTGGGATCGCGCAGCTCGGTCGGCTTCGCCGAGGTCGGCATCCCGGGCGTGTCGGTGCAGGAGACGGTGTCGATGCCCCAGGATCTGCTGCGTGCGGCGGGGACGGCGTCGTTGGCGGACCGGCTGACCCTGGTCATGGACCGGCTCCGGACGTCGGGGACCCCGCCCCGTTCCGACGTCGAGACGACGCTGCAGCGGACGTTCTGGCTGCCGACGTCGCGGACCTTCTCGCTCACCGGGCAGGCACGGATCTCGCCGCTGATCCCCGACGACGAGATCGACCGCGTGGTCGGCCGCCCGGGCTCGGACTACTCGGGTACCGTCGCCTATTCGCTGGGCCGGCTGCCGAACGACCTGCGGGCCAACGCCATGGCCACCCTCGACAACGACCCGGCCACGGTGTGGGAGCCCGGGTTCGGCGTGGCCCACCAGGCCGGACAGTGGCTCCAGTACGAGCTGCGCACGCCGCTCACCTTCGACCACCTCGACCTCCAGGTCGTCGCCGACGGGCGCCATTCCGTCCCGACCCGGATCACCGTGTCGACCGAGAGCGGCCAGGCCACCGTCGACCTGCCGCCCCTGGCCGACTCGTCGGTGGCCGGCGGGGTCGTCGACGTCCCGGTGACGTTCCCGACGCTACGCGGCCGCAGCATCAAGATCACGGTCGATGCGGTCCGCATCGAGAACACGCTGAACTACTACTCCCAGACCCCCATCGCCATGCCGATCGGCATCGCCTCGGTCGGTCTGCCCGGCGTCACCGCCACCGCGGTGCCGGCCCAGGTCCCCTACACCTGCCGGGGCGACCTGATCTCCATCGACGGCGCCCCCCTGTGGGTCCAGGTGACCGGCTCCACGGCGGACGCCCTCGACCGCAAGGCGCTGACGATCTCGCTCTGCGGGCCCGACGCCCACGGGGTGACCCTCGGGCCCGGGGACCACACCCTGCGGTCGGCGGTCGGCCGCGTCGCCGCCTTCGACGTCGACCAGCTGGTGTTCGACTCGGCGCCCGGCGGCGGGGCGATGCCCCTGGCCGGCCCGACCACGCTGGCACCGCCCGCCGTCGCCTCCTCGCCCCCGGTCGTCGTGGACCGGGCCACGGCCACGTCGCTGCACCTGACCGTCTCCGGGGTCGCCACCACCCCGGGAACGACGCCCTTCGACCTCATCCTGGGCGAGTCCCTCAACAAGGGCTGGACGGCCACGGTCGTCGGCGGCCCGAGCCTGGGCCGACCCTTCCTGGTGGATGCCTTCGCCAACGGCTGGCGGGTCGACCCGGCCGCCGTTGCGCCCTACGTCCACGACGGTCGGCTCGAGGTGGCCCTGGTGTGGACCCCGCAGAAGTCGGTGGACTCGGCCCTGATCGTGTCCGCGGTGTCCATCCTCGCCTGCCTGGTGCTGGCGATCTGGCCGGTGGAACGCCGGCGCCGGCGCCGGCGTCCGGGTGCGCACGCCCCCGGTGTCGGTGCCGAGACGCAACCGGAGGGCGGGCCGTCGTCCGCGACGGCGGCCGGCGCCGACGATGCCGATCTGCAGCAGGTGCTCGACCGGCGCCCGAAACTCCAGCTCCCCTTCGGCTCCGAGGGACCGCGGACCTCGGTCCTCGTGTCGGGCGCCACCGCCGCCCTCGCCGGACTGGTAGCCGCAGCCATCGCCGCGCCCCCGGCCGGTCTGGCCGTCGGACTGGCCACCCTGGTGGTCCTGCTCGTGCCACGGCTGCGGTTCCTGCTGGGCATGGCCGCGGTCGCCTGCGTCGCGGCTGCCGGGATCTACGTCGCCGTCCACCAGAACCAGCTGCACGTCACCGACAACGGGTCGTGGCCCCAGTCGTTCGGCACGGCCAGCAAGTGGGCGTGGGCCGGCGTGGTGTTCCTGGGGGCGGACGGGGCGGTCGACGTGGCCTTGCGGTCGCGCGCCCGTCGCACGGCCCGGCGTGCGGGCACCCCGCTGCCGGACGACACGCCGTCCGACGGACCGGACAGCTCCGGCGTGGGCGGGACCCCGGGCCCGGCGGTCGGTCCTCCCACTCCGGCCTGACCCGGATCATCCCGCGAGGCGAACCGATGCGGTCCGCCGCGGGCTCAGTCGTTGCGGGCCAGCGCCTCGGCGCCCAGCACGGCCAGGGTGCCCCGGGCCGTCGCGTCCCACGTCAGGCGACCGGCGCGCTCGAGCGCGCCGAGCCCCAGACGGCGACGGAGCACCTCGTCGCGCAGGACCGCCCCGAGGGCGCGGACCATGTCGTCCGTCCCCTCCACCAGGAGCCCCGACCGACCGTCCTCCACGGCGTCCTCGTGGCCGCCGATCCGGGTCGCCACCGTCGGCGTGCCGCACGCGCCGGCTTCGGTGACGGTCATGCCCCAGCCCTCGCGCAACGACGACGAGGCCACGACCCACGCGGCACGGTAGAGGTCGACGAGCGCATCGTCGTCCACGAAGCCGGGCAGGGCGATCCACGACTCTGCCCCGTGGCCGCGCACCAGGGCCTCGAGAGCCGGCCGCTCGTAGCCCTCGCCGGCCACCACGGCCCGCAGTTCGGGGACGTCCGCCTTCAGTCGCACCAGTGCCTCCACGAACAGGTGGAACCGCTTGACGGGCACCAGGCGGCCGACGGCGACCACGAGGGGGACGGGCGAGCGTTCGCCGCCCGGGGCGAAGCGGGACTCGACGCCGGGCGGGGTGACGCTGATCCGGTCGGCCGGCAGGCGCAGGCGCTCCACGATCTCCGCCTTCGACGAGTGCGACAGCGTGACGATCCGGCTGCGCCGGTAGAAGGGCGGGGCGATCCGGTGCTCCAGCAGGTGGCCGGCCTCGGCCATGCCCCGGGGCAGCACCATCTGCCACATCTCGGCGTGGACATGGTGGAGGAAGGTGATCTGCGGGCTGCGCGACCACACCGGGCTGAAGAACGGCATGCCGTTCCAGATCTCGACGACGCCGTCCCCCGTTCCGATGCGACCCACGGCCCCCGACAGGATCGACCGGGGGAAGACGGCGTAGCGGCCGGCCCGACGGATGACCCGGTAGCCGTCACGGCGGACCACCCGCCGCCCACCGGGAACCGACGAGGTCGTGAGGGAGACGTCGAGCCCGGCCTGTGACCAGGCCGACATCACCCGGTGGGCGTGGAGTTCGCTACCCCCGGCCTCGGGGTCGTCGAAGTCGCGCCAGGCGAGCACGTCGATCCGCCGGAGACCGGCCCGTTCCGCGATCTCCCCGATCGGCATACCGGCGAACAGCGGGACGGGTCCGGAACCGGCCCGTGCCCGTCCCGACGGGTGCACCGAGGAGGCCGCCGCGGCAGCCGAGGTCCGGCCGTCCCGGGAGGTGTCGAGTCGGGTCACCGACGCGTCCCCCGGGTGCCCGGCCGCCGCTCCCGACTCGCCCGGGCCGGCGCTCATCCGCCGGTCCTCAAGCCCACTCCCCCTGGCGACCGCATCGCCCGAGTGTACCGGACCGTCGCACGGGCTCCCCCTGGCCACCGGGTCCGGCGTCGCTGTCCCCCCCGGCGCGCCCGGGTCGGTTCAGCCCCGCCGGGCGATCCGTCGCCAGCCCCCCCGGGCCGTCCAGTGCCGGCCCCGGTGGCGCCGGTGGATGGCCACGAAGGCCACCCCCATGCCCAGGGCGAGCGCCGCCTGCACCACGAGGTCGGCCCACGCGGTCGCGAGCGGATGGCCGTGGGCGGCGGTGACCATGGCCACGGCCAGGGCCGACCCGACGGCGAGCTCGAGGACGATCCACCGGGAACCGGTCCCGAACAGGTAGTTGGTCACGAGGACGGTGAACGACAGGCACATCATGGCGAGCACCAACGGGGCGAACGCCGGCGCCGCGGTGCTCAGCCGGGCGCTGAACACGAGGGTCAGGAACTGGCGGGGCACGAACACGGCGATGCCGAGCAGGACCACGGCCGGGACGGCCAGGAACAGCAGGGTCACCCCGAGCTGCCGGATGGCGTGCCCGCCCTCGTTCCAGCGGATGGTGGCTTCGGGAAGCAGGTAGGCGCCGAGGGCGAGCGCCCCGAACACCAGGGCCTTGGAGGCCACGGAGATCGCCGCGTACGGCCCGACCTGGGCATGGTCGAGCCGACCGAGCAGGAGGACGTCGACGTTCTGCAGTAGACCGAGCAGGGCCAGGCCCACGAAGGCGGCCGACACGTCGGCCAGCAGCTTGCGACGGGCCAGCAGGACCTCGGGTGCCGCATCGGCCATCCCGGTGGTGCCGTCCCGCACGACGGGCGCAGATGCCGGGTCGGCCCATGCCCTGCCGGCCAGCCAGTGGGCGTGGACGGTGGCGAGCACCTCGCTCACCAGCACCCCCAGTGCGTAGCCCGACGGTCCGGCGCCACCGGCCACGAGGACGATGACGAGCACGGTCCGCACGCCGCCCTCGACCAGCAGGTTGGCGGCCAGACCCCGGTAGCTGCGGTGGGCCTGGAGCAGGCCGCGGTCGACGCACAGGAGGATCCACACGCCGGCGGCCATGAGGATCAGCACCACGCCGTGGCCGCCGGGCAGGTGGAGCTGGCGGGCGATCCAGCCCTGCAGGGCCAGCACCAGGACCAGCTCCAGGGCCAGGGCGGCCAGGCAGATCCGATGGACCCGGGCCACCCAGGAGCGGACGCGGCCGGCGTGGCCCGCGGCCTGGAGGCCGGTCACCCGTCGCACCACCCCGACGAGGACGGCGGATCCCGGTACCGACAGGATGAAGAAGAGGCCGAGAAGCTGGGCGAGCTCGCCGTAGGCCGCAGACGACAGCAGCCGGGCGACGGCGACCACGACCAGCGCGCCGGCGACGTTGACGGCCATGCCGGCCAGGGCCACCGGGCCCGCCTGGCGCAGCCCGGCCCGGACCGAGCTGTCGGGCACCCTGCGACCCGGTGCCGGCTCGCCGGGCGGGAGGGTGACCATGGGCCCGCCCGCCACGGCGATGCCCACGGCGGGACCGAGGGCCATCGACTCGGAGAGCGGGTCGACGACCGTGTCCACTTCGTCGAGGATCAGGTCGAGACCGGGATCGTCGGCGGCATCCGCACCGTGCAGGTCGCCCGAGTGCGTCCCGCCTTCCATGCGCGCCCCGTCCCCCGGCTCAGGCGGTGCGTCGGGGCAGGACCGGAGCGTCGCGCCCGGTTCCGCCCACCGGGGATCCCGGACCGGTCCGCGCTCCGGCCGTCTCGTGGTACTCCTCCTCGACGTTGACCGACCAGATGTCGTGGTGGGCGCCGTGGATGTTCTCGACGGTCAGCATGGCCGTGTACATCGAGTGGTCCTGGTTGTTGTACTTGTGCATGCCGTTGCGCCCCACGGGGTGGACGTTCGGCGCGTGCTCCTCGAACCAGCGACGGATCACCTCGACATTGTCCCGGTAGGCGTCGTCGTAGACGGGGTACGCCTTCGGCATCCGTACGACGTAGCCGGCCTCGACGTCGGCCGGATCGACGAGTCCGATGTGGGCGAGCTCCTTGGTCCCGAGTGCCACCAGGTCCTCGTCGGACATCGACCACAGCTCGTCGCCCTCGAACACGAAGTACTCCATGCCGAGGCAGGTCCGTCCGTCCTTCACCAGGAAGGGCGACCACGAGCCGAAATTCTGGATGCGCCCGACCTCCACGTCGGGGGCGTGGATGTAGATCCAGTTGTCGGGGAACCCGCGCTCGGCCGGAACCACGAGCGCGATGGTGAGGAAGTCCCGGTAGTGGAGGTCGTCGGCGGCGGCCAGCACGTCGGCCGGTACCGGCGGGTCCACGATGCGGGCGAGGCCGGTGAACGGCATCGAGGAGATCACGTGGCTGCACGCCACCCGCTCGGTGCCGCCGGCGTGCTCCACGGTGACGGCCACGGCCCGTCCGTCCTCGACGTGGACCCGGGTGGCCGACGTCGCCATCCGGACCTCGCCGCCCAGTCCCACGACCTGCTCGGCACACCGCTCCCACATCATCCCCGGCCCGTACTTCGGGTACTGGAACTCCTCGATGAGGCTCGTCACCTGGCGGCTGCGGTCGCGTCGGCGGCCGAGCGACGACCGGATGGGCTCCCACACGGCGTCCCACAGGGACATGCCCTTGATCCGCTGGGCGCCCCAGTCCGCCGACAACTCCGAGGCCGGCACGCCCCAGACCTTCTCGTTGTAGGTCTTGAAGAAGTGGTGGTACAGGCGCCAGCCGTAGTTGGCGACGATGTAGCCCTCGAGCGTGGAGCGGTCCTCGGGCGGACGGATCCGCACCCACAGGAAGGACAGGCCGCAGCGGACCGCCTCGACCACACCCAGGTTGCCGAGGGCGTTGCCCAGCTTGATCGGGTAGTCGTAGTACTTGCCGCCGTAGAAGATCCGGCTCATCCGGGGGCGGAGCAGGAAGTCCTCGGGCGGGAGGATCTCGTGCCAGAACTCCTCCACGGGCACGACCTTGGTGAAGAACCGGTGGCCCCCGATGTCGAAGCGCCAGCCGTCGCGCTCGACCGTGCGACTGATGCCCCCGAGCACGGTGTCCTGCTCGACGACGACCACCGGATCGCCCGCCTGGGCCAGTCGGTAGGCGGCGGTGAGCCCGGCCGGTCCCCCGCCGACGACGACGACGGGTCGGTCGGAGGAGGCGTCCTGGGCACCCGCCCCGGTGGTGGCGGGTGCGGTCTCGGGGTCGTGGGGCGTTGCCATGCGTTGTGCGATCCGTTTCCTCTGGTTCGGGTGCCGGGCGGCGGGCGGACCCGGTCGACGGTGGCGTTGTGCGGGGTCCGGGACCCCGGTGCGACGGGCGGGTCGGCGACCCGGCTCCCCCACCTCCCTCGGGGCCCACTCCGGCCGGTGGCCGCAGCGGGTGTCGGACTCGCCCTGCGGAGGGCAGGATAGTGGCTCCCCCGGCCCGGTCGGATGGACCGCCCCCACCGTGCGGCGGGACGGTCGCCCGACCGCCTACGGGACGACCAACCCGAGGAACGCGAGCGTGGCGTACCCGGCCATGGCCAGGCCCGACAGCACCAGGACCAGGCGCTCCACCCGCCGGCTCGCGGTGAATGTCGAGGCGGCGACGACCAGCGGGAAGGCGCCGAGCGCGTACCGCTCGAACGAGTCCAGGTTGGTGCTGCTCAGCGACACCACGAGCACGACGGTGGCGAAGGCCGCATAGCTCCGGGGCAGGCGGCGCCACGCCACCACGGCCAGGGCGACGCTGACCAGCACCCAGGGGACGTGCAGGGCGCTGCCGAGGTGGTGGCCGCCGAATGCGTCCACGACATCGTGGGCCATGGCGCTCACCGGTGCCGCGAACTGGCCGCGGTGCCCGTTCTGCTCCTGGACGGTGAGCGGCAGCCACGGGTCGCCGAAGCGGTGGCCGACCCAGGCCAGGTACGCACCCGCGCCCACCAGGGGTGCCGCCAACGCCGACCCACGCGCCGCCCAGACCGCACGACCCACCGGATCCCGGCGGCGGGACCAGGCCTCGACGGCCACGGGGACCACCAGGAGCACGCCGACCGGACGGACCGCTCCGGCCGCCAGGCCGGCGGCGGCCGCCCACCACCACCGCCCGGTGCGTGCCCCCAGGACGGTCACCACCGAGCACAGGAGCAGGGTGGCGTCGGAGTAGGCGAGCACGAGCGTGTAGGCCGGCGGCGCCAGCGCCAGCAGCCACACCGACCGGCGGGCCAGTCCGGTGTCCTCCTGGTCGTGCCGGACGAGCAGCCACAGGCCGGCCATGGCCAACAGCGCACTCAGGTTGGCCACCAGCACGAGGGCCGCCTCCGTGCCCACGCCGGGTACGGCCCCCAGGTAGCGGCCGGACAGCGGGTAGAGCGGGAAGAAGCGCACCGACTGCGTGCCGGCGGCCACGTACCCGTCCCGGGCGATCGAGAGGTACCAGCCGGCGTCCCAGCTCAGCAGCCCTTCGTGCGCACGGCGGACGGCCTCGGCGCTCCCGGGGCGCAGCGTGCCGGCGCCCGTGCGGGCCAGCACGAGTGCGGCGGTGACCACCACGCGGGCCACGATCCAGGCCGGCAGGACCGCCAGCACCGCCCGGCCGAGTTCGACGGCACCGTGATGCAGCCCGTCCCGACGGCGGCCGGGCCCCCGGTCGTCCGGCCCGCCCGCCACCGCGCCAGGTCCGACCGACGCGTCCGGGCGCCCTGACGACACGCCGGTCAGGACCCGGTGGGCGTGAACCGGACGAGGAACATCGGCTGGTAGAAGGCCAACGGATCGCCGGTGACCACGCCCGTGTGGGCGTAGGAGGGGTCGGCCTGCAGCGTCTGGACGATCCCCTCGCACCGGACGCCGAACGCCTGGTAGCCCGGCGACCAGACCAGGAAGATCTGGTGGCCCGCGGCGGCCAGGTCCTCGAGGTGCTGGGCGAAGTGCAGCGGCGACGCGGCCCGCACCGCGGCGGCGTAGTCCACCCAGTTGACGAACTCGGGCCCGGTGCCCCGCGGGAAGGTCACCTGGGTGTAGGTGTCGGCCGGTAGCAGGCGGGCCACGGCCGGACCCAGCTGGTCCGGGCAGTACGCCACGACGTCCCCGGGCTTCGCCGTCGCCGTGATGGCGGCGGCGACCTCGCCGGCCTGGGTCCGGTTGGTGACCACGTTCGGCACCGAAGCGGCGATCCCGAGCACCACCGCGATGGCCACGACGCCGGCCCGGACGTGGCGGTCGCGGAAGACGGTCACGCCCAGCGACACGAGCAGGATCAGCGGGATGAACACCACCGACGCGTAGCGGGCGTCGAACGCGCTGTCGGTGGCGAACCCTCCCGCGATGGCGGCGGCCAGCGTGCCCAGGACGACGACGGCCAACGGGCGGCCGAGCGGCCGCGACCGGATGTCGACGGAGATGTGGAGCCGGTCGGTCGCCAGCCCGAAGAGGCCGAGCCCGCCCAGTGCGAAGAAGAGGAGGGCCAGGGCCCGACCCTGGCTGGTGCTGCCACCGGCGAAGGACGCGACGGCGTTGACCATGGCCGCGAACGTCGCCGGCGTCGCCCACGGCGTGCCGGTGTGCCGGGACTGGAACAGGAAGGTCGGGACCCAGGGCAGGAAGGTCAGGCAGCCGATCGCCGTGGCCACGAGCGCCCGGCGGGCGCCCCGGCGCCACTCCTGCCGTCCCCGCCAGGCCTGGTAGAGCAGCCACACCATGGTCGTGCCGAGGAGGTAGATGGACCAGTAGTGCGAGTACAGGAGCAGACCGGCGACGACCCCGACGGCCACCAGGTTGCCGGGACGGGGCGACCGGAGGGCGCGGTCGAGGGCCAGGAATCCGAGCACGGTCAGCAGCGCCACGAGCGAGTACATCCGCGTCTCGGTGTCGTAGCGGACGGCGAACGGGGACGTCGCCACCAGCAGCATGGCCGCCCACGCCGCCTTGGTACCCCCGAGGCGCCTGCCCGCCAGCCACGCCAGGGGGACCGTGACGACGCCGAAGAGACCGGACAGGGCGCGCACCGCCACGTCCGAGGTCCCGAAGACCCCCATCCAGACGTGCAGGAGCGCGTAGTACAGCGGCGGGGCGCCGTCCCGCCTCAGGTAGGAGGGCAGCTCGTGCAGGGGTTGGCGGGAGATGTTGACGGTGAGGGCCTCGTCGAGCCAGAGGTCCGACCGTGTCCAGAACCGCAGTAGGAGGCCGGCGGCCACGGCCAGGGTCGCACCCGCCACCAGCAGCACCACCGTGGTGCGGCTGAACGGCGGGCCCTCCGGATCGGGGGTGGCACGGGGGGGCGTGACGCGGACGCCGGTGCCGGCCCCTGCGGCCGCGGAGGGGGGCACGTGTCGCTCGTCCGGCACCGGCGCCGCAGCGACGTCGAGCGCATCGTCCGCCGGCGGCGCGGAACCAGGGGGTGCGGCATCCATGGCTGGCATGGTACCCAGGCGGGAGCCGACCGGTGACCCGCGGTCCGGACGGGACCGGGCCGCCATGGACCCCGCTCCGGGTCGGCACTAACGTGCGCCCACGGTGGTCGACACCTGTGGCAGAGTCAGTGCCAGCAGTTGGTGTCCGCACCACCGAACGTTCCGCAGTCCGCCGGGGGGACGCTGCACCACCAGCGGACGGGAGAGGGCCACCGCCGGGTGGTCGACACGAAGCAATGGGGGAATGTCCGTGACCGAACCGCAGGAGATCAGCCGCCGCACCTTCCTGTCCCAGGGGGCCAAGGCCGGCGGCGCCGTGGTGCTCGCCGGTGCGGCCGGCGGCGCGCTGGCGGCATGCGGCTCCTCCACGTCGGGATCCTCCTCGACGTCGGCCCCGTCCGGGTCCAAGCCCGGCGTCGGCACGGGGTCACCGGTGCGCGGCGGGTCGCTGTCGGTGGGGCTGGTCGCCGAGATCGACGGCTTCTACCCACCCAACAACCACTGGGACACCAACGGGTTCAACTACGCCAACGCCATCTACGACCCGCTGTGCGCCGTCGCCGCCGACGGGAGCATCCAGCCCTACCTGTGCCAGTCGGTCACCCCCAATGCGACGTTCGACACGTGGACCATGGTCCTGCGCCCGAACGTCAAGTTCCACGACGGGTCCGCACTCACCTCCGCGGTCGTCGTCGCCAACTTCCAGGCGTTGCAGGCGTCACTCCTGACCGGCCAGGCGCTCACCCAGGTCACCTCGTGCACCGCCACCGACCCGATGACGGTGGTCTACAAGCTCCAGGCGCCGAACCCCGGGTTCGCCGCCGGGCTCACCACCCAGGTCGGCTACGTCGTCGGCCAGGCCATGATCGACTCGGTGAAGTCCGGGAACGCCCGGGCGACGCCGGTCGGCACCGGTCCGTTCGTCTACCAGTCGTGGCAGCCCAACGACCACTTCACCGTGACCCGCAACCCGAACTACTGGCGCTCGGGCCTCCCCTACCTCGACCAGATCACCTTCCGGCCCATCCCCGACACCATCCAGCGGGAGTCGACCCTCAAGACCGGTGGCGTGGACATGATCCAGTCGACCGATCCCAACACGATCAAGCGGTTCGGCGGTCAGTCCGGGTACCAGGTCGTGGACACCGCCACCGGCGTGCTCGGTGAGCCGACCGTCGCGTTCATCATGCTCAACACCGCCGTGGCCCCGACCAACGACCTCTCCATCCGCAAGGCGCTCGCCCAGAGCCTCGACCAGGCGACGATCCAGAAGATCTTCGGCGGGGGCTACGCCAAGCCGATCAACGGGCTCTTCCTCCCCGACTCGCCCTACTACTCGGACCCCGGCTACCCCGCCTACGACCCGGCCGCGGCGAAGAAGCTGGTCACCCAGTACGCGGCCAGTCACGGTACCCCCAAGCTCACGCTGCTCACGATCACCGACCCCCGCCTCGCCCAGGTGGTCCAGATCATCCAGAACATGTGGAACCAGGTCGGCTTCGACGTCACCATCAGCCAGATCGAGCAGGCCAACCTCATCAACGACTTCATCGCCGGGCAGTTCCAGGCGGCCACGTCGTACCAGTTCGGTGCCATCGACCCCGACCTGAACTACGTCTGGTGGAGCACCACCACGGTCAAGCCGATCGGCAGCATCGCCCTCAACTTCCCCCGCAACAGCGATCCGGTGATCGAGCAGAACATGATGACCGGCCGCCACACCACCGATCAGGCCACCCGGGCCAAGGCCTACCAGGCCGTGAACGATCAGCTGGCCAAGGACCTGCCCTACCTGTGGCTCCAGCAGTACCTCTTCACCGAGGTGGCCACCTCGCGGGTGCAGAACTTCGCCAACCCCACCCTGCCCAGCGGGGCCAAGCAGTACGCGTACGACGAGGGGATCTTCGTCCCCACCCAGATCTGGCTGTCGAAGTAGCGACACGGGCGAACGGTCGACGCACGTCCCATGGGTAAGTACCTGATCCGGAGAGTCCTGCAACTCGTGGTGGTGGCGTTCGTCATCTCCGTGCTGACGTTCCTCCTCGTGCACCTGCTCCCCGGCGATCCGACGACCGTCATCCTGGGTCCGAACGACACCGCCGCCAACCGGGCCATCCTCCTCAAGCAGCTGGGCCTCAACCTCCCGCTCTGGCACCAGTACCTGACCTGGATCGGGGCCGTCTTCCACGGCAACCTCGGCACGTCGTACCTCAACCACCAGTCGGTCAGCCACATCCTCGCCACCGGGGCGCCCGTCGACCTCGAGCTCATCATCATCTCCCAGGTCATCGCCTTCGCCGTGGCCGTACCCCTGGCGCTGGTCACCTCCCGCAGGCCGAACAAGCCGCTCGACAACGTGGCCACCACGAGCACCTTCGGGCTCCTGGCCCTCCCTCCCTTCGTGGTCGCCCCCATCCTGGTGGCGGTCTTCGCCGTCGGGCTCGGCTGGTTCCCGGCCACCGGGTACACGCCGTTCACGCAGAGTCCGGCCCAGAACATCCACGAGATGATCCTGCCCTCCGTGGCGATCACCGCCGGATCGATCGCCGTCTACTACCGCCTGCTCCGCTCCGACCTGATCAGCACCCTCCAGCAGGACTTCATCACGATGGCCCGGTCGAAGGGACTCTCGGGCCGGCGGATCATGTGGCGCCACGCCTTCCGGCCCTCGAGCTTCTCGTTGCTGGCGGCCGCCGGCATCAACATCGGTGCCCTCATCGCCGGTACCTTCGTCGTCGAGCTGCTCTTCGTGCTGCCGGGCATCGGCTACGCCCTGGTGCAGGCAGTCGAACAGCGCGACTACCTGGTCGTCCAGGGGATCGCACTGGTGGTGGCGGTCGCCTACGTGCTCATCCAGTTCATCATCGACTTCATCTTCACCATCGTCGACCCGAGAGTGGTGCGGGAGTGACCCATGCCTGACGACAGAGAGCTCCTGGACACCGGCGCGTCGTCCCAGCTGCTGGGCGACCGGTTCCCCGGCATGGCCGCCACCGACGAGGCCGTCATGGCCATCTCCACCGAACACCTCGACGGCGGCGACGTCCTGGCGAAGAAGCCGCTCGGCTTCCTCTTCTGGTTCGCCGTCACCTGGGTGGCCCTCGTCTTCCTGGCGGCCATCCTGGCCAACGTGCTCCCCCTGCAGAACCCCAACTTCCAGAACTACTCCGCCCTCAACCAGGGGCCGAGCACCGCCCACTGGCTGGGCACCGACGACCTGGGCCGGGACCTCCTGGCCCGCCTCATCTTCGGCTCGCGTGTCTCCCTCATCGTCGGCTTCTGCGGTGTGGCCATCGGTCTCGCCATCGGCGGCACGGCGGGGCTGATCTCGGGGTACAAGGGCGGCAAGCTCGATATCGCGCTCAACGCCGGCTCCTTCATCATCCTGGCGTTCCCGGCGATCGTGGCGGTCATCGCCATCGTCACCTTCTGGGGTGCGTCGCTCCTCCACATCACGATCATCCTGGGGGTGGGGACGATCCCGCTGATGTTCCGGGTGATCCGGGCCACCAGCCTGTCCTTCGCCCAACGGGACTTCGTGATCGCGGCCAAGACGATGGGGGCGACGGACACCCGGGTGGTGCTGCGCGAGATCCTGCCCAACGTCGTGCCGGTCATGGTCACCTTCAGCCTCATCACCGTCGCCGGCATCATCGTCATCGAGGGGACGCTCGCCTTCCTCGGGCTGTCCGTCAGCCTCCCCACCCCGTCGTGGGGGAACCTGATCAACGAGGGCACCGCCAACAACGCCCTGTCCACCGACCCCTACATCATGATGTGGCCGGCACTGTCGATGTTCCTGCTCCTGTGGTCCATCAACCTCATCGGCGACCGCCTCCGACAGCGCTTCGACATCCGCGAGGGCCTGCTGTGATGGGTCGACGCCGGGGTATCCGGACACTCGAGTTCGCCGACGTCGGCTCCCACCAGGGGCCGCTCCTGGTCGTGGAGGACCTCCACACGTCGTTCCGGACGCCCCGAGGCACGGTGCGCGCCGTCGACGGGGTCTCCTTCGAGGTCTACGAGGGCAAGACGCTGGGCATCGTGGGCGAGTCCGGATCGGGCAAGACGGTCCTGTCCCGCTCGATCATGGGGCTCCTCCCGCCGCGCGACGTCCTGCGCAGCGGCACCGTCCACTTCGGGGGCCACGAGCTGTCGGCCATGGGTGAGAACGAACTGCGGGCGGTGTGGGGCGCGGAGCTCAGCATGATCTTCCAGGACCCCATGACCGCCCTGAACCCGGTCAAGCGGATCGGGGTGCAGATCGCCGAATCGCTCGTCCTCCACCTGGGCATGGACAAGAAGGAGGCCCGGTCGACGTCGGTCGAGCTGCTGCGATCGGTCGGCATCCCCTCCCCCGAGGAGCGGGTGCGGTGGTACCCCTTCCAGCTGTCGGGCGGCATGCGCCAGCGGGTCATGATCGCCATCGCGCTGGCCTGCGCCCCCCGGCTGGTCATGGCGGACGAGCCGACCACCGGGCTCGACGTGACCGTCCAGGCGCAGATCCTCGACCTGCTGGCCGACCTCCAGCGCGAGCGCCACATGGCCGTGATCCTGGTCACCCACGACCTGGGGGTCGTGGCCACCCGGGCCGACGACATCATCGTCATGTACGCCGGACGCATCGTCGAGCGGGCCCCGACGCGCACCTTGTTCCGCGACACCAAGATGCCCTACACGCGGGCGCTGATGGACTCGATCCCCCGCCTGGCCGATCCGAGCGGGGCCCGCCTCGACGCCATCGCCGGCCGGCCGCCGGACCTGGTCAACCCACCTGCCGGGTGCCGCTTCGCCCCCCGGTGCGAGTACGCCCGGGACAAGTGCCGCCAGCAGGAGCCGCCGCTGCGCACCGTCGGTTCGGCCGACCACCTCTTCGCCTGCTGGTACCCGCTGGTCGACGGGGTGTCGACCGCTCCACCGGTGAAGGTGTCCCTCGATCCACGGTCGGCATCGACCCAGACCTCCGCCGACACACCGACCGATGCCGGGCCACGGGGCGACGAGCCCGGGTCCGGGACCCCCGAAGCGGAGACCCAGCCGTGAGCCAGGCCGAGACCACCATTCCCGTGGCGCCCGACGACGTCGTCCTGGACGTGCGGGACCTCGTCGTGGAGTTCCGTAGCGGGCGCCAGCGGGTCCAGGCCGTCTCGGGTGTGTCCTTCCAGGTCCGCCGGGGCGAGACGCTCGGACTGGTGGGCGAGTCCGGTTGCGGCAAGTCCACCACGGGACGCACCCTGGTCCAGGTCCAGTCGGCCACCTCGGGGAGCATCGACTACCAGGGACAGGACCTCAACACCCTGAGCAGCCGCAGCCTCCGCCAGCTGCGCACCAAGATCCAGATGATCTTCCAGGACCCCATCTCGTCCCTCAACCCCCGGCGGCGGATCAAGGACATCGTCGCCGAGCCGCTCGCCATCTGGGGGAAGGGCACCAAGCAGGAACGCACGGCGAAGGTGCGCGAGATGCTCGAAGCCGTGGGCATCGACCCCGACGCCGCCGGTGACCGCCGGCCGGGTGAGTTCTCGGGCGGCCAGTGCCAGCGCATCAGCATCGCCCGGGCCCTCATGGCCGAGCCCGACCTGTTGATCTGCGACGAGCCGGTCTCCGCCCTCGACGTGTCCGTCCAGGCCCAGATCCTCAACCTGCTGGCCGACCTCAAGGCCCGCTTCCAGCTCACCATGGTGTTCATCGCCCACGATCTCGCCGTGGTGAAGAACGTGAGCGACCGGGTGGCCGTCATGTACCTCGGCAAGCTGGTGGAGGTCGCCGGCTCCGACGACCTGTACCAGGCGGCGGCACATCCGTACACCGAGGCCCTCCTGGCGTCGATCCCGGAGCCCGATCCCGACCACACCTCGAGTCACAAGGCGCTGACCGGTGAGCTCCCCTCTCCCCTCAACCCGCCGTCGGGCTGCCGGTTCCGCACGCGCTGCCCCTACGCCCAGGAGCGGTGCGCATCGGAGGAGCCGCTCCTGCGGGAACTCGCCCCAGGTCACCAGGTCGCCTGCCACTTCCCCGTCGGTCCCCTGGCGGGCGGGCCTTCCGCCGGCTGAGGACCTGCGTCGTGGCCACGCTCCGCCAGTACTACGGAAGCCCGGTCGCCCCCCTCGTCGTGGAGGGTGACCCCCGCGATGCCGTGACCGCCTGGCACAGCCAACGCTCCCGGCTCCGCGCCTGGCTCGACGGGCTTCCGGACGACGCCTGGAGCGGTCCGACCCGGTGCGAGGGGTGGGACACGAGCCTCCTCGTCCGCCACCTGTCGTCGGCCACCCAGTTCCTCGGATACACCCTCGCCGAGGCGTCCGGGGGAACGGCCACCACGCTTCTGCAGGGGATGGACACCCGCACGACGGTGGCCGCAGCCGCGGAGCAGCTCGGCACCCGGCGCCCCGACGAGGCACGCCAGATGCTGGCCGGTGCCGACGGGACCGTCGACGCCGCGCTCGATCGGCTCGGCGACACCGGCCTGCAGGGCATCGCCGAGGGCCCGCCCGGCCACATGGGCGCCCACCTGGTCCTCCGGCACTTCCTGTTCGACTCCTGGGTCCACGAGTACGATCTGCAACTCCCCCGGGGCGGGCAGCCGGAGGCGGACCCGCTCGAGGCGCAGGTGGTCGTGGGCTACCTGATCGGCCTGGCGTCGATCGGCGATGCGACGCCCGTGGCGCTCGATCTGCGGATCACCGACCCCGACCTCCGGATCGGCGTGGACGTCGTCGACGGGACGGTCACCGTCAGCCCGGAACGGGTACCGGCCGGCGCCTCGGTGGTCGAGGGCCGCGCCACCGACGTCGTGGACCGGATGTCGGGACGGACCGGCGGGGTGGTCTCCGGCGACGACGCCGCGCTCGGTGTCCTCGACCGGATGGCCCTCGTCTTCGCGTCCTGACCGGTTCGGCGGGTGGACGGCGTGCGCCCGCTCCGAGTAGACCGTCGGGTCGTGGCCGACCGCACACCCCAGGTCATCGAGTTGCGGTTGCGGAACGCCGGGGAGATGTTCGTCCTCGACCAGACGGACCAGTTCTCGGAGTACCGGAACTTCCTGACCGGGGTCGAGCACTCGATCAGCGTGCTCCGGGGCCACCGCGCCCGCCGCCCCCTGCGGCTCGACGTGACCCTCCCCGCCGACGAGGACGCAGACGGCACCGCCGAACGCATCACCCGGACCCTGCGCCGGTACTGCGACGACCGCATCGCCTACAACGAGCGCGAGCGTCGGGCCACCCGGTTCGACGGACTCTCCTACCTGTGGGTGGGCATGCCGATCGTCGTCGTCGGATTCCTGATCGTGGTGCTGGCCGCCGACATCGCCGGGCGGCACCGCAACGCCAACCTGGTCCTCGACTCGGGAGGCTGGGTCCTCGTCTGGGTCGGGCTGTGGTTCCCCCTCGACACCCTGGTCTTCACCCCCCTCGGGTACGGACGCGAGATCCGGGCGCTCCGGCGCCTGCACGGCGCCGAGGTGCTGGTCCGGGCCGATCCGGCGAAGCGCTCCGCCTGAGCCCGTCGGCCGCCCGGCGGAGGTGGGCGGTCACCAAGGGGTCCATGAACAGGCCTCGGATGACGGCGAGCACGCCGGTGGCGGGGCCATGCGCCCGCCATCGACCACCACACGGGGTCAGGACCCGGCGCCCCCGTCGTCCTCCACCCGCCGCTCGAGCGCATCGAGCTCGACCAGATCGGCGGCGGCCGTCCGCTCGTCCGCGAGCGCCCGCGCCTCGTCCGCCTCGCCCCGCTCGCCCTCCGCCCCGCGGTGGAGGAACCGGCTGCCGGTGGCGCCGCGGGCGTCCTGGGTCGCCGCGTCCGAGTCGAGGGAGGCGGCCACGGCCCCGTCGGCGTCCCGCTCGGCAGTGGCGCGAGCGGCTTCGGCGTCCGTCATCCGGGCACCCGCCGGCGCCGACCGTTCGATGGACGCCACCTGCTCCTCGATCCTCCGGCGTTCGCCGTCGGCCTCGACCGCCAGCTCCCCGGCCACCCGGGCTGCGGTCTCGGTCGCCTCGTCGGCGGCGACCGCCGAGCCCGCGGCCTGCTCGTGCAGGTACACGGGATTCCGAGGTTGACGCCTCCCTCCGGGCGTCTCCTTCCGCAGTCCCGCGAGCTCCGAGTCCATCTCGGCCTCGAGTCCGGCGGCGTCGACACCGCCCGACAGGTGCGTCTCCTCGACGGGTCCGTTCATTGCGGAGATGTCGTCCGACCCCCCCCCCCCGCCAACTCGAGGGACCGCTCCCGTGCCTTGAGCGACCGGTCAGCCGTGTGGTCAGATGCAGGTATGACCGTCGTCAAGATCAATGCCATCACCGTGCCCGAGGGATCGGGCGACGAGCTCGCCCGGCGGTTTGCCGCCCGGGCCGGAGCCGTCGACGGCCAGGAGGGCTTCGAGGGGTTCGAGCTGCTCCAACCGACCGACGACCGGAACCAGTGGCTGGTCGTCACCCGGTGGCGGGACGAGGCCGCCTTCGATGGCTGGGTCCGGTCCCCCGCGTTCGCCCACGGGCACGCCGGCGCCGCCCGGCCCACCGAGGGGGGCTCCCCGGTCTCCGTCGCCTCGGAACTGTGGTCCTTCGAGGTCGCCGGGGGCTCACCCGGCTGAGCCCACGAGCCTCCCACGTGATTGAACGGAGCTGGACCCGACCCCGGCCCACGCCCTTAACCGGTGACCAGTCAGTGCGATTCGCCGGATACGGTTGGTTCCCAGGCTGGCGATGTCGAGGAGGGCGGACGATGGGCCTACGGCCGCTAGGGACAGCAGGACTTTGCGTCGTTTCAGTGCTGGGCGCCGCATGTGGAGGAGTATCGCAATCCGCCCACTCGACGACGACCCCGCCGCCAGCCGCGAGCCCCCTGCAGCAGGTTGTCACTGCTGGTCAACTGAGGTTTGCGATCCCATCCACCTGGAGTGTCGGCCACGGAACGTGCAGATGCAACTGGGGTCAACCCAGCACGGCCACGCTCGACAACGGCCATCAGGTGGGAGGGGTGGTTTGCAGCTGCCCGGCGGAGGCCGCAGACGCCCCGTCCGGCCTGCACCTCTACGAGGGCCACGGGGGCCTGGTCCCAGCGGGCAAGCACACGACGATCAACGGGATCCAATCGCTCGTAGAACTCGACACGTCGACGGCGACGCTCACGGCCACGTTCCCGAGCGTCAATCAGTGGATCACGATCAGTCCTGCTCCTCCGTCAGGCACGGCAACCAGCAATCGGCAGCAGGTAGCACTGGAGAAGCTGATCCTGGCCACTGTCGAGGTCGTCCCCGACAGCGGTGGTACTTCCTGAGAGGCACACTGTTCTGCCCGGCGACGCCGCCCCCGGAGGGGGTCACCTGTATATCCGGCGATCAGGGATGCTCCCAACTCGATCCGATGTCTGGCATGAGGTTGCGCCCGTACATCGGGTCGGCGCCGACCAGGTACTCAGTGACGCAACCATTCCCGGATCGACGGCACACGCGTTCCGACGACAACTGCGCAGAGAACGACGAGAATGCATGCGAGCGCGACGATCCACATCGCTTGGTTCCCGGCTGCAGATGCAGGAAGCACAATGGCCAGAACAATGGCACCGACGATGAGGCGGTAGGCGTTCATGTGCCACGTGAACCAGCGGCGCTGCATGCCGACCAGCCTACCGCTGACCCAGCGATTCGACGGCCCGGTCGCTTGCGTTGTGAAGGGCCACTCTCCCGGCGAGAGGTGACAGTCTGAACTGAGCAATCAGGGAGCGGTGAATGTCCCCAGCGGGATCTTGAGCGAAGTGCAGTCAGTGATCAACTGCCTTTGGGCGCTCTGAATTTCTGCTTCGCTGTGCTGGTCTAGGGCGCTGGACCAGCTTCTGGCGTCCCGGTCAAGGTTTGGATAACCCGAGTTCTCTCCGGCCTTGATCGTCTGGTCGCTAACTGCGATGGCGGCGTTCGGCGGCGGAGCAGCCACCACCGAACCACACAGACCTGTCGCCGCCGATGATGGACCCGATGAACACGCTGCAAGCCCGACTCCGAGCAATGCAACAAAGATCACTCCACCGGTCCTGAGGCGCCGGAATCCGCCCGTGTCCACTTCTTCATCGTCGCACACTCGACTGTTGGCGGCCTGGCGTTCACTTTCGCATGGCATAGCTGCGCTCGGGACGCCATCAGACGCGCAAGCGTGCTGCCCCAGGCATGCCGAACTGAGGCATCGACCCGACCCGGCGACGGGGCACGCTTCGTCGCGAGTTTGTGGACAGTTACGCTTCACGGATGGTGGACACGCAGACACTCGAGGCAGTGGTCGGGGACCAAGGTCGTCGGCAGGTCGGGAGAGTCGTCATCGCAGGGCTGTCAGCCGTGGCCATCGGCCTGGTGGCTGGATACGTGGGCTGGATGCTGGTGACACCCGGAGCCTCACTCGTTCTGACCTGCATCATCGTTGCCGCCATTTCGCTGGTCGGACTTCTGATCGGGTGGAGATGGCTGCGTTCGCCAGGTGATCGCACCACTCGACGACTCTCCGTCACCGCTACAGCCATTTTCGGCATCGCTGCCGTCTGGTGGACCTATGCATTCGCCATGCCTGCTGCAATGGCCTGGGACACGGCAGCTACGCCGCAGGCGCAGCGTGCGCTCATCGGAATCCCAGTCGATAAGACCCAGTGCATCGCCGTCATGAACGGTTCGGTCGGGCCGTTGCGTGCCCCGTACAACCGATGTGCCACCAGCGCCTCCCTCGCAGGTTCGGTTGTCTACTACTACGCAATGTCCGGACCACGAACTGACGCCGACCCCTACAGGGGCCTGGTGTTCACCGAAGGTCCGGCGAGCGGGCTGCTCGATGAATGTGTGCGCCACTTGACAGGTGACTGGTATGCGTTCACCGCAGATCCAAGCGGACTCACCGGCTACGACCAGTGCCTCGGAGGTCCCTGACGTATCGCCTCTGATGTGTCGTACTGCCTCACCCAACCGGCGGCAGGGGGCAGGTCTGGCAAGATCCCTAGATGGGCCTGAGCGCGAGAATCGTCGACGCACTGCCCCGTCGGCTGTGGAGGTCAGGCAACCTCAACATGCCCTTCAACCGCCGGCCGTTTAGTTACTTGCCGGAAGACTCAACATTCACCGAGCACGCATTTCACTTCTGCGTCGGAGATGGGGTGAGGATGGTCGAGTGGGACGGCCGAGAGATCGCACGGGGCGTCAAGATGAACAGCTTGCCCGAATGGTCACAGCCCGTTCCGGTTTGGGGGCAGGTTGATTCGTACCGGCAACATCGAATGCGCTTGGCCGACCTATGCCGGCGGAGCTGCCCCTCGCTCATACTGACCCTGCTTCCGACTGGGATCGCCCAAGCAACTCTCCAAGGTGCCAGTCCCGTTCCTCAGACAACCCTGGTCGATGAGAATCCACCGGGACGTTCGAAGTCGAGCACGTCGGCTCAAGTGATGCATTACAAGGCCGTAAACACCTCTTCCCCCGTCGGGAAGGCGGGTGCACAGTGGATGCATGGACTCGCTCACCCAGCCCACAACAGTCTTGAATCCGGCGGCGTCGATCGGATTGGAGTCGCCGACGGTCCGACGTCACCCGTGGCTGCTCCTCGCGGTCGCTGTGCTCGGCCCGGTTGCCGTGGCGCTGCTGCTGACACCGTGGCGCGACCGGTTGGCCGGGGCGGACGACGCCCTGATCCTCGTTGTGGTCATCGTGGCCGTGGCAACGGCGGGGTACCGCTGGGCGGCGGCGGTGTGTGCGTTGGCGTCGGCTTTGTCATTCGACTTCTTCTTGACCCGTCCCTACAACTCGTTCCGGATTACCCGGACAAGTGACCTGGTCACCGAACTCCTGCTCCTCGTGGTCGGGCTCGTGGTGGGCGACCTAGCGGCTCGGGGACGGACCCAACGGGTCGCCGCCGACCGGGGACGTCGCCATCTCGCTCTCCTGCACTCAGTGACCGAGTTGGCAGCCGGCGGAACCGACCCGTCCGAGTTGATTGACGCGGCAGGTCAGGAGCTGACCGGCCTGCTCAACCTTCGATCGTGTGAGTTCACGCCTAGGAAGCCTCCGGTGGCCGCCCGCGTGGGGTCCGACGGCACGGTCCGCATCGGGACGATGGATTGGTCCACCGCTGATCTCGGACTGCCCCACCGTGGCGTGGACCTCCCCGTTCGCGGCGGGGGCGCGGTGCTCGGGCACTTTGTGCTCATCCCCGTACCTGGTGCCCGCATCCCGAGCGATCACCTTGTGGTGGCGGTGGCGTTGGCCGACCAAGTTGGCGCTGCCTTGATTGGGTCTGCGGCCCACGCGGCCAGCTGACCCGAGTATTGGTATTCTCAGCCACGCCAGCCAAGGACATCGCTGGAGCTAAGCCCTCAGGGAAGGGGCAAATCCGGCGTTCTGAGGCGGTGCGTGTCGATCAACCGGCGCCAGGCGAATCGGGCGCAGAATGGGCCGATTGTGCAAGCGCCTTCGAAAGCTTGCCGAAGAGGTTGACTCGGAATGTCACCGTGCTCCCGTTGGAAAGTGCGGTGCCCACGAAGCCAGGAAGTGGCTTGGTTGGGTGCCGACGGAGCTGAGTCGACGAAATCTCGGTCCATTTGTAATGCCGTTCGTCGGCGGGGGGTGTGCTCGAAACCCCTCGAACGTGATTCCACTTGGGCGATGCCCCAAACGTAGATCCGTCTGCGTTGACCAGCAGCGTGCCAACGACGACCTTCTTCAGTCGGCGTCCCGCACGGCGTTAGTGGTGATCATCTGGATTTGGCTGGTGGGTGCCTGCGCCCCAGCAATGTTGTTCAACAGACCTTCGTTCCTCATCGTTCCTGGTATGCGTACCGAACCAGGTCTGTTGGGTCGACGAACGACGCCTGGTCCACCGCCACCTCCATCTCCAAAGTGACGTGTGTGTTCCCGCGCCCCACATGTGCCTGGTTGGGGGCACTCGGATGAGCAAAACCGTCACTGGTTTACCTCCCCTCAATCACGTGGGAGCCACGAGCAGCCCCGCTGCAACCGCCGTCGGCCGCACCCGCGGCACGCCGCAGATGTGGGGAGTCCGGAGCGTGCAGCCCGACGCGACCGACGGCCCCCACCGGGGCCGTCGGTCATCACTCGTCGATCCCTGGGTCCGCCCGGTGGCGACAACCCGGCGTGCGGGTTAGCCCTCGGCGGGAGCCTCGGCGGGAGCCTCGGCGGCCGGGGCCTCGGCGGCCGGGGCCTCGGCGGCCGGGGCCTCGGCAACGGGGGCCTCGGCAACGGGGGCCTCGGCAACAGGGGCCTCGGCAACAGGTGCCTCTGTCGCCGGAGCTTCGGCAGGCGGTGCCTCCGCCACGGGGGCGACTGCCGCCGGTGCCTCTGTCGCCGGCGCCTCGGAGGGAGCACCCTCTGCCGGTGCACCCTCGCCCGTCCCGTGCTCGGCCACGTAGTCGGCCCACGCCGCCTGCGCCTCGGTCTCGGGGGTAAACTCCGTCTCGGCGAACACGGGGCCCACATAGTTGCCCTCTTCGTCGTAGGCGTGCTCACCGAAGGCCTCGCGGTACTCCTCGGACACCTCGCCACCCTCGGCCGCCTGCTTGATCGACAGGCTGATCCGGCGGCGCTGGAGGTCGATGTCGATGATCTTCACCCACAGCTCCTCGCCGGGCGTGACGACCTGCTCGGGCAGGTCGACGTGGTGGCCGGCCATCTCCGAGATGTGCACCAGGCCCTCGATGCCGTCGCCCACCTGGACGAACGAACCGAAGGGCACGAGCTTGGTGATGCGGCCGTAGACCAGCTCGCCGACCTGGTGGGAGTTGGCGAACTCCTGCCACGGGTCGGTCTGGGTGGCCTTGAGCGAGAGGCTGATCCGCTCCTTGGACAGATCGACGTCGAGGACCTCGACGTCGATCTCGTCGCCCACCGACACCACCGAGGACGGGTGGTCGACGTGCTTCCACGACAGCTCGGACACGTGCACGAGGCCGTCCATGCCGCCCAGGTCCACGAAGGCACCGAAGTTGACGACCGAGGACACGACGCCACGACGGCGCTCGCCCGGCTTGAGGTTGACCAGGAACTCGCCCCGCTGCTCCTTCTGGGTCTCCTCCAGCCACGCCCGGCGGGACAGAACCACGTTGTTGCGGTTGCGGTCGAGCTCGATGATCTTCGCCTCGATGGTCCGGCCCACGTAGGGCTGCAGCTCGCGCACGCGGCGCAGCTCGACGAGGGATGCCGGGAGGAAGCCGCGCAGCCCGATGTCGACGATCAGACCACCCTTGACCACCTCGATGACCGGGCCGGTGACGACTTCGTCGGCCTCCTTCAGCTTCTCGATCGTGCCCCAGGCGCGCTCGTACTGGGCGCGCTTCTTGGACAGGATCAGGCGACCCTCCTTGTCCTCCTTCTGGAGCACGAGGGCTTCGACGGCTTCGCCCAGCGAGACGATCTCGTCGGGGTCGACGTCGTTGCGGATCGACAGCTCGCGGACGGGGATGACGCCCTCGGACTTGAAGCCGATGTCGAGCAGGACCTCGTCGCGGTCGATCTTGACCACGGTGCCCTCGACGAGGTCACCGTCCTCGAACTCGACGATGGTGCCGGCCATGGCATCCTCGAGCGAGCCTCCACCGAGGTCGTCCTCGGTGATGGAACGGGGGACGTACACCCCGTTCTCGTCGAAGTGGCCCATGGCCTCGGGGGACAGCAGGTCGGTGCCGGAGGGCACGACGTGGGTATCGGACATCAGGTAGGTAGCTCGCTTTCCGGACGGGTGCGCCCCCGGCAGGGCGGTCGTGCCGGCGCCGGGAACGGTGAGACGTGTGTCACCCTGTTGTGACAGGGAATCCATCCTAGCGCGAAGCGGGGCCGGAGCCGCTGGTCAGCGCCCCGCACGCTCCGGCGCGGGCCCGCCGGCCGACGGCGACGCCGGCGGCTCCGGTCCGACCCGACCCGTTCAGCCCTTCGCCTCGGCCCACGAGTCCCCCCAGGCCATCGCCACCTCGAGGGGTACCGACAGCTCCACGGCCCCGGTCAGCGCCGTGCGGGTGAGCGCCTCCACGGCCTCGGACTCCTCGGGATCCACGTCGACGAGGACCTCGTCGTGGACCTGGAGCACCAGGTCGGAGCGGTAGCCGCCCTCCTCCAACCCGGAATCGAGGCGGATCAGCGCCATCTTGAACACGTCGGCGGCCAGGCCCTGGATGCCGGCGTTCATGGCCTGGCGCTCGGCCGCCTGGCGGACCTGGTGGTTGGCCGACGCCAGGTCGGGCAGTGGGCGGCGGCGCCCGAAGACGGTGATCGTGTACCCGTTGGCACGGGCCTCGGCCACGGCCCGGTCCATGTAGTCGTGCACCGACGGGAAGGCGTCGAAGAAGGCGTCCAGGATGCCCCGGGCCTCCTCCACCGGGACGCCCAGCCGCTGGGCCAACCCGTAGGACTCCATGCCGTAGGCGAGACCGTAGGAGACCATCTTGGCCGTGGAGCGCTGCTCGTGGGTCACCTCGTCGCGGTCGACGCCGAACACCCGGGCGGCCACCGTCCGGTGGATGTCCTCGCCGGCGGCGAACGCGGCCGTGAGCCCGGGGTCGCCGGACAGGTGGGCGATGGCCCGGAGCTCCACCTGGTCGTAGTCGGCCACCAGGAGGCGGCGACCGGCCGAGGGAACGAACGCCTGGCGGAACCGGCGACCCTCGTCGGTGCGGACCGGGATGTTGTGGAGGTTCGGGCGGTCCGACGACAGCCGGCCGGTGCGGGCCACCGTCTGGCGGAAGGTGGCGTGGATCCGACCGTCGGGGGCGACCTCGGCGGCGAGGCTCTCGCCGTAGGTGGACCGGAGCTTCTCCACCTCGCGGTAGCGGAGCAGGACCTCGACGATCGGGTGCTGACCCCGCAGCGACTCGAGGGTCCGGGCGTCGGTCGAGTACCCGGTCTTGGTCTTGCGTCCCGGGGACAGCCCGAGGTCGTCGTAGAGCACGGCGCGCAGCTGCTTGACCGAATTGACGTTGAACGGTCCGCCGGCCAACTCGTGCATCGTGGCCTCGAGCGAGCGGCACTCGGCGGACAGCTCCGCGGCGATCGACCGCAGCACGTCGCGGTCGACGGGGATGCCGACGACCTCCATGCGGGCCAGCACCCGCACCAGCGGCCGCTCCATGTCGTCGAAGAGCCGGCGCTCCCCCACCCCGTCGAGTGCGGCCTGCAGCGGCGCCCGCAGCCGGGCGAGCACCGCGGCCAGGCGCACCAGACCGAGGCCGGCGCCGTCGAGATCCCCACCACCGTCGTCGTCCGATCCGTCGGCGTCCGGCTCCAGGGCGAAGGCGCCCTGGCCGGCGGCGGCCGTGCCGTCGTCGACACCCACACCCACGAACCGCGCGGCCAGGTCGGACAGGCGGTACTGGTCCACCGACGGGTCGAGTAGGTACGCGGCCACCGCCGTGTCCACCACCAGGCCGGTCAGGTCCACGCCGAGGGGCAGGAGGCTCCGCATGAGTTCCTTGGCGTCGTGGGCCACCACGCCCACCCCGTCGGGTCCGACGGCCGCGGCCAACGCGGCCAGCACCTCGGACTCGGCCACCAGCGGTCCCCCGGCGTGGGCCCCGAGGAGGATCCCGGCCGACGGGTCGGCCGGGTCGGACGGTTCGGCCACCAGCGCCAGCGCCTCCAGCGGCGAGCGGCCCGGGTCGCCCGCCCACCGGGGGGCCAGGGCGAGGACGCCGGTGCCGGCCCGTGCGCCGGCCACCAGCTCGTCCAGTGCGGCCACCGCGGAGGGCACCGAGGTCGGGACGGTGCAGTCGGGCGCGACCAGCCACTCGGGGTCGCCGGCCGGTCCGGTCGGGGCGCCGTCCTCCACCGGTCGCCCGTCGGGGGCCTCACCCTCGGCCGGGAAGCCCAGGAGACCGTCGCGCATCGCCGATTCGAACCGGCCCCATGCGCCCTTCATCTCGAGCCGGGCGAAGGCGGACCGTGCCGCTTCGTGGTGCCAGCCCCCGAGGACGAGGTCGTCCACGTCGACGTCGAGCGGGACGTCGCGCACCAGCGGGATCATCTCGGCGTTCGTGCGCACCCGTTCGACGTGCTCGGCGAGGTTCTGGCGCAGCTTGGGTGACAGGGCGTCGAGGTTGGCGTAGAGGGTGTCGAGGTCCCCGTACTCGTTGACGAGCTTGGCCGCCGTCTTCTCCCCCACCCCGGGCACGCCGGGCAGGTTGTCCGACGGGTCGCCGCGCAGGGCGGCGACGAGCGGGTACTTCGGCGGGCGCACGCCGGTGCGCTCCTCGATGCCGGCCTCGTCGTAGAGGGCGTAGTCACTCACCCCCCGCCGGTTGTAGAGGACCCGGACGTAGGGATCCTCGACCAGCTGGTACGAGTCCCGGTCACCGGTGACGATGATGACCGGGTGCCCCCGGTCCCGCGCCTCGGTGGCGAGGGTGGCCAGCACGTCGTCGGCCTCGAACCCCTCGGCCGAGACCACGGGGATGGCCAGGGCCTCCAGCACGTCACGGATCATGTCGAACTGCGGGGGCAGGTCGGCCGGGGTCTCGTCCCGTCCCCCCTTGTAGTCGTCGACGATCTCGTCCCGGAACGTACCCCCGGGGAGGTCGAACGCCACGGCCAGACCGACGGGCCGGTGGTCGCGGACCAGGTTGAGCACCATCGACGCGAACCCGTGCACCGCGTTCGTCGTCACCCCGGAGCTCGTCTTCAGGGTGTCCGGGAGGGCGAAGTAGGCCCGGAAGGCCAGGGACATCCCGTCCAGCAGGATCAGTGGCCGAACGGCGGCGTCGGGTTCCGCGGGCGTGGGGGGCATGACGGGGATCGACTCGGCCTAGGGCTCGAGTGTCCCCTCGAGGATCTGACGGGCGACGTCGACCATCCGGGACCGGGTACCCATGGCCGTCCGCTGGACGAAGGCGAAGGCCGCCGACTCGTCCAGGCCGTGGCGCTCCATGAGCACCCCCTTCGCCCCGTCGACGAGCCGCCGCGTCTCGAGCTTGTCCTCGGCCACCGCCTGGCTCCCCACGATCCCGTCGTCGACCGCCTGGCGGGACTCGGCGTCGATGGCCCACTCCTGTTCGCACCGGGCCATCGCCTGGTCGATGGCGGGGATCAGCTCGATGCGCTGGAACGGCTTGACCAGGTAGGCGGCCACGCCGGCGTCGCGGGCCTCGTCGATGAGGTTGCGCTGGCTGAAGGCGGTGAGGATGAGTACGGCGACCTTGATGTCCAGGTCCCGGATGTCGCGCGCCGCCTGGAGCCCGTCCGCGCCCGGCATCTTCACGTCGAGGATGACCAGGTCGGGCTCGTGCCTCCGGACCAGTTCGACGGCATCGTCGCCGCGGCCCGTCTCGCCGACGACCTCGTAGCCCTCGTCGAGCAGGATCTCCTTCAGGTCGAGACGGATGATGGCCTCGTCCTCTGCGATCACCACTCGCCTGCTCATCGTATCTGCGCTCCTTGCCACGAATCGGCGTGCTGCCGGGGGGACGGGGGACGGCGGATCGGGGACGGCGCGCCCCGGTGCGCCGCGGTCCGCCCGGGTTCGTGCACGGGGCCACCGTACCGCCCGACGGCCGACCTCAACCCGGGTCGACCACGAGCCGCTCGAGCAGGTCGTCCTGGCGTCGCTCCAGATCGGCGATGCGCTCGACGAGTGCCTGACGGGTCCGCAACATTGCGGAGGCCTGCCGGCTCACCTCGTCGTGCTCCTTGGCCGCCACCGGCGTCTCCGCCACCAGTGCCCGCAGCCGGGTGTCGTCGGCCATCTCGTTCACCACGACGAGCTGCTCGTCGAGCACCGCCAGTTCCGACCGGGCGCGCAGCAGCCGCTGGTGGCCGTCGCTCAGTCGCCGCTCGATGGTGGTCCGGTGCATGGGAGGGCAATTGTACGCACGCCGGGCGCCCTCCCCGACAGGTTTCGGGTCCGCGTCCCCCGGGATCCCCGGCACGGTGCCCGGTCCCGCCCCGGTCACGCCCCGGTGGAGACCTCCGTCCGGCCCACCGCCAGGGAGTCGAGCGCCCACGGGCTCGGGACCGGTGACAGCCCCGGCGCGTCGGACACCGCCACGAACAGGCGCCCGGTGCCGGGGTCCACCCGCCTGGCCTCCGGCCCGACCAGGTCGGCGGCCAGGTAGGCCTCCGGCGGGGCGAGGTCGCCGGGGAGCGACGGGCCGGGCAGCGCGGACAGCGCCGTGGTCACCCGGCGCCCGAGGCCCGACTCGAACATCCCCCCGATCCACCACGGCACGCGCTGTGCCGAACACCACGCCAGGACGTCGAGGGCGTTCGCGATCCCGCCGAGACGGCCCGGCTTGACGCAGACCACCGAGCACGCCCCCGTCGACACCGCCCGTCGGACGGCGTCGGGCCCGTCGAGGGTCTCGTCCAGGCAGACCGGTGTGGCCGTGCGGGCGGCGAGGGCGCGGTGGCTGGCGAGATCGTCCCGGGCGAAGGGCTGCTCGATGCACAGCAGCCCGAAGCCGTCGAGTGCGGCCAACCGGTCGAGATCGTCGGGTCCGTACGCTCCGTTGGCGTCGACCTGCAGCCGGGGCACGTTCCCGGGCGCCGTGGCGGCCCATCCGGCCAGGGCCGACACGGTGGCGAGTTCGGTGCCCGGCTCGATCTTGACCTTCACCCGCGCGTAGCCCTCGCCCGCACGCCCGGCCACCTCGGCGACCAGCTCCGCCGTGGAGGCGGACGTCCCCACCACGGCACCGGGCGCCACTTCGGCACCCACCACCCCCAGCAGGTCGGCGAACGGCCGGCCGGCGTCCCGCAGGTGGGCGTCGCCCACGGCCGCCTCCACGGCGGCGAAGGCCAGGGGCCGTCCGGGGGCCAGTCCGGAGAGCGCCTGCAGGGCACCGGGTGAGGGCAGCACGCCCCCGAGCGAACGGGCGGACGTGGCCAGCCCGGGCAGCAGGACGTCGGACAGCGTGGCCCATGCCCCGTCGACGTCCTCCGCGTCGTACGTGGTGTCGCCGAGCGCCGCGCACTCCCCCCATCCGTCGACCACGGCGCCGTCGGGCCTGCGGCAGCGCAGGTGCACGAGCACCAGCGGGCGGCGCCGGTGGGTCCCGACCGACGTCCCGACCGGTGCGACCAGGGGCAGGTCGACCCGGACCAGCTCGGCACCCGCGAGCACGAGGGCGCCTCCGAGGCCGAGGGCGTCCCACGCCCGGCCCGGCGACGGCGGCGGCGACTCGGCGGCGGGGTTGGCCTGCACGGGGCGAGCCTACGGTCCCCGAGGGTCCGCGGGATAGGCTGCGCACTCGCCGGCCCGGGTGGCGGAATGGAAGACGCGGTGGACTCAAAATCCACTGTCCGAAAGGACGTGCGGGTTCGAGTCCCGCCCCGGGCACCCCGCCGACCACCCGTCCGCGCTCCCCCGGTCGGCCGACGGTGGACGGTACGCTCGGACCGATGCCGAGCCGCACGGTCACCGAGCTGGCCGCGCCTCGGTGACGGGGCCCGCACCGGGCCAGGAACTCGAGCCCCGACTCGGCCTCGTCCGCGACGTGGCGGACGAGATCCTGTGGACCTTCACCACGCGGATCGGCTGGGTGCTCCAGATCCTGTTCAACCTTGCGATCGGCATCCCCGTGGTCGTGGCGACCACCTGGGACTCCCACACCGACGAGGTGCGGGTCAGCGGGTTCGCCACCTCGATCGCCGGATGGGTCCTGACCAGCGCCCTCAACACGAACCAGCTCGGCTTCGATCCCGACCGCTCGGCGGCATCCCTGCGCGCCGGGGACTCGGTGGTGCGCATCCTGTTCCTGAAGAACCTGGCCGTACTGACGGTGCTGACCCCACCGATCCTGGCCACGTCGGTGGTCCTGCGCCTGGCGGTCGCCCACCCGCCGGACTCCATCCCCGTGGCCATGGTCCGCGACGTCGCCGACATCACGGTGTGGCTGGGCTTCGGGTCGTTGCTGTCGGTCCTGCTCCCGTTCCGGCCGCTCGGGCTCCGTGCCCGCTGGGCCGCCCGGGCCACCTGGCCACGGTTCGCCCTGTGCCTGGGGCTCCCCTACGTCGTGTACTACCTGCTCCTGTCGTGGTGGCACGTGCCCGAGCTGGCGGTGGCCGACCGGCTCTTCCACCGGCACGTGCACCGGCACCTGTGGGGCTACAGCCTCGGCCTGCTCGTCTGGGGGCTCCTGACCTGGTCTGCTGGGCTCGGGCTCGCCGGATACTCCGCCCGCCGGTACGCCGGCCGCCTCGAACGGGACCTCGAGGCGCGCCGCTGAGCGTGCACCCGGCACCGGTTCCGAGCAGCGCCGGGACCGCCGTCGCTCCGCCGGGAAGTGCCCGGCCGGTAACCACCGGTGGCCCCCGCGGTCGTGCCACACTGGCGTGTCCACCGGGCGACCGAACGTCCGACGAGCTGCGAGAGGAGTCTGCGGGTGCTGGCCTTCACCTTCCCGGGACAGGGGTCCCAGCGGTCCGGCATGGGACACGCCTGGGTGGACCACCCCTCGTGGGAGGTGGCGGGCGAGGCCTCCGAGATCGCCGGACGCGACCTGACCGCCCTGCTCCTCGAGGCACCCATGGACGAGCTGACCCGTACGGCCAACGCGCAGCTGGCCACCTTCGTGATGAGCCTCGTCGTCCTCGACGCCGTCGAGCGCCTCGGCCTCGCTCCCGCGGCGTGTGCCGGCCACAGCCTCGGCGAGTACACCGCGCTGGTGGCCTCGGGCGCCCTCTCGTTGTCCGACGGCACGTCCCTCGTGATCGAACGGGGGGACGCCATGCAGGGCGCCGCCGACGCCAGCCCCGGCACCATGGCCGCCCTGATCGGCATCGCGGACGGCGACGCCGAGGCCGCGTGCCAACGGGCGGAGTCCGACGTGTGGGTGGCCAATTACAACGCCCCGGGCCAGGTGGTCATCGCCGGCACCGAGGCGGGCATCGCCGCCGCCACCGTGCACGCCAAGGAGCTGGGCGCCCGCAAGGTGCTCCCGATCCCGGTGTCGGGGGCCTTCCACACCCCGATGATGCTGCCCGCCCGGACCCGGCTCCGCCGGCGACTCGACACGGTGACCTTCCACTCGCCCGAGGTCCCCGTGGTGGCCAACGTCGACGCCCGGGTGCACACCGACGCCGGCGAGTGGCCCGGCCTGCTGTCGGCCCAGCTCTGCAGCCCCGTGCGGTGGCGCCAGTCGCTCGAATCGCTGAGCGGCCGGGGCGCCACCCTGATCGTCGAGCTCGGCCCCGGTGGCGTGCTCACGGGGATGGTCCGTCGGGCCACTCCCGATGTGCGGGGCGTGTCCGTGGCCGTCCCCGACGACCTGGACAAGCTCATGGACACCGTCGCGGGTGGCGACGACTGGGGTGCCGGCTCGCCGGCCAACCAGGGCGAGCACCTGTACACGTCGGAGCGGGTGGTGGTCAGCCCCGCGCCCGGGGTGTTCGAGCCCGACGCCGCGCTGGCCGCGCTCGAGCGCACGGCGCTCGCCGAGGCCACCGCGGCCCCCGGCAGCGGGGCCGGAGCCGAGCCCGGGTCCCTGCTGGCCGTGGGCGACCGGGTCGGCACCGTGGGCCTCACCGATGTGCGGACCCCCTTCGAGGGGATCCTCGTGCGATGGCTCGCCGTCCGGGGCGAGCGGGTGGTCGAAGGGCAACCGGTGGCATGGGTCCGGGCCCGGGCGACCCACTCGTGACGCGCCGCGCCGCCACCGCCGGGACCGGGCGACCCGGGAGCACTCCATGACCGGGGCGGTCGCGCAGGACGGCGGTCGGGTGGTCCTCGTGACCGGCGGGTCGCGGGGCATCGGCCTCGCCTGCGCCGAGTGGTTCCTGGCCAACGGCGACCGTGTGGCGGTCACCTCGCGGACCGGCGCCACGGAGCGCGACCTGGGCGCGGGACCCGACCGCTTCCTGTCCCTGACCTGCGACGTCTGCCGACCCGACCAGGTGGAGGCCGCCTTCGCCGCCGTCGAGGAGGCGTGGGGGCCCGTCGAGGTCCTCGTGGCCAACGCCGGGATCACACGGGACACCCTGGCGCTGCGGATGTCCGAGGACGCCTGGTCCGAGGTGATCGACACCAACCTCACCGCCGCCTTCCGGGTCACGCGGCGGGCGCTCTCGAAGATGATCCGGCTCCATCGGGGCCGGGTGGTCCTGATGTCGTCCGTCGGGGCCTTCGTCGGCTCGGCGGGCCAGGCCAACTACGCCGCGTCCAAGGCCGGACTGGTCGGCATGGCCCGGTCGCTGGCCCGCGAGGTCGCCAGCCGTTCGATCACCGTCAACGTCGTCGCCCCCGGCCTCGTCGAGACGCATATGCTGGAAGGGCTGGCCGAATCCAAGCTGGCCGAGTTCGCCGCACAGGTGCCGCTCGGGCGGGTGGCGGCGCCCGCCGAGGTGGCCGGTGTCGTCGGGTTCCTGGCATCGGACGCCGCCGGGTACGTCACCGGTGCGGTGCTCCCGGTGGACGGCGGACTGGCCATGGGCCTCTGAGCCGTCTGGCACACGAACCGCCGGAACCGACAACATGGCCCGGCGGGTTCCGGATCGGACACACCCGCCGCACTCGAGTTCCACACGACCACCACCGACACACCGATCAAGGAGACGCAGTGAGCAACGACGAGACGTTCGAGAAGTTCAAGGAGTGCGCGGTGGAGGTGCTCCAGGTCCCCGAGGACAAGATCACCCGCGAGGCCCGGTTCGCCGAGGACCTGGATGCCGACAGCCTGGACCTGGTCGAGCTGGTCATGGCGCTCGAGGAGACCTTCGACGTCGACGTCAACGAGTCGGAGCTCGAGGGCATCGAGACCATCGGCCAGGCCTACGACCTCATCGTCGCCAAGATCTGATGCTGCTGGGCATCGGACCGGACGGTCCGATCGTCGGGCGGAGGGTCGCCATCACCGGGATCGGCGTGCTCGCCTGCTGCGGTGTCGGCACGGAGGCCTTCTGGGAGGGGCTGCACCGACCCGCTCCCGAGGGTGAGCGGCGGGTCCGCGACTTCGACCCCGACCGGTGGTTCACGTCCAAGGAGGCCCGGACGCTCGACCGCTTCGCCCAGTTCAGCGTGGCCGTCGCCGAGATGGCCGTCGAGGACGCCGGCGAGCTGGACGCCGACCCCGGGCGCTCCGGCGTGATCATGGGGACGGGGGTCGGAGGGCTGCAGTCCCTCGAGACCCAGATCCAGGTCTTCGTGGAGAAGGGCGCCGGCCGGGTGTCCCCCCGACTGGTGCCCATGATGATGTCCAACGCCGGTGCCGCCGCGGTGTCCATGCGGCTCGGCTGGCACGGTCCGTCCGAGACCGTCATCACGGCGTGCGCCGCGGGTGCCCACAGCATCGCCCACGCCGCCCGGCTGGTCGCCTCGGGGCGGTGCGACGTGGCCGTCGGGGGCGCGGCCGAGGCCGGGATGACCGGAGTGGGGATCGCCGCATTCTCCAACATGACCGCACTGTCGACGTCGGGCCACTCCCGCCCCTTCGACGTCCGCCGCGACGGTTTCGTCATGACCGAGGGCGCCGGCGCCCTCGTCTTCGAGGACTGGGACCGGGCCGTGGCCCGGGGGGCGCGCATCCACGGCGAGCTGGCCGGTGCCGGCAGCACGGCCGACGCCTACCACGTCACCGCCCCCGCCCCCGGTGGTTCGGGCGCGGCGGCCTGCATGCTCGAGGCCATGGACGACGCCGGGATCCGGCCGGACCAGGTCCGTCACATCAACGCCCACGGGACCTCCACCCCGCTCAACGACCGGGCGGAGTCCGACGCCATCGGCAAGGTGTTCGGCACCGACGCCCCGCCCGTGACCTCGACCAAGGGCGTCACCGGGCACGGACTCGGGGCCAGCGGCGCCATCGAGGCGGTCGCTGCGGTCCTCACCATCCGGCACGGCAGCATCCCGCCCACCTTCGGCTTCGAGGAGCCCGACCCCGACATCCACCTGGACATCGTGGGCCCCACGGCGCGCCCGTGGGAGCCGGGACCCATCCTCTCCAATTCGTTCGGGTTCGGCGGGCACAACGGCTGCCTGGTCATCCTGCCGGCCTGACGCCTGCCGTCGAGCGCCCCACCGGGAGCGGTGGCCCGGACGTCCGGTGGTGCCGACGTCCGGGTGCTCCCGCACAGCACCTACCGTGGGGATCCCATGATCGACCCCGCCGAGCCCCTGGAGTACGTCCCCGGCCCCGACGAGCCGGCGGACCTGGCCATCGGTGCGTTCACCCACGACGCGCCGTGGCTGGTGCAGCCCCAGGCCATGACCTGGCGGTACGCCCACGGCGCGGACCCGGACATCGGCACCCTGCGCACCCAGGCCGCCGAGCTGGCCCGGAAGCTGGTCCATCCCCAGCACCTGCCCTCCGTCGGCCGGGTGCTGACCGTCGCCGTCCGGTTGGGCGGCGCCCTCCTGCTGTGGGGCGCGAAGGAACGCGGCACGCCGGAGTCCCGGGCAGGCCTCTCCCGCCGACTGCGGCCTGCCTTCGAGCACCTGGGGCCGACCTACATCAAGCTCGGGCAGATCATCTCGTCGGGCGAGGGGATCTTCCCCGAGGAGCTGGTCCGGGAGTTCCAGCTCCTCCGCGACCGGGTGCCACCCGAGCCGTTCGCCGTGGTCCGGCGGACCATCGAGGCGGACCTCGGCCGGCCCCTGGCCCATGTCTTCACCTCCTTCGACCGCAGGCCGATCGCGTCGGCCTCGATCGCCCAGGTCCACGCGGCCACCCTGCGCACGGGCGAGCGGGTGGTCGTCAAGGTCCAGCGGAGCCGGGTGGCGCCGCTGGTCCGGTTGGACATCGCCGCCATGGCCTGGATCGCGCCGTTCCTGGTCGGGCGCATCCCCGTCGCCGCCCTCACCAACCCGCCGGCGCTGGTCGAACTGTTCGCCGAGACGATCGTGGAGGAGCTCGACTTCCGCCTCGAAGCCCAGAACATGCTGGACATCGCCGAGGTGTTCGCCGGAACCGGCCAACGCAGCGTGGTCGTGCCACGGCCCCACCCCGAGCTCGTCACCCGCCGGGTGCTGGTCATGGAGCACGTCCACGGCTTCTCGTGGGGGGATGCCGAGGCCATGCGGGTGGCCGGCATCGACACCGCCGCCGTGCTGCGCTCCAGCCTGATCGCCTTCCTCGAGGGCGCCCTCCTCTACGGGGTCTTCCACGGGGACCTCCACGGCGGCAACCTGCTGGTCCAGTCCGACGGGACCGTGGCCCTGCTCGACTTCGGCATCACCGCCCGGTTGGACGAGCGCAAGCGCCAGGCGTTCCTGCGCCTCCAGATGGGGGCCAGCACCAACAACGTGACCGCCCAGGTCGAGGCCCTCCGCGACCTGGGCGCGCTCCCGGCCGACAGCGACATCGAGGCCGTCATCCGGGACCTCAACCTCGACCGTCCGCCCATCGACCCCACGACGCTGACCGCGGAGGAGATGGTGGCCGAACTGCGCGAGGTGACCAAGGCCCTGCTCGGGTACGGGGCCCGCCTCCCCAAGGAGCTCATGTTGTTCGTCAAGAACATGCTGTTCCTGAACGGCGCCATGGCCACGATGGCGCCCGACGTCGACATCCTGGGCGAGATCGTGGCCATCGTGACGTACTTCACCCAGCGGCACGGCGAGCGCATCGCCCGCGAGGTGGGCTTCGAGGTGTCGACGGACACCATCGACCTCGACGGCTACCGCGCGGCGATGGGATTCACCGAGGAGACCGGCGCCATCACCTTCCGCGACCTGCAGGAGCGCCGCGAGCTCATCGCCAAGCGCCTCGAGGCCCACCAGCACCCCCGCAGGCGGGTGCCCCTGATGAAGGCCGTGTACCGGATGGTCCGCCCCGCCCGGGATCCCGGAAGCTCCGGTGCCGACGGCGGCACCCGTGCACCGCGTCGGACCGGCTGACCGGGCCCGCTGACCGGGCCCGTGCCGGGGGAACGGCGCCGTCGCGCCGTTCAGAGCAGGCCGGCCCGCTGCGCCCCCGCCAACGCCGTCTCGAGCGCGTCGACCCGTGCCGACATCTCGCTGGCGCACGACGCCGGAAGATGGGCGGCGCCGGCATCGATCCCCGCCGGCGTCCGGCGCGCCACGTGGACCGTGGTCGCCCACAGCCCGGCGCACGCGCCGAGGAGGTCCCGCACGCACTGCTCGGTCCACGGGCCCGGACACGGATGGCGCAGCAGCCACCGGTCGAGCTCGGCGATGCGACGGTCGAGCCGCGCGCACGCCTCGAGGACGACGTCCGCAGGCTCGCCGATGTCCGCGATGAGGTCGACCAGCGCCTCGTGCACGAGCCCCACCAGGGGCACCGCATCCCGTCGCCACCTGCCGATCCGCCGACCCCCGAGCATGGGGCGACGGTACCCACACCACCCGGGTCCCCGCCCCGAGCGCCACGCATGGCGTTCATATCGGGGGTCGGCGGCGGATCGCGGTCACGCCGGGTGGCAACCGGGGACGTCCCCGGCCTCCCACCCGTTCGGCACGTGGGAACGCCCGCGGGCCGCCGGGACGCCCCCGGCCCGCCCGGCGGCGGCGGCCCGGCCGGCTCAGCCGGCGTCCAGGGCGGCGCGCAGCGACCCGACGAACTCGGCTGCGCCGTCGGGCCCCGCGCCCTCGAGCAGCCGGCGGACCAGGGCCGAGCCCACGATCACCCCGTCGGCCACCTCGCACACCGACGCGGCCTGGTCGGGGGTGGACACACCGATCCCGACGCACACCGGCAGATCGGTGACCGCCCGGATCCGGGCCGCCACGGCGCGGGCCGAGTCGGCCAGTACGGCCTGCTCGCCGGTCACCCCCATGCGCCCGACGGCGTACACGAAGCCGCGTGCCCGGTCGCAGATCGCGCCGATGCGGTCGTCGGGGGTCGACGGCGCCACCAGCAGCACCGTCGCCACGTCCTCGTGGTCGGCCGCGGCCGCCCAGTCGCCGGCCTCCTCGAGCGGCAGGTCCGGGATGATGGCCCCGCGCACGCCCGACTGGTGCATGGACCCGGCGATCCGGACCAGCCCGGCCCGGTAGACGAGGTTGTAGTAGGTCATCACCACGAGCGGCACCCCGACGTCGACCCGGCTCAGATCGGCCAGCACGCCCTCGGGCGTGGTGCCCCGACCCAGTGCCCGCAGCGACGACTCCTGGATGACGGCACCGTCGATCATCGGGTCGGAGAACGGCACACCCACCTCGATGGCGTCCGCGCCGGCGCCGGCGAGCGCCTCGAGGACGAGCAGCCACTCGTCGTCCAGTCCGGCGGTCACGTAGGGGATGAGGAGCTTGTGCCCTGCGTCCCGACGGGCCCGCAGCGCCGACTCCAGCGTGCCCGGGGTCCGGGTGCCCGACGGGGCGGTCATGCCCGCCCCTGCAGGATCTCGCGGACCTGGGCCACGTCCTTGTCGCCCCGCCCCGACAGGTTGACGAGCACCGTCGTCCCCGGGGCGAGCTCCCCCGAGCCGGCGGCGGCCACGACCCAGGCCAGCGCGTGGGCGGACTCGAGCGCCGGGAGGATGCCCTCGGTGCGGGCCAGGAGCTGGAACGCCTCGAGCACCGCCTCGTCGCCGGCGGCGACGTACCGGGCCCGGCCCAGCTCGGCCAGGTGGGCGTGCTCGGGCCCGATCCCCGGGTAGTCGAGCCCGGCCGAGATCGACTCGGCCTCGAGGATCTGCCCGGCCTCGTCCTGGATCAGTGAGCTGCGCATGCCGTGGAGCACCCCGGGGATCCCCGTGGTGACCGCCGCACCGCCCTCGGCCTCGACGGCGACCAGCTCGGAGGTGGTGGCGTCGGCGAAGCCGGCGAAGATGCCCGCGGCGTTCGACCCGCCCCCCGCACAGGCCACGACCACGTCGGGGTCCCGACCGATCAGTTCCCGGGTCTGCTCCCGCGCCTCGTCGCCGATGACCCGTTGGAACTCCCGCACCATCCACGGGTACGGGTGGGGACCCATGACCGAACCGAGGCAGTAGTGGGTGTCCCCCACCGACGCGACCCACGCCCGCAGCGCTTCGTTGACCGCGTCCTTCAGCGTCCGACTCCCGCTGGTCACCGGTACCACGGTGGCCCCCAGCAGTTCCATGCGGAAGACGTTGAGCTCCTGGCGCCGGGTGTCGATCTCGCCCATGTAGACCACGCACTCCATGCCGAACAGGGCCGCAGCGGTGGCCGTCGCCACCCCGTGCTGGCCCGCGCCCGTCTCGGCGATGAGCTTGCGCTTGCCCATGCGCCGGGCCAGGAGACCCTGGCCGACGACGTTGTTGAGCTTGTGGGACCCGGTGTGGGTCAGGTCCTCGCGCTTCAGCAGCACCTCGACGCCGAGCTCCTCGGAAAGGCGGGCACACGGCGTCACCGGCGTGGGCCGGCCGCCGTAGTGGCGCAGGATCGAGTCGAGCTCGCCGTGGAACGCCGGGTCGGCCCAGGCGTCCCGGAACGCGGCCTCGAGTTCGATGCAGGCCGGCACCAGTGACTCGGGGACGAAGCGGCCGCCGTAGTCGCCGAAGCGGCCCGTGGGGCCCGGGTCGCCCATGATGGCGGAGGGTCGTGTGGTGTCGGTGGTCATCGCGTGGGACTCACAGTCCGGAGGGGACGGGCGGGGACGGTCGTGGCGAGGCGGTCGCCGGGGTGGCGGACGGTCCCGTGCGGGACCGCCGGGCAGCGGCCGTCATTCGCCGTCCTGCCAGTCGAACAGATCGGTGGCCCGCCGGGCGCCCGTGTCGCCGTCCGGCTCGTCCGGGACGAGGCCGTCGGCGCGGCGCTCCTCGAGGACCCTCCGGCCCGCCTCGCGGGCGGCGGACACGAACTCCCGCACCTTGCCGGGGTCCTTCACCCCCGGTGAGGACTCCACGCCGCTGGCGACGTCCACCCCCCACGGGTGCAGGTGGGCGATGGCGGCGGCCACGTTGTCGGGTCGCAGGCCCCCGGACAGGAGGAGGCGCCCGGGATCGACCACCCCCTCGGCCAGCCGCCAGTCGAAGAGCTCTCCCGAGCCCGGATTGGCACCGTCGATGAGAAGCGTCCGGGCCCCGTACTCGGGGAACCGCTCGATGTTCCGGTGCCCGGCGGGGAACGCCTTGATGGTCCAGGCGACCCGCTCCGCCACCCACCGGGTGTCCTCGGCCGACTCGAACCCGTGGAGCTGCACGGCCCGCAGGCCGATCTGCCCGGCGATCTCGACCACCCTGCGGGGGGACTCGTCCCGGAAGACGCCGACCGTCACCGTCTCGTGGGGCAGGCGCTTCACGATGTCGCCCACGGCCGCGGGGGCCATCTGGCGGGGCGAGGGGGCGAAGACGAACCCGACGGCCGAGGCGCCCATTCCCACGGCCAGCAACGCGTCGGCCTCGGACGTGATCCCGCAGATCTTGACGAAGAGCTCCGCCCCGTCGGCCCCGCCGGTCCCGTCCGGGCGAGCCGTGGTCATGCCCGCGCGCCGAGCAGCGCGTCCACCGCCGAACGCCGGTCCGCGGCGCGAACCAGTGTCTCCCCCACCAGGACCGCGGTGTACCCGGCCGCGGCCAGCCGCTCCACGTCGGCGGCGTCCCGGATCCCGGACTCGGCCACGGCCACGACGCCGTCGGGGATCCGCTCCCCCAGGCGCAGCGCACGCTCGCGGTCCACCTCGAAGGTACGCAGGTCGCGCTGGTTGACCCCGACGAGGCGGGCACCGGCGTCCAGCGCCCGGTCGAGCTCCCCACCGTCGTGCACCTCCACCAGCGGGGCGAGCCCGAGGTCGACGGCCAGGGCGAGGAGCGAGGCCAGCTCGCTGTCGTCCAGCGCGGCCACGATCAGCAGGACGGCGTCGGCACCCATCGTGCGGGCGTCGCACACGTCGAGGGGCCCGACGGTGAAGTCCTTGCGCAGCACGGGCAGCGAGCAGGCCGACCGGGCCGCGGCCAAGTCGGCCGGGCTGCCCCCGAAGAACTCCTCGTCGGTCAGGACCGAGAGGCAGGAGGCACCGCCTTCCTCGTACTCCGCGGCGACGACCGCCGGGTCGAGCCACGGGTCGAGGTCGCCCCTGGACGGTGACCGCCGCTTGACCTCGGAGATCACGGCCATCCCCCGGTCGGCCCGACCGGCCACCAGGGCCCCGACGAAGTCCCGGCGGTCCGCACCCACCTCGCCGTGGGCCGACCGACGGGCGGCGTCCACCACGGCGTCCACGTCGCGGCCATCCGCCGCGGCGGCGGCCCGGTGGGCGGCGAGGATCGAGTCGAGGTAGGCCGGCATCGTCGGCCAGCCTACCGGCGCGCCGTCCGCACACGGTGGTGGTCGCCTCACACTTCCCTAACGATGGCACCGTCGGGCGGGGCCCGGATGGCAGGCTGGGCCGATGGCGAGCGCCGAGGTCTGCATCGTGGTCATCGAGGACGACCACAACATCAGCGACCTCGTCGCCATGTACCTGCGCCGGGACGGGTTCCGGGTACTCCAGGCCGACGACGCCGCGGCCGGACTGACCGCCGTCGACCGGGAGGACCCGAGCCTCGTCGTGGTCGACATCGGACTGCCGGGTGGGCTCGACGGACTCGACGTGTGCCGGGACCTGGCCGCCCGGGTGCCCGCCGTGCCGGCCCTCATCCTGAGCGCCCGGGACGACGAGGTGGACCGGATCCTCGGGCTCGAGCTGGGTGCGGACGACTACGTCACCAAGCCCTTCAGCGCCCGGGAGCTCGTGGCCCGGATCCACGCCATCCTGCGCCGGACGGCGGGGCCGCCGGCCCCGGTCCACGCCGTCGCCGCGTACGGATCGGTCGCCGTCGACGTGGCCCGACGGGAGGCGCGGGTCGGCGACGAGGCCGTACCGCTCGCCACCCGCGAGTTCGACCTGCTCGCCTTTCTCGTCCGCAACGAGGGCCTCGCCCTGTCGCGCCAGCAGCTCCTCGACGGGGTCTGGGGGCCCGACTGGTACGGCGACGAGCGCACGGTCGACGTCCACGTCCGCCAGCTCCGCAAGAAGCTCGGTGCCGATCTGCCCCTCGCCACCGTCTGGGGCGTCGGCTACCGGCTGGGATGAGGCGGGTGGGGGCCGCCACCCCGGGCGGACGGACGACGGGGGGAACGGCATGAGGCGGCGCCTGACGATCGCGCTCATCGCCCTGGTCGTCGGCACCGTCGCCGTCACCAGCATCGGGAGCTACGTGCTCATCCGGCGGGCCACCGTCTCGACGGCGCAACAGCAGCTGGCCAGCGAGGCCCGGGCCATCTCCCGGACCTTCGCGGACCGTGCCGGGCTGACCAAGCTGTCCTTCCGCAAGGAGCTGGCCGTGGTCGCGAGCGCCGGCGACTTCACCTCCGTGCGGTTCGTCCTGCTGGCCCCCGACGGCACGTTCACCGGGGAGCTCGGTGCCGGGCTCACCCCCGCACAGGTCCTTCCCGCCTCCCTCCTGGCCGGTCGGCAGGTCACCGGACACACGGCATCGCTCCTGACCTATTCGGCGGTACCGACGCCGCTCCGGTCGGCGACGGCGGACACACGCGTGCTGGTGGTGTCGCGCCAGATCCACAGCCCGGTCAACGGCATCCGCTACTTCGCCTGGATCGGACTCGCCGCGGCCGTGGCCGCGGCCCTGGTGGCGGCCGCCCTGGCCCGGCGGTTCACCCGACCCCTGGTGGCCGCCGTCGACACGACCGGCAGGATCGCCGCCGGCGACCTCGACGCCACCGTGCCGGTCCGCGGGCACGAGGACCCGGAGTTCGCCCGCCTGGCCGAGTCGATCAACACCATGGGGGCGAACCTGGTACGAGCCCGCGACCAGGAGCGCCAGTTCCTGATGTCGGTCTCCCACGAGCTGCGCACTCCCCTGACCTCGATCCGCGGGTACTCCGAGGCCGTCGTCGACGGCACCGCCGAGGATCCGGTGGCTGCGGCGGGCGTCATCAGCACCGAGGCACGGCGCCTCGAGCGCCTCGTGCAGGACCTGCTGGACCTGGCCCGGCTCGACGCCGACCGGTTCTCCCTCGAACTGCGTGACGTCGACGCGGCCGAGGTGGTCCGCCAGGTGGTCGGAGGGTTCGGACCCCGGGCCGCAGCACTCGGCCTGACGCTGGACCTGGCCGCCGGATCGGAGCGACCGTGCCCGGTGGTGGCGGACGGCGATCGGGTCGGCCAGATCGTGGCCAACCTGGTGGAGAACGCGGCCTCGTTCGCTCGCAGCCGGGTCGTCGTGGGCGTCACCGCCGACGCGTCCCGCGCCCTGTTGTGGGTGGAGGACGACGGGCCGGGCATACCCGCCGACCAGCGGACCCGGGTCTTCGACCGCCACGTGACCTCCGATCGGGCCGGGGACGGTCGCAAGGGGTCGGGACTGGGGCTCGCCATCGTCCGGGAGCTGGCCACGGCCATGGGCGCCGCCGTGCACGCCGAGTCGCCGCTGGTCGACGGGGCGGGCACCCGGATGGTCGTGGAATTCCGACCGGCGGCCGCCACCGACCACGTCCCGTAGCCGGTGGGTGGCGGCCGTCAGCTCACCAGGACGTCGGGACGGGGGAGGCCCTCGGCCTCGCACAGGGCGTAGTACGCCTCGAGCGCGCCCGGACCGTCGAAGACGCTCTCGATGGTGCCGTCGGCCGCCAGGTTGAGGTTGACCCCGTACATCTGAAACCACACCTGTGTGTCGTCCTCGACGCACTCGAGGGTGTGGACGGACCCTGCGGGCTCGAACAGGAACGAGCCGGCCCGGTTGACGTAGTCGTACTCGCGGTACCGCCAGGCGCCGGACATCGTGTAGGCGTAGACCGGTCCCGTGTGCCGGTGGGTCTGCACGGCGTAGCCGGTCTGGAAGATGTTCTCGACGATCCACAGGCCCTCGGCCACGTCGACCTGGATCACCTTGAGCTTGTTGCCACCGCCAATCTCGGCGAACGGGAGCTCGGCCGCTCCCCGGTGCTGGGCGTGTGTGGCTGCGGCGATGCTCATCTCGTCTCCTGTGGTGTCCGGCGGCCGGAGGGTCGGGGCCGGCACGCGGTCGGCGCCCGGCGGACCGGCGCGGTGGTCGCATCCACAGTGGCACACCCCCGACGGGCGGGTCCACGGCATCGGGAACGGACCCGGCACGGCCGGACCGGGACGGCGTCCACCGGTCAGGTCCCCTCCCC
>DATLRE010000138.1:0-24817 GCA_035534835.1 Acidimicrobiales bacterium
GAATCCGACGACGCCGACGGACGGCCTGCCGGTCCGGCGCAGGAGCTCGTCGACGGCACCGCTGAGGTGCGTGGCCGCCTCGCCCATCTCGAGGGCCATCATGTGCTTGGCCGCCTCGTCCGGCTCGTCCAGCGGCACGGCTGTGCCGCGGTAGAGGTCGGGTGCCAGCGCGGTGAACCCGGCGGCGGCGAACCGGTCGCAGGTCCGGGTGATCTGGTCGACCAGGCCCCACCACTCCTGGAGGACCAGGACCCCGACGGTCCCCTCCGTCCCCCCCTCGGGCACCGCCAGATAGCCCGGCACGGTGCTCCCGTCACTCGGAAATTCGATGCGCTCACCCATGCACCGGACCTTACTCGCCACACCCCCGGGGCGGCGTCGGCAACGTGGGCCGTCGGAGGCGGACGCCGCCGATCGGCAACCGTCCCGGGCCGGTGGGTATCGACAAAGTCCCAGTTCAGGGCCTTGACGTGCCGGGGGGTCCTTGTGGGCCCCCGACCGACCGACTACCATCGCCACGCATATGACTCACGCCGAGCAGTACTCGACGGTCGAGCCAGGTGCCTGCTCCGCACGTCCCCGCCGAACACGTAACCGGGTCGTCGCGACGCTCGCAGTGGCCACCATTCTCGGGGCCACGTCCGCGGCAGTCTCCTCCGCCACGCCTGCCTCCGCCGATCCGATCGCCGACGCCCAGGCGCAGGCCTCGGCCATCACGGCCAAGCTGAACGCCACCCAGGCCCAGATCGCCGCGCTCACCGGGCAGGTCAACGCCGCCGACTACAAGTTGTCCCAGCTGCAGGACCAGATCTCGGCGAGCCAGGCGGAGATGGCCAAGGACGAGCACACCGTCTCGGTCGACGAGGCCCAGCTGCGCGCCCAGGCGCTGGCCGACTACACCAGCTCGGGCACCTCGAGTTCGTCCACCCAGCTCTTCACCTCGAACGTGAACACCAGCGGCATCCGGTCGGAGTACTCCTCGATCGCCACGGGCAACGTGACGTCGACCATCGACCACCTCCACACCGCCCAGGCGCAGCTCGCCTCGACCCAGGCCTCCCTCGAACAGCAGAGGTCCCAGGCGCAGACGACCAAGGACAGCCTGGCCAGCGCCCAGCAACAGGCCACGAATCTCGCCGCCGGGGAGAAGTCCACCCTGGCCAGCGTGGACGCCAACATCCAGACGCTCGTCGCCCAGAAGCAGGCCGCCCAGGCCGCCGCCGCCCAGGCCGCCGCCCAGGCCGCCTTCAACCAGCGGGTGGCCGCCGCCCAGGCCGCCAAGGCCAGCGCTGCGCCGGCCCCGCGCCCGGGCGGAGGATCGGGCGCATCGGGGTCGGGCTCCGGCGGCGGCGGCGGCGCACCGACGGTCGTCCCGTCGGCCCCGCCTCCGCCACTGTCGGCCGGTGCTGCCGGCGCCGTACAGGCAGCCGAGCGTGAAGTCGGTGTCCCCTACGTCTGGGGTGGCACCTCCCCGGCCGGGTTCGACTGCTCGGGCCTGGTCATGTGGGCCTACGCCCAGGTCGGCATCAGCCTCCCCCACTACTCGGGGGCCCAGTACGCCAGCACCACCCACATCTCGATGGCCGACATCCAGCCCGGCGACCTCCTCTTCTACGGTCCCGGTGGCAGCGACCACGTGGCCATGTACGTGGGTGGCGGCTCCATGATCGAGGCGCCCTACACCGGGGCCAGCGTCTGGATCACCGGGGTCCGCACCGGCGGCCTGACCGGCGTCGGCCGGGTGGTCTGAGCCCCGGCCATCGCTCCAGTGCCCGCCCGGACCCCGAGGTCGGTGGCGGACGCGGGACTGGTCGCTCGGACCTCGAATCCATGGCATTCGGCCAACCGTCGGGACCACCGGCCACCGCCCGACAGCTCCGGGACCTGACCGCGCTGGTCGAAGCCGCCGGGCACACGGGCTTCCGGGACGCTCGCGGGCCCCTCGGCCTCACCCAGCGTCAGGCGGGCGGGCGGTTCACCCGGGACGAGGCCGAGGCGCTCATCGCACACCTCGAGGCCGACGCCGAGGCCGGCGCCGGGGAACGCGGTGCGGGCGGCGACGGCGACGACGGCCAGGTACCCCCGGCCCCCGGGGCCCCGGTCGCCCCCCGCCGGACCGCGCCAGGAGCGCAGGGAGCGCCAGGAGCGCGGGCGGCGACCCTGGCCGACCAGCTCCGACGGGTACCCGAGGAGCTGCTGGTGGACGAACTCCGCCGACGGGGCTGGGCGCTCATCCCGCCGTCGCTGGCGAACTGACCGGCCCGGTCCCCGCGGACACGGCACCCGGACCGCATCCGGACCCGGACCGGTTCAGGCCTGGTCGTGCGCGGCGAACTCCTTGGGTGGCATCTGCCCGACCGAGCCGCCGGCACGTGGACCGGGCGGACGGGCGAACCGGAACGGGATCGCCTCCCGACCGGCCTGGATGACCATCGCCTGGCCGGTCGCCTCGCCCGACAGCAGGTCGACCACTGCCGTCGCCACCGACCCCACGTCGATGAGGGGGAAACCGCTCGACTCGAGCACCTCACGCATGTCGGCGATGAGCGGTGTGTCGACGATGCTCGGGCACACGGCGTTGACCGTGATCCCCTTGTCGGCCAGCTGCGGCTCGAGCGAGCGGACCAGGCCGACCACGGCGTGCTTCGTGAGGCAGTAGATCGGGTCCGGTGAGAAACCGATGAGGCCGGCCAGCGACGCCGTGGCCACGATCGACCCGCCGCCGCGCCCGACCATCGCCGGGACGAGCGCCCGCACGCCGAAGAACACGCCGTCCACATTGACCCCGGTGGCCCGGCGGTAGATCTCGTCGGTCACGGCGGTGATGTCGGACTCGTCCGTGGTGACCCCGGCGTTCAGGTGGGCGAGGTCGACCCCCCCGAACCGGGCGGTGACCGCGTCGACGATGCCCGGCCACTCGTCGGAGCGGCCGACGTCGGCCTGGAGGGCGAGGCCGCCGAGTTCCGCCGCCGCCCGCTCGGCCGACTCCTCGTCGAGGTCCACGACGGCCACCGACGCGCCGGCCGCCGCCAGCCGGGTCGCCGTCGCCAGCCCGATCCCCGATCCCCCGCCCGTCACCACTGCCACCTTGCCTGCCAACGATCCCATGGCGTCACCTGTGACCCTTCACTCGGACGGCGGCCACCACCTGCGGCGCACCGGCGCCGTCGTCCGCGGAGCGGAACGGCACGGCGGGGCCACCCTACCGGCACCCTGGGGCATACTGAGGGCCTGGCCGGCGCAGGGGATGCACCCCCCACCCGACCGGGACGCCACCATGAGACCGATCCCCGTCGCCTTCCACATCTGGTTCCTCGAGGTCCACACCTACGGGATCGGACTCGCCCTGACCTTCTGGTTCGGGCTGCGGTACACCGAGCGCCGACTGCGCGACCGCGGCTACCCGTGGCAGTGGGTGACCGGCATGTTCGTCTGGGTCATCGTGGCCGCCATCGTCGGCGCCCGGGCCATGCAGGTCCTCTCCCATCTGTCCGAGTACACCGCCCACCCGGCCGACATCATCGCCATCTGGCAGGGCGGCCTGTCCTCGTTCGGCGGCCTGATCGCCGCCGTTCCCGTCGCCCTCGTGATCCAGCGGCGGCGCTGCCCGCAGCTCTCCGGCCTGCGCTTCGCCGACCTGATGGCGCCGGTCCTGATGGCGTGCTGGGGCGTGGGACGCCTGCTCGGACCCCAGCTCATGGTCGCCGGCGGCGGGGCCCGCACGAACGCCTGGTACGGGATGTACTACGCCGGCGAGGTCGGTCGCCGGGTGCCGGTGCCGATCTTCCAGGCCATCTCCGACTTCGCCATCTTCGGGATCCTGCTGCTCGTCGAACGCTGGGTGCGGGAGCGCGGGCCGAGGATCGCCTCGGACGGGTCGGCGCTCACCGCCACGACCGCTCCGCTCCCGCCGGCCGGGATCATCATCGGGGTCGGTATGGTCCTCTGGGGAATCGAACGCTTCCTCGACGAGCAGCTCTGGCTCCACGGAACCGACGGCGCGCTCGGGTCCTATCTGGTGCAGCTGGCCGGCGTGGCCCTCATCGTGGTCGGAGGTGCGCTGCTGGCCACGCACCTCGGCCCGTACCGGCAGTGGCGCGAGTCCCGCCCCGACCCGGTCCCCACTGCCGAAGGGACACCGGTGGCCGCCGCCGGGACGGACGTGCCGGAGGACGCGGGTGCACTCGAGGGCGCCGGCACCCCGGGCGTGCCCCAGGTCGCTCCGAGCGGCTCAGTCGACGGGGACTGACGGGTCGAGCCCGACGGCCGGGGCCCGGCCGGCCGGGTCCACGACCGTGTCGCGCCGGGTCCGCACCGCCCGTCGGGCGACCAGCGTGAGCACGGTGGCCGACGTCACGATCGCGGCGGAGGCCGGCCATGCGGCCACGGCCGACACGACCACCGCCACCGAGACGGCCGCTGTCACGGCCCGCTGCGCCCAGGGAAGGCGGGCGGCGAAGTGCCGGTGGAATTCCCGGAGGTCCCGGGGCGTGGCCACCCGCCGCGTGCGTGTCACCGCCAGGCCCCGGACCAGGCCGAAGGCGGCACCCACGGCCAGGGCCGCGACCGGAGAACCGCTGAGTGCGCCCAGCGCCACCAGGAGGTAGACGCCGGCCGTGGTGATGTAGGTGGCCACACCGGACCCGATCTGGAGCCCGAAGCCGGCACCGTAGACCCAGGGCCGGTACGCGTCGAGCCAACGCTCGTTCACCTGGCGGTAGTGAACGGGGAGCCGCACCCCGGCGAGCCCGGTGTCGGACACCAGCGCGACCAGGGCCGCGGCGAGCCCGACCGATGCGGTCGCCACCGGGGAGGGTTCCACGGCGCCGACCACGGCGGCCAGGAGTCCCGCCACCCCGCCGAGGGCCAGGCCGCCGACGGTTGCCCCCAGGACGAACCAGGTGCAGGTCGCACCGTAGCGGTGGCCCTTCGCCCGCTCGCTGATCGGGGTGATGGTCGACAGCATGGACAGTCCGCACGGGGACCACGTGGACCGCACGGCAGCCGCGACCGCCACCAGGAGTGCCAACAAGAAGAAGGTCACGGTCATCGGGTCCCTCGGTCGATCGGGACACCGCTCGTAGGCGGGCGGGCGGAACGGTCGGTCACGGTGTCGGCCACGGGCTCAGGCCGGCGACCCGTAGAAGGGGGCGTCGAACGCGAAGATGCCGCCGTCGGAGGCCACCAGCCAGTATCCGGAGCCGGTCGGCGTCGAGGCCGCCCCGACGACGGGGCGCTGCAGGGGCTGCCCGCCCATGGACCCGTCGAACGGGGCGTCGCCGAAGGCGAAGATACCGCCGTCGGAGGCGGCCATGCGGTACCCGCGTCCGGACGGCGTGGCCGACATCCCCACGATCGGACGGTTGAGCGGGAACCCGCCCATCGAGCCGAGGAAGGAGGCGTCGCCGAAGGCGAAGATGCCGCCGTCCGAGGCCACCAGCCAGTACCCCTGACCCGACGGGGTGGCCGCCATGCCCACCATGGGCTGGTTGAGCGGGAGCCCGCCCATCGAGCCGAGGAAGGGGGCGTCGCCGAAGGCGAAGATTCCCCCGTCCGAGGCCACCAGCCAGTACCCCTGACCCGACGGGGTGGCCGCCATGCCCACGACGGGCTGGTTGAGCGTGCCGCCCGCCAGATCGCCGAGCACGGGGAAGTCGCCGAAGGCCAGCACCCGTCCGAAGCTCGTCACCACGGCGTAGCCCATCCCGTCGACGCTGGCGGCCATTCCGGTGGCGAGGCAGTCGGTGAGCGGCGAGGAGCACGGCGCGGGTGGTGGCGCGGGTGGGGCGGTGGTCCAGCACGCCGCATTCATCTCGGCTGTCGCATTGTCCACGGCGAGGGTGGTCGTGCACGACGGGTCGATGGTCCACGGCGGGACACAGGCCACCACCCGGCAGACGATGCGCCCGACACAGTCGATCTGCTGGTTGCACTGCCCGTAGCGGAATTGGAAGCAGCCGGTTGCCCACGAGTCGCATCCGGCGGGACCGCAGCCGCAGTTCGTCCCGTCGCACCCGGGTTCGCAGAACCCCCAGCCGTTGCCGCAGCCGGTGGTGCACCCGCACGTGGCGTGGCAGTCCATGTAGTAGCGGGGACCCCCGCAGTACGAGGAGTTGTCCGCTTTCCACCAGCCACCCATGACCGTGTCGGCCGGGCAGTAGTTGTAGCCGCCGTTGATCGAACAGCAGAACTCCGAGAACCCGGAGCAACACGTCGTGCCGCAGCCGCACGACGTGTTGGCGCAGGTGCACACTGCGGCGTACGCCGTTCCCGGACGCAGCAGCAGGTCCGCCCCGGACCCCACGGCGACCGCGCTGCCGACGACGGCGGAGCGGTTGATGAAGCTCCGGCGGGACAGGTGGGCCCCCAGGAACGACGACGCCCGCTCGACCAGGGTGGTGCTCATGCCGCCCCCCGGGTGATTCCGAGCAGCCGGCGCGCCGCCCCCAGACCGGCCAGGGGTCCGAGTGCCAGGTAGGCGAGCGACGCGGCCAGGAGGCTCACGGCGACGAGGGGTGCGCCGTGCCAGGGTTGGGCTGCGAGGAGGGACGGCAGCCACCCGGCGGGTACGGAGGCGGCCACCGTCGCCGCCGATCCGGCCAGGGCCAGATCCACCACCACGTGGAGCCGGGTCGCCGGGGTGTCGGGCGTACCGAAGCATCCGCAGCTCGCCAGTGGGCCGCCCCGTGCCCGTGCCGCGGCCACGAAGACGGCGAACCCGAGATAGGACGCGGCGACGAGTGCCGCCGGCCATGGCGCCGGTCGCACCAGCCCGGCGATGCCCACGAGCGCCTCGACGGCGGCGGCGACCCGGACGACGGGTGCGACCAGGGCGAGACGGAAGGGGACCGTGGCGGCCACCGCCCGGGCCGTGTCCCCCGGGCGGGCCGCCTTGGCGATGCCCGCGGCGGCGAGGAGCAGGCAGGCGGCCAGGTAGGGCCCCATCAATTCCACGGGGCTCCCCCCGGGACCGGCGCGGGCGAGGGGTCGACCGCCACCCGGCCCAGTAGGGCGTTCACCCTCGGGACCAGCGATGCCCGACGGGCGTGGCTCCCGAGCACCACGTACAGGGTGAAGGGGCGTCCGGCCTCGGTGAAGAACCACTGGGTCCCCGACTGGCCGACCAGCCCACGACGGAGCACGTACGGGAGGAAGTCGGACGACGACAGCTCGCGGGGCATGCCCGACCGGGCGAACAGGCGGGTCACCCGGCTCTCGGGCCCGTACTCGAACAAGGTGGCGAACACGTCGGTGACCGTCATGAGCTGCACCGCGCCGCCACCGAAGTCGCCGACCTGGTCGGGAAGGGCGAAGGTGGCGAAGTGGGCAACCGCACACGGCAGTTCGGGACCGGTTCCGACGCGCCGGAAGATCCGACCCTCGAATCCGGCGGGGAGCTCGGCGGTGATCCCGTGGGCCCGCATCGTGGCCACGGTCAGCCCGCCCTGCGGACCCGACCGTCGGCCACGGGCATCCGGGCGTCGGGTGGGCCGTAGACGTCCTCGAGCGACGCCGGGAAGAGGCTCGGGTCGCCGGGGAGGATGCCCGCGGCGCGCAGCTCGCGGTCGTTGGCCGACTCGCGGGCCGGTCCGTCGATCCCGACGTCGCGGCCCGCCCGCGGCCCCGAGGCGGACGCCGCCGCGTCGACCTGGGCCCGGCGCACGAGCTCGGCGACCTGGCGGAAGTGGTTGGCCACGCCCTCGCCGATCCGGCGACCCGACGTCCCGTCGACCAGGACGAAGAACGGGGAACCCGGCACCTCGTAGTCGGTCCACGCCTCACTCGACATCACGACGGCCAGCCCGGACGGAGCCAGACCTGCGACCTCCCCCGGGATCTCCCGTTCGGGCCCCTTGGTGACCACCACCAGACGCGTGCCGTCCGGGAGCCCGAGCCGGTCCGGGTCACGGAACGACTCCCAGAACCCGGCGCACGACGAGCAGCCCGTAGACAGGAAGGCGAGCAGCGTCCGTCCGCCGGAGCCGGACGGGGCGACGGCGAGGGCGTCACCACCCGGGGTGACCCCGGCGACGGTGGGCGCGGATATGGCGTCGCGACCGGGCGCCAGAGACGGTCCCATCGTCAACGGGACGGACCGCGGTCGGTCGGTGGCGGCGTGGTCGTGGGCCGCCTCCTCCGACGGCTCGCCGACACCGACGCCGAGGTCGTGCAGCGCCTTCAGGATGTCGGCGTGGCTGCGCAGCAACCCGGCGACGAGGACGATGAGGAGCAGGACGACGAAGGCGAGCACGACGACGAGAGCGACCATGGGTGACCTCCGGGGGCGGGGGACGGTGGCGACCGCCACCACGCGGCGCGACACCTGGGTCCACTGTACGAAGTCCTCCTCGCCGAGTGGTGGCAATCGGGACGGCGCCGCCACCGTCGACCGCTCCCGACGAGCCCGGCTCGCCTAGGCTCGGCCCGATCGGTCGGCGGGACGACAGCGGCCGGGGGAGGCACCCATGGGATTGCGCATCGAGACGGTCACCATCGACGCGGTGGACCCCGAGGCGCTCGCCGCCTTCTGGTGCGCTGCGCTCGACTGGGTCCAGCGGGTCGACGAGGACGGTGACATCTGGATCGAGCCGGACGACGACCATCCGGATGCCGGGACGGTGCGCCCCCTGCTCCTCATGCGCGTCCCCGACGAGAAGTCCGGCAAGAACCGGCTCCATCTCGACCTGGTCCCCGACGACCACGAGCGCGAGGTCGAGCGGCTCGAGGCCCTCGGCGCCACCCGCCCGAACGTCGGTCAGACCGGCAACGAGTCGTGGGTGGTGCTGGCCGATCCCGAGGGCAACGAGTTCTGCGTCCTGGACGAGGCCGACCTGGCCGCGGACTGACGTGACCCGTCCGGCGGACCGGACCGCGGCTCAGCCGGCGGACCCGGCCTCTGCGGCCGCCTTGGCCTCGGCCGCCTTGCGGTAGGCCTCGAGCTGGTCCAGCAGCGGCATGCGCTCCTGGCCGACCGTCGAATCCAGTCGTGCCGCGATCAGCTCGGGCGTCCACCGTCCGTCGGCGTACACGGCCCGCACCTCGCGAGGCTGGTTCCAGACGGCGATCTTCGGACCCACCGACGTGTAGACCTGGCCGGTCACGTGCCGGGCCTGCTCGGACAGGAGGTAGACCACCATCGGCGCCACGTCCTCGGGATCCCCCATCTCGGCCAGGTCCATGGGCACGTTGGCCGACATCCGGGTGCGGGCAACCGGTGCGATGGCGTTGGCCGTGATGCCGTACCGGTGGAGTCCGGCGGCGGCCGAGCGCACCAGGGACACGATCCCGCCCTTGGCCGCCGCGTAGTTGGCCTGGGCCACGCTGCCGGCGAAGGCGCCGGAGGTGAATGCGACCAGCGAGCCGCCGCCCTCCTGCTTGCGCATGACGGCCGACGCAGCCCGGAACACGGTGAAGTGTCCCTTCAGGTGCGTCTCGATGACGGCGTCCCACTCGTCCTCGGCCATGTTGAACAGCATCCGCTCGCGCAGGATCCCGGCCACGGCCACGACGCCGTCGATCCGTCCCCACCGCTCGACGCCGGTGCCGACGATCCGCTCCCCGCCGGCCAGCGTGGTGACGCTCTCGGCCACCGCGACGGCCTCCCCACCGGCGGCCTCGATCTCGGCGACGACGGCCTCGGCCACCTCGCTCTTCGGGTCCTCGCCGGCCATCGACACGCCGATGTCGGCCACGACGACCTTGGCTCCCTCGGCTGCGGCGGCCAGGGCGACGGCCCGACCGATGCCTCCGCCGGCGCCGGTGATGGCGACGACCTTGCCGTCCAGGAATGCAGTCATTGCGGGCAACTCCTCGTGTTCGTGGTTCGGGTATCCATCGTGGCGACCAGTGTCACGCCGTGGCGTGGACAGCGGTCCCGCGCTCCGGCAGCGGCGTCGCTGTCGGAGCGCGCGCCAGCGGGCAGGCAGGTTGACCATCCACTGGAACCTGTTCTAGCGTCCCCATCGGGTCGGCGCCACCTCGCCCCGTCACCGGTCGCCCACCGCGGGCCCGACACGGAGCCGGGCGTGGACGTCCCCGCCGACCACCGTCCGGCGGGATCACCGCGACGACGGAAGCGCAGCGACGACGACACGGGGGAATGCGACGACATGGGTGATCTCGGCTTCTGGGCACTGGCGCACGAGCATCCGGAGCACCTGGCGCTGGTCGCGCCGGACGGCACCGAGTACACCTCGGGTGAGCTCCTGGGACGCACGAACCAGGTGGTCCACGGCCTGCGCGGCCTCAACCTCCAGCCCGGCGACGTGGTGGCCACCCTCCTGCCCAACGGCGTGGAGATGTTCGAGCTCTACCTCGCCGCGTTGCAGGCCGGTTGGTACCTGGTGCCGATCAACCACCACCTGGTCGGCCCGGAGGTCGCCTACATCCTCGCCGACTCCGGTGCCAAGGCCTTCGTGGCCCACGAGCGGTTCGCCGACGTGGCACTCGACGCCGCCGAGGAGGCCGAGCTGCCGTCGTCGATCTGCTTCGCGGTGGGTGACATCCCCGGCTTCGGCTCCTTCGCCCGGATGCGCGACGCACAGCCGACCACCGACCCCGAGGACCGGACCATCGGCGACGTCATGAACTACACGTCGGGCACGACCGGCAACCCGAAGGGCGTGTTCCGCCGGCTCAGTGGGCTGTCCCCCGAGGAGGCCGCCCTCGGACAGTCCGGCATCCTGTTCCTCTTCAACATCCAGCCCCAGGACGAGAACGTCCACATCGTGGGCTCGCCGCTCTACCACACGGCGGTGATGCGCTTCTCGGGCGCCTCGATCCACCTGGGACACACCATCGTGGTGATGGACAAGTGGCTTCCCGAGGAGATGCTCCGGCTCATCCAGCAGTACAAGGTGACGACCTCGCACATGGTGCCCACCCAGTTCCACCGGCTCCTGGCCCTGCCCGAGGAGACCCGTGCCCGCTACGACGTGTCGTCGCTCCGGCACATGATCCACGCCGCAGCCCCGTGCCCCGTCGACGTCAAGCACCAGATGATCGCCTGGTGGGGCGACGCCATCGACGAGTACTACGCGGCGTCCGAGGGCGGCGGCACACTGGTGACCGCCCAGGAGTGGTTGACCAAGCCGGGCACCGTCGGCAAGGCGTGGCCGATCTCGGAGATCGCCGTCTTCGACGACGAGGGCAACCGGATCGAGGAGCCGAACGTGATCGGCACCGTGTACATGTCCATGTCGACCGGCGACTTCGAATACCACAAGGACGAGAAGAAGACCAAGAGCAACCGGATCGGCAAGTTCTTCACCGTCGGGGACGTCGGTCTGATCGACGAGGACGGGTACCTGTTCCTGCGCGACCGGAAGATCGACATGATCATCTCGGGCGGCGCCAACATCTACCCGGCCGAGATCGAGAACGTGCTGCTCGGATTCCCCAAGGTCGGCGACGTGGCGGTGTTCGGCATCCCCCACGAGGACTGGGGCGAGGAGATCAAGGCCGTCGTCGAGCCCGCCGAGGGCGTGGAGCCCTCCGACGAGCTGGCCGCCGAGATCCTCGAGTACTGCTCGACCCGACTGGCGAGGTTCAAGACGCCCAAGTCGATCGACTTCACCGACTCGATGCCCCGCGACCCGAACGGCAAGCTCTACAAGCGCAAGCTGCGGGACCCGTACTGGGAAGGCCGCGAGAAGATCTGAGTCCGCGGTGCGGTGGCGGGTGGCCGCCGACCCGTCGAACGGTCGGACCCGATTCCGCCGGCCGGTCAGCCTCCGGACGCAGCGGCACCCGGATCCGTCCCCGACTCGACGGCGTCCACCCCCCGGCGCATGGCCTCGAGGAGCCCGTCGTCGGGACCGGCGGCGTTCTGCTCGGCGATCGCCAGCATCTGCCGGGGCAGCACCTCGATGAACAAGCCGTCGGCCTCCGCCGTCAGCACGTCGCCGTGATACATCCCCGCCCAGGTCCGGATCTTGCGCCCGTCGCGCTCGAGGAAGCGGGCCTCGAGCCGGAGATCGGTGCGCAGCGGCGTGGGCTTGCGGTACCGCACGGTGAGCGTCCCGGTCATCCCCGGGTTGCCGGCGACCATGTTCGCCGCCCCCAGGATCTCGTCGAAGGTGGCGGCGATGACCCCGCCGTGGACGCAGCTCGGGGGACCTTCGTAGGGGTAGTCGAACCACGCCGTGGCCCGGATCTCCGGCGGGGCCCCGTCCTCGCCGTCGACGATCTCGAGGCGGACCGGCGGCGCGATCGGGTTGAGGATCCCGGCGATCGGACTGGTCGGGAAGTACTCGACGGAGGGCCGGTCCGTGTCGGGTGGCTGGCGCATCCTGCGGTCGGTCCCGGCGCCTTCCGCGAGCTCGACGGCGATCCGCTCCACGGCCTCGGCCGCGACCGTCAGCTCCCCGTCGTCGGGCGTACCCGACACGGTCATGGCGATCAGCGGGCGCAGGGCCTCGGCCAGGCGGAGCCGGGCGGTGTCGGGGTGGTCGTCCGGGAACGGGATGGGGCGGCCGGCGGCGGCGGAGTCGCTCACGTGCGGGTGTAGACGGGCGGCCGCTTCTCGGCGAACGCCCGCATCCCCTCGGCGGCGTCCGCCGTGGAGAAGATGGGCCAGCCGATCTCGAGGTCGGCCGCCAGTGCGTCGGCCTCGGACATGCCGTCGGTGGCCCGCAGCGAGGCCTTGATGGCCTCGACGGCCAGGGGGCCGTTGGACCCGATCACCTCGGCGATCTCCAGGGCCTTGTCGAGTGCCGAGCCGTCGGGCACCACGTGGCCGATCAGACCGACCTCCTTGGCCTCGGAGGCGCTCATCGACCGGGCGGTCAGGAGGAGGTCCATCGCCACCGTGTAGGGGATCTGGCGGACCAGCCGGACCACCGAGCCGCCCAGCGGATACAGGCCCCGCTTCGCCTCGAAGAGCCCGAACACCGCGCTCTCCCCGGCCACGCGGATGTCGGTCCCCTGGAGGATCTCGGTCCCGCCGGCCACGGCGTAGCCCTCCACGGCGGCGATCAGCGGCTTGCGCAGCTGGTGGTGGCGGAGCAGAGCCTTCCAGTGCAGGTCCGGGTCGGCGGCCATCCTCGCCGACACCTCCTCGTTGCCCGGGCCCGACATCGACTTCAGGTCCATGCCCGAGCAGAACGTCCCGTCGGCGCCGGTCAGGATGGCGCACCGGATGTCGTCGTTCGCGTCGATCTCGGTCCAAGCGTCCACCATGCCCACCAGCATGGGACCCGACAGCGAGTTCTTCGCCTCGGGGCGGTTCATCGTCACGACGGCCGTCGTGCCGACCACCTCGTAGCTCAGGTGCTCGGTCTCGATCATGGTGCTGCTCCCTTCGGGGCGGCGTGCCCGCCAGGTCCCCTCTCGTGCGCCGGAGCGCTGCGGTGTGTGGATGCGCGCCCCGGCGGTGCCGTCGGCCCACAGAATCTAGAACGGATTCTGCTTTCCGTGGCCGACACGGACGGAACGGGCACTCCGGGGCGATCGCCAGGGGCCCGGCGGCTCAGGGATGCGCGGGGCCCTGGGCCATTCCCACCACGGGGGCGCGCAGGGCCAGGCTCCCGGTCGATCCCTCGAACGGTGCGTCCCCGAAGGCGAAGATCCCGCCGTCGGACGCCACCAGCCAGTAGCCGGCCCCCGTGTGCGACGAGGCCATGCCGACGACGGGGCGTGCCAGGGGGGCGCCCCCCATGGACCCGGCGAACGGCGCGGACCCGAAGGCGAACACGCCACCGTCCGAGGCGACCAGCCAGTAGCCGTCGGCGCTGCCCGACGGGACGGCCATGCCCACGACGGGCCGGGTCAGGGTGAGGCCGCCCGTGGAACCGTGGAACCCGGCCGAGCCGAAGGCGAAGACCCCGCCGTCCGAGGCGACCAGCCAGTAGCCGCGTCCGTCCGGCGTCGCCGCCATGCCGACGACCGGCGCACGGAGGTCCAATCCGCCGGTCGACCCGTAGAAGCCGGCATCGCCGTAGGCGAAGACCCCGCCGTCCGACGCCACGAGCCAGTAGCCCCCGTGGTCGAGGGTGGAGGCCGCACCCACCACCGGCCGGGTCAGGGGCAGCGCTCCGGCCGAGCCGAAGAACGCGGCGGAGCCGAAGGAGAAGACGCCGCCGTCGGCAGCCGCCAGCCAGTAGCCCGGCGTCGAGGGACCCGGCACCGGAGGACCGGGCAGGCCCGCCGGGCCCCGGATCGCATGGAGTTGGTTCGCCGACGGGGCGATGACCAGCCCGTCGGCAGCGGCCGGCGACGGGAACGAGGACGGGCTCGAGCCGATGGCGAACTGCTGCACGGTGGCACCGTTCGACGCGTCCAGGGCATAGAGGGTTCCCGAGGAGATGGACCACACCAGTCCCCCGGCCACGATGGGCGACCCGTGGACGCCGCTCGCCGCCCGCCAGAGGGCGGTGGGTGCCGACGCCGTCGGCTGCACGGCGCGCAGCCCGTCACCGCACGGCACGAACAGGGTGCCGTTCAGGTCGGCCGAGCCCCCGAAGGCCTCGGACCCGCAGAAGCCCGGGCTCGAGGCCACCTGGCCGCCCACGCCGCCGAGCGACGACTGGCGGAGCACGTAAGCGGTCCTCGCCTTCCCGACCTCGAAGACGAGCCCGTTGGGCAGCAGCGCCGGGGTGGTCGAACCCAGGTCTGCGTCGGAGGCATTGTCGGACAGCCACGAGCTCGGGGCGAACGCGTCCAGCAGGGTGGCCGTCGGGCCGAGCTTCAGGACACCGTCGCTGTTGTCGTAGGGCGGGCTGCCGCTGGTGTACGCACTGTTCCCGGTGGCGACCCACACGTTCCCCTGGCCGTCGACCGTCGGGGCGGCACCGCCCATCCACACCGCGCCCTGCGAGTCGCCGGGAGCGTCCGCCACGGTGAACACCGACGCCGGCCCGCCTGCCTCGGGGGCGGACACGACGAGGCCGTGGTAGGGCTCGCAGTCGCCCGCGTTCCCGCCGAAGCCGACGATCACCCGCCCGTCGGCCAGGGCCAGCGAGGCACGCTGGAGCTCGTGGGCCGGCGAGGTGACCGACGCCGGATCGATGACCTCGTCGAGGACGACCCCGCCCGTGTAGAGGTCCAGGCCGACCAGATGGTGGGCGGCCTCCGACCCTGCCTGCTCGGCTGCCACCACGAAGATCTCGCCGCGCGCCGGGTCGATCACCGGGGTGGAGGTGATGCCGACGGTCGGGTGGATGTTGCCGCAGATCCCCCCCGGGAAGTTCGCCGGGTCGAACGGCGCTCCGAGATGGGTCGACCAGAGGACGGAACCGCTGTCGGCGCCCAGGGCGTACACGGTGTCGTTCTCCGTGGCCGCGAACACCCGCCCGCCGGCCACGAGGGGCTGCCCGTAGAGACTGCCGTCGAGGACGGGGGACGTCCACGCCGGCGTGGCCGGCGAGAACGAGTCGCCGGACGCGTCCACGCCGGTCCGCAACCCGTTCTGGTCGAACGTCGTCCACGACGAGTCGGTCGTCGAGCGGGAGGCGGTGGCTTCGACGCGGGCGCTGGCGCCCATTGCCGGGCCGGCCGCGTCCGACACCGCCGCACTCGCACACGCGGTGGCGAGGACGGCCACGGCGACGACGGAGGCGAGTCGCACGACGGCTCGCGCCCGCGGGGAGGACGGAGGGCGCATCCCTCCATGCAACCACGTGCGGGTGGCCCCGCCAACCGTTACCCGGATCGGCGACCCGGAGGTGTCAGATCCGCTCGATGATCGTGCCGGTGGCGAGCGCTCCTCCGCAGCACATGGTGATGAGGGCCAGGTTCTTGTCGGTCCGCTCCAGCTCGTGGAGGGCGGTGGTGATCAGGCGGGCGCCCGTCGAGCCCACCGGGTGGCCGAGGGCGATCGCCCCGCCGTTGACGTTGACCCTGTCCCAGTCGACCTTGTGGACCTTGCCCCACGACATGACGACGGAGGCGAAGGCCTCGTTGACCTCGAAGATGTCGATGTCCGCCATGGTCATGCCGGCCTTCTTCAGGACGTCCGTCGTGGCGGCGATTGGTCCGTCAAGGTGGTAGTAGGGATCGGAGCCGACCAGGGTCTGGGCCACGATCCGGGCCCGGGGGCGCAGCCCGGCCTCGCCGGCGCGCTCCTGGGACATCCACAGCACCGCGGCGGCACCGTCGGAGATCTGCGAGCTGTTGCCGGCCGTGTGCATGCCGTCGGGCAGGACGGGCTTGAGTCCGGCCAGGCCTTCGGCCGTGGTCTCGCGGGGACCCTGGTCCCGGGAGACGAGGCTGCGCTCGCCGGTCGGACCCTCGGCTCCCATGACCGGAGCCTCCACCGGGACGATCTCCCGATCGAAGCGGCCCTCGGCCACGGCGACCGCGGCCTTGCGCTGCGACTCGAGGCCGAGCCAGTCCACGTCGGCACGGGTGATCCCGTACTTCTGGGCGATCCGCTCGGCCGCGTTGAACTGGTCGGGCATGTCCCACGGGAACTCGTCAGGGCGCGACTTGCCCGGCCCGTTGAACGCGTTGGCCCCGAGGCCCACCCGGCTCATGGCCTCGACCCCGCAGGCGATGCCCGAGTGGATGACGTCCGCGCCGATGAGGTTGGCGACGAAGTTGTTGGCCTGCTGCGCCGAGCCGCACTGGCAGTCGACCGTGGTGGCGGCCGTCTCGTAGGGCATGCCCTGGCTCAGCCAGGCGGTGCGGGTGACGTTGGACGCCTGCTCGCCCGCCTGGGTGACGCATCCACCGACGATCTGCTCCACGGAACCGGGGTCGATGCCGGCCTTCTTCACCAGCTCGACCTGGGCCGTGCCCAGCAGCTCGGCGGCGTGGAACCCCGACAGCCACCCGTTGCGCTTCCCGATGGGCGTGCGGACTGCTTCGACGATCACCGGCTGGGCCATGGAGGTTCCCCCTAGTTGTGCGTATCGGTTGGTGGCGTGCGAGTTCGACTGGCAGCCGGCCCGGAAGTCGTCGCCCGGAACCCGGCGGGAGCAGTATAGAACCGGTTCTAGAACCTGGTGCCCGGCCCGTCCCGGACCGACCGGCCGACACCCCGGGTCGGGACCAGCGGCCACCGCCGGAGGGTGTGGATCGGCGGGCCCCGCGTCGCACGTAAGCTAGTTGCGCACACAACCACTTACCCGTTCCGCCCGGTCGCCGCCACCCCCAAGGAGCCCCGTGTCCAAGTCCACCCTCCAGGTCATCATCGGAAGCACCCGCCCGGGTCGGGTCGGACTCCCGGTGGCGCTGTGGTTCGACGGCATCGCCCGGGAGCAGGGCGCCTTCTCCGTCGAGCTCCTCGACCTGGCAGAGGTCGCGCTGCCGCTGCTCGACGAGCCCGGCCACCCCGTCGCCCGCCGGTACGAGCACCCCCACACCATCGCCTGGAGCGAGACGATCGACCGGGGCGACGCCTACGTGTTCGTGATCCCCGAGTACAACCACAGTTTCAACGCCGCCACCAAGAACGCCCTCGACTTCCTGCACGCGGAGTGGAACTACAAGCCGGTGGGCTTCGTCAGCTACGGAGGGGTCGCCGCCGGGACCCGGGCCATGACGGCACTCAAGCCGGTGGTGGCCGCGCTGCGCATGACGCCGGTGGTCGAGGCCGTCAACATCCCCTTCGTCGCTCAGTTCCTCGACGACGAGGGGCGATTCGTCCCGAACGACGCGCTGTCCCTGGGCGCCGCCGGCATGCTGGCTGAGCTGGCCAGGCTCGACGGAGCGCTGCGGCCCCTGCGCGCGGGAACCGGCGGCTGATCCCGGGCCGCGCCTATCGACGGCCCTGGGACGGGACGGGACGCAGGGTTCCGGACCGCAGGCGGCCCGGACGGGCCGGTGCGGTACTCTGCCGGGCGGACGGGCGGGGATGCCCGCCGCACCCGGCGCCACCGGGTGCGGGCGGTCGGCCCTTCGTCCGGCCATCCGAGCAAGGGGAGGATCCGGATGAGTGCGACGAAGGTGCACGCGTGCGCTGCGCCGGCCGCGTACCGGTACGGGGCCGGCTCCCGGGGCGCACCGTGACCGTCACCGGGACGGACTGACCGTGTCCTGGCTGTCGAAGCCCGGAACCGATGCCGTGGACCTGACGGTGGTGGCCGTCCCGGGGTACTTCGCCGCCATGGGCGTCGAGTACCTGGCCCAACGACGCCGACTGGCCCGGGGCGGGGCACCGTCGGCGGGCGACTACGAACGCCGCGACACGCTGGCCAGCCTGGCCATGGGCAACCTGAGTCTGCTTGCCCCCTTCGTGGTGCCCCGGCTCCTCCGCCCGATCACCCCGGGTCGCGGCCGGTTCGCCAAGGCCGCCGTCGGTGTGGCCGTGGTGGCCGCCGCGGTCACCACGGCCGCCGACGTCGTCGCCCGCCGGTCCGAGCGCCGGATGCCGGGGGACGACACGCCCGGCTCGAGCGGGGGCGACTCGAGCGGGGACGACTCGAGCGGGGACGACTCGAGCGGGGACGATGCCGGTCGGTCGGTCGGGCCGCAGTCGACGGCCCGCAGGGTCGCCTCGGTCGGGGGCGTCGTCGCCGTGGCCGTGGGGGGCGTGGCCATCACCAGTGCCTGGGCCACGGCCACCACCTCCGAACGCCTGTGGGCCCGGCGGCTCGTCCCGTCGCTCGGGAGCGGACCCGCTGCGCTGGCCGCCGCCGTCGTCGGGTGGGACTTCCTCTACTACTGGAACCACCGGTTCATGCACACCAGCCGCTACATGTGGGCCGTCCACGAGGTCCACCACTCGAGCGAGCGGTACAACCTGTCGACCGCCCTGCGCCAGCCGGTCGCCGACGCCCTCGGCACCACGATCCCATACGGCCTGCTGTGCCTGTTCGGCGTACCGCCCGACGCGGTGGCGACGGCGCGGGGCGTCAACCTGATCTACCAGTTCTGGATCCACACCGAGGCGATCGACCGGATCGGCCGGGCGGAGCGGGCCCTCAATTCACCCTCCCACCACCGGGTGCACCACGGATCGAACCGCCCGTACCTCGACCGGAACCACGGGGGCATCCTGATCGTCTGGGACCGGCTGTTCGGGACCTTCGAGCCCGAGGACACTCCGGTCGTGTACGGGCTCACCACGAACATCGACACGTTCAACCCGGCGCGGATCGCCACCCACGAGTACGTCGACCTGGCCCGGGACATCGCCTCCTCCACGGGCTGGGCCGAACGTCTGTCCTACGTACTGCGCGGGCCGGGCTGGTCCTTGCGCCGGCGTGCGGAGCGGACGGCCGCTGCCGCTGCCGCTGCGTCGGCGTCGGCGGCTTCGGCTTCGGCTTCGGCTTCGGCTTCGGCTTCGGCGGCCTGACCCGAGTCGGCCCGACGACCACAGTTGCCGTCGGGTGGGATCAACACCTCTGCGGCCGGCCTGACTCCTGGGCGGGCTGCGGGCGGGCCGCCACTGCGCCGCCACCATCCGCGGGCCAGGAGTGACCGGCTGGGCTCATCGTCGACCGTCGTTCCTCGGTACGCACCCGCTGGAGGTAGGCCGTCATCGACGTCCCCTTCGCCGCGACTGCCTCGACGAGGTGCTACCCGAGCAGCTGCTTGGCGATGACCACCCGCTGGATCTGGTTGGTGCCCTCGTAGATCCGGGTGCTCGTGTTCGTCTGCGATCCGCAATTTGAACCCGAACGTCCGCCACGCACCAACGGCGTTCCGGGATCGGTGAGCTCCGATCTCCGGAGATGGTCACCCCGGGATTCGGGGACGGTCCCCGCCTACGGGAGGTCGACCGCCTGGAACGCAAGGCCCTCGTTTCGAAGGACCGGCCGAAGCTGACCTCGGACAGTCGAAGGACGGAGGACCATGTTCGCCCCCAACAACAGCGCGGCAACGACAGCTTCGATGCTCAAGACGTTCGGTACCGGATGACGACGCTGCACGTCGACCATCGCCGGGACGACGAGTCTCGGCTCCGGCAGGTCGACATCATCGGGCAGCGCCAGCATGAGTTCGCGCGCCACGGTCCGAGGACCGGTCCGAGGCGCTCAAAGGCCCGGTCGTCGAGCAGGAGGGGCTTGGAGGGAAAGGTCGGGGTCGCCGATGGCGGCCAGACCCTCGGCGTACGCTCCGCCCGCCGATGCCCGCCGCACGTCGGCCTTCGCCGCCTCCTTGCCGCCCGGTAGGACAAGTGCAGCATCCCCGAGGTCGACGAACGCAACGTCGCCGCCCTCGGCAATGCCCCATCGGTGTCGGAGTTCAGCGGGAAGACTCGTCTGCCCCCGGCTGCGAAACCTTGGCTGTCACGACACCGGCCACGAATGCATTGGCTCCCCTCTGTCCGCACTAGGCGATCGGGTGCGCCGTCGGCCCACGGGAGAGAGCAGCGGGAGGCCTGGTCCGTCCCGTCGGACGGCCACGACCCGGCATCGATCGGAGGCAGTCAGCGCAAACGGCGAACCCTATTGAACGGAGACCTTCCCGTTCCTTTCGGTCACCTTGCCACGGCGCAGCGGAATCACCCTGGTCAACAGTCGGAAGGCCGCATCAAGGCCCGGGACCTTGGCGAAGGCACCCTGCGGGCCGAGGGTCATGCGACCCGTCGAGACGTCGTACTTCGCGCCGTGCCAGGGGCACACGAGGCAACCCTCTTCATCGAGTGAACCTTCGGCGAGATCGGCGCGAAGGTGGCGGCAACGCCGACTCACCGCGAAGAGTTCGCCTCCAGCGTTCCCCACGGCATAGTGGCCTGCGCCGCGAATGACGCCAGGCTGCAGTTCCGCAACGGTTCCCACTTCGACTTCTTCACTCATGGTGACCCTCCCGGTGTCTGTCAGAACCTTAGGCACACAATGGAGCCCGATGTCTCCAGGTGCTCAATCCCGGCGATAGGGGCCACCCCAGGCATTGCACCCTCGTCTTTCCTTATGCCACCGGAACTGGGGTTCGGGGAATGGAGTTTGCTGGTGTGATCGAGAACCCCGAGCCGATTACTCCCACGTAGACCAGGAATACTCTGGCCCGCTGGTCGGAGTAGACACCCTGCATCGAGGGAACTTTGTAAACAAAATTGCCCGTGAAGATGCAGATGGTGGCTCGTTGCGAACTATTGAGACCAGGCGGCCACCCGTCGAAGTGACCGACCGGATGGCTCCCGCTCGATACGGTCGTCGGCGTTTGCTGTCCCGACACGGGATAGATCTTGGTCGGCCAGTTCACCGCGAGGCGCACGGTCGTGGGATAGGCACCATAAAGATGGGCCTTGCCGCTTGAATTCGCCGAGATTGCCCGAAGTCCGGGACCATCGCACGTGCGGCGAGCATCCGCCCAGACCGCGGTCGACACGCGATGGATCGGCGGCTTTCCTGCACCCAAACGGTCGTGGCCAAAGAAGTGTCCCCCAAGAGGAATTGCGATGGCCGCAGCGACCACAAGCACGAGCACCCCGAAAGTGATGCGAATCCGCCGGCGCCGGCGACGAGTCTCTGGAAATAGTGCTTCGGCATCGTGACTTGCTGGTGGGCTCGGCGCTTCGTCGATGATGGTCATGGCAGCTCTTGAATCAACTTGAGTACGTCACATCGTCGGTAGCCGTATCGGCGGGCAAAGGACATGAACTCTCGGGCTTGGCTCACAACAAGACCACGCTCGGGCGCCCCCACGACGGTAACGCCTCTGCCACGGCTGAACTCGAGCAGCCCCTCGTCTCGCAATATGTGCATGGCCCGTAGGACCGTGTTCTTATTCACGCCGAGAATGGCGGCGATGTCCTTGGCCAGAGGCAGACGCTCTCCAGGAGCAGCTTCGCCTTCAGCAATGGCCCTTCGGATCTCCGCCGCAACCTGGTCGTGCAAGGCGACCTGTTCATCCCGGTCAATCCTCATCTCCAACATAGTTCTACTTATAGTAGATCCATACCTGGGCAGCGTAAAGGCCGACTGACATCAACGTACCTGGTAGGGGACGGACTCCCCGTGTGATCGCGTGCTCGGGACGGCCACGGAGACCTCGTCGAGCAAGGGTCCGGCTGCGAGGCATTCCCGCCCGTCTCCATGGAACCCTCCCTGGTCGAGCGCCCACCAAGTTTCGACACCGCGACTGGCGACGCCGGAACTCCTATCCCAGCAGCTTCTTGGCGATGACCACCCGCTGGATCTGGTTGGTGTCCTCGTAGATCTGGGTGCTCGGATCCGGGGGTCCAGCTGGTGGCCTCCAGTGCGCTGACCTGCGTCTATTCGGGATCGAGTCATCCTGGATCCACCCGGTTCCGCCGAGTTGTAGGGATAAAGTAGGGATGGAATCGGCGATTGCCCACCGTCCCCCGGGCTTGGTCCGATCAAGGGCCGACCGGTCAGTGTTCCATCCCTGGGCCGTCCCTCCGTCGTGCATCTCGCGGTGCAATCTGCCGCCCTTCCCCAGGAAACATCTCCTCGAGGAGAAACCGCACCCTCGGAGCGATAGCACGATCGGGGTACGTCGACTCGATCAGGTCCAGGCCTTCCTCGGCGGTGGAGAAACCACACAGGTCATAGAGGAACCGGATGTCGTCCTGATCACGCTCGAGTCGGGATGCCAACAGTTTCATGGCCAGCAGGTAGCGAGGTGAAGCCGCGGCGACGCTCAGGTGATCTCCTTCGAAGACACCGATACGTTCGGGATCCGAGCCCGGCATGAACGCCTTCGCTCCGTCGTTCAGCCAGTCCTCTTCAATCTCCAGACGTTCGGCGACCCGTGCCGCCGCCCTCCGCACTTCCGCCGCGGGCACGAAGATGGCATCCACGTCGACCGTCGCCCTCCGGGCGTCATAGGCGAGGGCCATGGCCGCGCCACCTACCACGAACACCTCACCCCGGACCCCGACGGCGCCGAGCTCCTCGTCCAGGAGCCGAAGTGCTGCGAGCAGCTCCTCGCGATCGAGCAGCATGGCTATGCGTATGCCAGCGCGCCCGCGGTGATGAACACACCCCGTCGGGCGAAGGAGATCGGGCTGTGTGCGATGGCGTCGGCGTGCAGGGAGTGGATTCCCGAGACGAACCACCACTGGTCGAGGAATCGGCTCGGATTTTCGACCCAGGTCGGGGCGAGCAGTCCCTCGCGAGCGCAGAGGTACTCGGAGATCGCGGCGAGCAGGGCGTCGAAGCGGGCGTCCCCGGTCGGGACGGGCTCGGAGGCGACGAGGTCCTGGCGATCGTCGACCGGTGCCCGCTCGAAGAGCTCGACGCACCGGAACGCAAGCCGAAGAGCTCCGGACTCGTCGCCATCGGCAAGACACGCGCCTAACTCGCGGGCGACGTCGGCGATGCTCGGGCGCTGGTAGGCCATGCCTTCATCGTAGAGGCAGGGTGTCTCGATCGACGTTCGAAGCCTGGCATCAGGAGCTGAAGCAGTTCGCATCGGCGTCTGTCGGCGTGCAGCCGTCATCACCCTGCCTTGACCTCGGAGGGAAAGGCGCCAATCAGTACGACCCCCTCCTCCACGATCGTCCGCCACGGTTCTCCCTCGCGACGGACCAGCTTCGGCAATTCGTCCATGGTGACTTCGAGCAGATTGACCGGATTGCCGGCGATCCGGGCCGCCCGATCGGTCCACTGGCCGAGCGCTGCCGTCCATCGTCCGTCATCTACCTGTGCTTCGGGAGGCGGCACGGCGAGCACGTCGATGTCGCTGTTCTCGTGTGCTTCACGACGGGCGAAGGGACCGAACACTACGAGACACGCCGGGGACGGCCGGATCTTCCTCGCCTCCCCCGTCAACCGCGCCAACACCCCGCGTTGGAGATCTGCCAGCATGAGCACTGCCCGTGCCGCCTCATTGTCCCTGATCAGACTCACGAGACCAGCGGATCCCACGTCCCGGCGCTCCACGAGCCCCAGGCGCACGAGGCGGTTCAGCACGACAGTGGCCTGATTGGCGCTCACGCCTGCCAACTCGGCGATAGCCCGCATGGTCAGCTCCGCTTCGGTCCGAGCCAGAACGGTCAGCACGCGGCCTTGTACGCCCGGAATCAACGCCTCGACAGGATCTCCGAAGTCCATGCGCCTAGTCTCGCATTTTTTCACACGTGTGTGCGATTTATTGTGGGTACATCGACCCGCAGGCGACCAAAGCAGCCCAAGCAGGGCATGGGCCTCAGGCGTCACCCCTCGAGCTGCGTCGCTTGAAGAGCGCCCTGCGCGCCGCTTTGGCCACCACCTTCGTCGGGTGCACCTGGGAGATCGCCGTCAGCACCAGCTCGGTCATCGGCGACGGCGCCCTCCACATGCCGGCGATCACGTCGACCTGTCGTCCGTAGTCTCCGGCCAGCGCCAGCGTCGAGATCAGGCCGTCCGGCCCACCCGTCACCATGCGACACCCGAGGACGTCGACGAACCCGTGCACGTCCGATGGGTCGAAGAGCTCCTCCTCCTCAGACTGTCCGTGGTCGACCAGCCAGCACAGGGCGAAGCCGCGAGTCCCGGGTTCCGAGACAAGCTCACGGACGTACGGCGTAGCCACGTCGGAACCGATCTCTCCGAGGATGGTCAGACCGAGGTTCCGCAGGGCGGGGTCGTCGAGCTCCCGCACCGCGTCGGACATCTCGGCGGCTGCTTGGCCGGGCTCGCGGGCCGCCCGCCATGCCATCACCTCCCCGTAAACGACGGCGGCGCCCTCCCCGTCGGTGCCCAACAGCAGGTCCGTGGCATTGCCGTCCGCGAAACGATCCGCCACAGGGGTGTCGTAGCCGGCGTCGGCGAGCAACCGCCTCGCGCAGACGACACCCGCCGGGGTGAGCACCACCGATCCCCCCGACGTCTGGCGGCTGTCGCCCGGGTCGACGGCGCCGATCCGCCGGACAACCCCTGCCAGCTCGAACGCGTCCATGATGTCGGCGACATCGGTCGTCACCCTCCGCGCCACCTCATCGTCCTCCACCCGGAAGCTGAACGCTTCGAGCACCACCCCTGCG
>DATLRE010000139.1:0-6773 GCA_035534835.1 Acidimicrobiales bacterium
GCGGCTACGGCACGGGGGACTGCGCGTTCACCCGGCGGGTCCCCTTCCCGGGCTCGAACCCCGTGGTCGACGTGCCGATCGCCACCCACTCGACGGCCGCGCCCGGCTACTGGCTGGCCGCCGGGGACGGCGGGATCTTCAGCTTCGGCGTCCCCTTCGCCGGCGCGGCGTCCGGCCAGCCGCAGGCCGTCGGCGCCTTCGCCGCGTCCCCGGGGGGCATCGGCTACCAGTTGGCCTCGGGCTCGGGCTCGGTCTTCGCCTACGGCGCCCACCCGGCCTGCACCGGTTCGATCGCCGAACCCAACCGGCCCATGGTGGGCATGGCCGTCGTCCCCGGGGGGAACGGCTGCTGGATGGTGGCCGCCGACGGCGGCATCTTCAGCTTCGGGCCGGGCGCCGCCTTCTACGGCTCGACCGGGGCGATCCGGCTCAACCAGCCGGTGGTGGGCATGACCCCCACGCCGAACGGGGACGGCTACTACCTGGTGGCCGCCGACGGCGGCACCTTCGCCTTCGGCCCCGGTGCCGCGTTCCAGGGGTCCATGGGCGGCCAACGCCTCAACCAGCCCATCGTGGGCATGGCCGTGGACCCGTCGACCGGCGGGTACTGGCTGGTGGCCGCCGACGGCGGCATCTTCAGCTTCGGCGCACCGTTCCTGGGCTCACTCGGCGCCGTCCACCTGAACCGGCCCATCGTGGGCATGGCCGCCGCACCGGACGGCAACGGCTACTACCTCGTCGCCTCGGACGGCGGTGTCTTCGCCTTCGGCAGCGCCACGTTCCAGGGCTCGACGGGGAGTCTCGTCCTCAACCGCCCGATCATCGGGATGGCCCTCGGCTGAGCCCGGGCGCCGAGCCAACGGTCCCGATGGTCGAGTCGAGTCGAGTCGGGTCGGACGATCGGGCGGCCAGTGTGCGACCGCGTCCGTCTGCCCCCGGTGGCTACGACGCCGCGAACTCATCGGGAGCCGGACGGGGCTCCGGCGCCGCCACATCCGCAGGGCCGCCACGAGCGAGCACACCGGCGAGGATCGCCCTCCGGGCGCGTGCACCGGCCCGGACCGCCCGCCCGGTCTGCTCGGCGGTGAGGCGGGCGGAGCCGTAGGCCACGTCTTCGAGAACGGACGCGACCACGGCCAGGTCCTCGACGGTCGCACGCGCCGGATCGTCCCCCTGGAGGGTGGAGAGGACGCGGACGTGCGCCATCGGTGTGCGCCACACCGGTCGGGCGGAACCGCGCCGCGCCAGTGCCCTGTCGATCGATCCCCACAGCGCGACCAGGCGATCGACGGGCGCCTGCCTGCTCCGGCGCCTGCGCCTGAACCCGACGACAGCCGCCACGGCCAAGAGGAGGAACAGCGTGACCGCCACCGCGACAGCCGCCCGGCCGTCGGGCGCTCCGGAGGCCGCCGTGACGGCAGGCGGCGGAATCGTCGGGCTCGGCGTCGTCACCACCGGAACGGACACGGGAGGCCGCGTGGGAGGGCCTGTCGGGTTGGCATTGCCGAGTCCCGACGGACCCAGGACGCCCGGCGGGGAGAGCTCGCCGGAGGGAAGCTGCGGTGTCGGCTCGAAGGACGCCCAGGTGACACCGATCAGCACCTGAGGCCATGCGTGCGCGTCGCTGCCGCGCACCACCGTCACCCCGTTGTCCGGTCGTCCCGGAGTGAAGCCGACGGCGACCCGTGTCGGAAGTCCGGCGGCCCTCGCCAGCACGGCGAACGCACCTGCGAACTCCTCGCATGATCCCGTACGGGTCTCGGTGAGGAAGGCTACGAGGGGGTCCGTGCCGGCGGGCTGCGACGCGTCGATGCTGTAGTGGAACCTCCCCGAACGGAAGAAGTCCGTCAGGGCCTCCGCCTTGCCGAGTGGGGACGACTGTGCACCGGTGATGGTCAGGGCGAGCGCACGGACGGCCCCGGGGATCGGCCCGAGCGCAGTGTCCGCTGCGGGCGGAGCGACGGACGACGCGGTGTCGCTCACGGGAGACGGCACGACGGACGTCACCGTGTAGCCGCCCCGCAGGCCCATCGGCGTGGTGGCGACCACTCCCGAGGGCGTGACCACCGGCGATCCGTCCCCGGTGGCGGCGACCGTCATCGGTGGCGCCGGAAGCAGGCGCCCACTGTAGGCGGCGAGGGTCACGCCGGAGCGGTACACGTGTGAGCCGGTCGGAGGACCGGGGCCCCGGGCGGGAGCCGACCCCATGATCAGCGCGGTCGTCGCCGGGTCGGGGCGCCACCGGTCTCCCGTGTAGGCGGTCAGCGCAGTGACCTGCCAGTAGCTGGGGACGGAAGACCTGGACCGGAAGAGCACGACGTTTGCGTCCCGACGCTCCACGCGGGTCAGATCGGTGGCGAGCGACAACGCCGATGGTGCGACGGCGGGGGCCTCCGGGCCGCCGGGCGCCGCCACTTCGGAGCCGGCGACGGAGGAGAAACCCACGGCCAGTACCGCGGCCGCCAGGGAGATCCCCGCCACGGCGGTCGCCACCCCTCGAACGGCGTCGTCCACGCCGACGAGGAGGACGAGCCCACAGGCGCCCAGTGCGAGGCCGGCGCACGCAGCGCCCACCGTGGGGAGGAGGATGGTCGACCACACCGTGACCACGACCGCCGGCGCCAGGGAGACCGCTGGCCGATACGTGCCCATCGCCCGTCCGGCGATCGCGACCAGGCCACCCACCAGGACACTGAGCAGGACGACACCCGGCGTGTGGGCCAACGGAAGGTGGAAGGACTCGAGGAGTGCCCGGGAGGACTGCAGTGACGTGCGCAGGACCCGTGCCGCACGCATGTCCGGGAACCCCGAGACGACAGCGGCCTGGAGCCCGAACCAGAGGGCGCCGACCGCCACCGCCAGCACTCCGACGGCCAGGGCGACCGTCGGCCGACGAGAGAGTGCGGCGACCAGCCCCGTCCCGACGATCGCGGTCACCATCGTGGCCACGGTCACGCCGGATGCCAACCGGGCCACCGAGTACGCAGCCACGAGCGATGCGCCCGACATGGCGAGCTCCCGTGTCCAGCGTCGGCTCATACGACCACGACCCGGGCCGAACCGCCGACCGATGGGAAGCGATCGCCGGAGCCGTCGGGTGGCCCGGCGCCGGGCGCCTGCCGCACCAGTCGCTCGGCTCCGGTCCGCGTGGTGAGGACCACCGCGTCGGCAGGGATCGCCGGGACACCTCCCGGCGTCCGTAGCGGGACCGGCTGCAGCTCTGCGAGCACCAACCGGGCTTCGGCGCGCCCCTGGTCGTCGGGCGCGAAGCAGTAGGACCGACCGGTGAGCGTCGTCACGTGCACCGCCCCGGACGACCGCGCCGTCTCGAGGACGACCCAGAGCGCGGCGGACACCAGTCGTTCGAATTCGGCGCGGCGGTGGACCCCGGCCCGATCGTCGAGCACGACGGACGCCGTGGCGGTGCCTTCGGCGTCGAATTGACGAACGAACCACGTCCCGTAGCGGACCTTGGCCGGCCAGTGGAGGAGACTCAGCCGGTCACCGGCCACGTAGGGTCGGAGTCCTCCGAGCTCGCCCAGGCCGTTGCCCGAGCCCGAGTCCACGGTCACCGTCGACGTCGATCCGACATCGGACGCGGAACGTCCGACGGTCGGGTGGCCGACGCGATGCGCAACGGGGTGGACAACGGCGGTGACGACCGGTGTCACGGGTCCCGGTGTGCCGACGAGCCCGAAGGGATCGTGGGCCCAGGACTGCTGTGGCGGGAGCGTGAAGACGCCGCGCCGACCGGTGGGCACGTCGAAGAGGTACGACTCCGTCCGTCCCGGAGCGGGATGCGGGAGGGCCTGGACGGACGGCACCGACGGGGCCACCCACCGGGCCCGGCGGGAGGCGTCGGGACCGCCTCCGCGGCGTCGCCACCCGTCCTCGACGCGCGGCAGGCCGATCCACGGGACGGCGGTACCGCCCGTCGACCGGTTGGTCACCGACAGTCGGACCTGCATCGCCGTTCCTGCCTCCACGGCACCCGGCTCGACGTGCGCGTGGAGGGCCACCGAGGCGATCGCGAAGCGCGCACGCCGGTGGGCCAGGACGAGGCCCGCCAACAGCGGGATCCCGATGACGAGGGCGAGGGGTGCGAGCTCGGGCGTTCCCGTCGTGACCGCTGCGGCCATCACCAGGCCGAAGGCCCCGAGGGTCACGATCCCCCGGGACGTCGGCCGCAGCTTCGGGGGGCTCACGGGTCGGTCAATCGCCCCGGAGCGGCACCGCGATGGAGGAGGTGACTTCGGCCACCAGGTCCTCACCCTCTCCGCCGGTCACCTCCACACCGGGGCGGAGGAGCAGTCGATGGGCCAGCGAAGGGACCGCGGCCTCCTGCACGTCGTCCGGTGTCACGAAGCTCCGACCGGAGGCCACGGCCAGAGCGGAGGAGACCCGGATCAGGGCGAGCGCGGCCCGCGGTGAGGCACCGACCGCGACCAGCGGATGGACCCGGGTGGACTCGACGAGGTCGAGGACGTAGCTCCGTACAGGCGGGGCGACGTGAACGGCAGCCACCGCCTCCATCAGCCGGTGGAACTCCTCCGGCGTCACGGAAGGACGCACCTGGCGCACGGTGTCGGCAGGATCGGGTCCCGCGAGCATGGCGTCCATCTGGGGGCGACTCGGGTAGCCGAGCATCAGCCGCACGAGGAAGCGGTCCCGCTGCCCGTGGGGGAGCGGCGACGTGCCCGTCGCGTCGAACGGGTTCTGGGTGGCCAGCACGAAGAACGGTACGGGCAGTGCTCGGGTGACGCCGTCGACGCTCACCTGGTGCTCCTCCATGGCCTCGAGGAGGGCGGACTGGGATCTCGGCGACGCCCGATTGAGTTCGTCGGCCATGAGCACGTTGGTGAAGACGGGTCCCGGGCGGAAGGTCGGCTCGGTGCCGTCGGGCCCGAGCACGGTGGCGCCCACCACGTCGGCAGGCAGGAGGTCGGCCGTGCACTGGAGTCGGTGGAATCCGAGTCCGAGCGCCCCGGCCAGCGCCTTGGCCAGGGTGGTCTTGCCGAGTCCGGGATGGTCCTCGACCAGGAGGTGTCCGCCCGCGGCGACACACGCCACGGCCAACCGGATCGTGCGGGGTGTGGTGGCGACCACTGCCGCGACCGACGTCTCGAGTGTGCCGAAGGTGGTGGTCGCCCGATCGTCGGTCGCGGGGTCGGGCATCTGGCTGTCCAGTCGGGTCACCGTGAGCTCCTGAGGACTCCGGGATCCATGGGACCGGACCCGGCATCCTGGTCGGGCGGGGCACCGTCATCCGTCCGCAGCTCCCCGCAGTTCCGCACGAGCGCTCAGCCTACGGGTTCCCGGTCCCCGGATGGGGTCCTCTCGTGTCGTCGGCTCCGCGCTTCCACCTCCCCGGGTCCCCCGGGCCCCGCTTCCTCCTATGAGGCCGACCTGAGAGACTGTCGACATGGCCCGTTCGAGGTTCCGATCGGTTCGGTACGACCTGGCCGCCTCCATCGAGGTGGCCCGGCTGGCCGACTCCGCCGGCGGAACGATCGCACCCGACCTGCTCGCGCCCGCTCTCGGGTACAGCGGTACGAACAACGGCGCCTACCTGAGCCGGGTGGCGAGTGCCCGCCTGTTCGGGGTCGTCGCCGGCCGGGGTGCCCGCCTCGAGCTGACCGACCGGGGCCGCCAGATCCTGGCCGGCGTGGAACCCGGGTCCTCGCGCTCCCGCCGGGATGCGTTCCTGTCCGTCCCCCTGTTCCGGGCCGTCGCCGACACGGCGGAATCGAGGGGCGGCCAGCTCCCCGAGGATCTCGCCCGCTGGCTCGTCGACGACTTCGGGGAGCCGGACGACAAGGCGAGGTCGGCCGCCGAGCAGTTGATCGCCTCGGCCGGTCAGGCGGGTCTCCTCCGGCGGTCGGGTGAGGGGAAACTCCTGTTGACGACCTCGCTTACCAACTTTACTCCTGTGGAAAACAGGCCTTCCCTAATTCGGATCCCTCCGGTAATGTGGCGCAGGGGCACGCGTTCATCGACGGGAGGGACGGTCGCCATGGCGGAAGGCGGACTCTGGCTAGACGAAGAGACCGATCGAGGCTCCAAGCAGCCCCGGTCGTGGCGGCGTGCAGGGATCGCCGGCGCCGCCGCCCTCATCCTGGTGGTGGTCGCCGTGCCGGTCGCCCTGGTGGCCGGCGGCTCCGCTCCCAAGCCCACGGCGGCCCGCACCGCCGGCAAGCATCCCCTACTCGGCAACGGTCCGGCGAAGCACGAGGTGCTGTCTGCGCTCAGTGCCACGACCGACAGCGGAAGTTTCGATTTCACCTACGCCATCTCCAGTACCCCCGCCTCGAGCACCTCGCCGACGACGACGTCCACGACCGTCTGCCAGGAGGTGCAGGTGCTCGTTCCTACGGGTTCCGCCAGCGTCCGCGGTGGTTCCGTCGGCACGAATGGAGGGGGCATGGTGAGCGTGCCCGCCTCCTCGTCCAGCGGCTCGGGCTCGTTCAGCTTCAGCAGCCCGAGTGCCGTCGCGGTCTCCCCCACCAACGGATCGGTCGCATCGAGTGCCGCTCCTGGCATGGGATCACCGCCGCCCGGCCTCCAATGGAAGACCCAGAAGGAATGTCACGGGCCCGTGGTCGCACCGAGCCCGCTGGTCCACGGGAGCGGAGTCATCAACACCAATCCTCTGGCGATGGTGACATCGGCGAACATCGGCGGTGGACTGGACGTCGTGGTCCGGGGGGACGGCAGCCAGGTCTTCGAGGAGGGGACCGGGGACACCGGCCTGGCGCCACTGCCGTCGGATCAGG
>DATLRE010000140.1:0-4758 GCA_035534835.1 Acidimicrobiales bacterium
CTGCTCAAGCGGACCAAGACCCAGGTCATCGACGAGTCGGAGGTCGACGCCGCGGGCGCCGCGCTGGTCCACGCCCTGTCTGCACACGGCGTCGAGACCCGGCTGGTGGGTCGGACGGTCGGACCAACGGTCACCCGCTACGAGCTCGAACTCGGTGCCGGGGTGAAGGTGGCCCGCGTCACCTCGCTCTCCAAGGACATCGCCTACGCGATGGCCTCGCCGGACGTGCGGATCCTGGCCCCCATCCCGGGCAAGTCGGCCATCGGCGTCGAGGTGCCGAACCGCCGCCGCCAACTGGTCGCGCTGGGCGACATCCTGGCCTCGCCGGAGGCGGCACGGGCCGTCCATCCGCTCGAGGTGGGACTGGGTCGCGACATCGCCGGTCGCGCCGTCGTGGCGAACCTCGCCGAGATGCCCCACGTACTGGTCTCGGGTTCCACCGGGTCCGGGAAGTCGTCCTGCATCAACTCGGTCCTGACGTCGATCCTGACCCGGGCCACGCCCGACCAGGTCCGCTTCATCCTGATCGATCCCAAGCGGGTCGAGCTCGGGCAGTACAACGACCTGCCGCACCTCCTCACCCAGGTCGTGGTCGACCCGAAGAAGGCGGCGAACGCGCTCAGTTGGGCGGTCACCGAGATGGAGCGGCGCTACGACCTCCTCGCCGAGGTCGGCCAGCGGGACATCACCGGCTACAACCAGGCGTTCGACGCCGGCGACCTGACCGAGTACGAGGAGGCCCACCGGCTCCGGATGCAGGGGACCGGCGACGACGTGGACGACGACGGCCCGGACCGGTTCCCGCGCCTGCCGTTCATCTTGATCGTGGTGGACGAGCTCAACGATCTGATGATGGTCGCCGCCCGGGACGTCGAGGAGTCGGTCTGCCGGATCGCCCAGATGGCCCGGGCCGTGGGCATCCATCTGGTGCTGGCCACCCAGCGGCCGTCGGTCGATGTGATCACCGGCGTGATCAAGGCCAACGTCCCGTCCCGGATGGCGTTCTCGGTGTCCTCCCTTTCCGACAGCCGAGTGATCCTCGACCAGCCCGGTGCCGAGCGCCTGATCGGAAAGGGGGACATGCTCCTGCTGACGGCGTCGTCCTCGAACCCGCAGCGGATCCAAGGACCGTGGGTGAGCGAGCAGGAGGTCCGGTCGGTCGTCGCCCACTGGAAGCGGCAGCGACCGATGGAGATCGTGGCCGGTATCGAGGAGGTCGTCGGAGCGGAGGGCCCGCGTTCGGGCGCCGGGGACGACGCGGACGACGACGACCTGCTCGAGCAGGCGATGGAGCTGGTCGTGCGGTCGCAACTCGGTTCGACATCGATGCTCCAGCGCAAGTTGCGCGTCGGATTCGCCCGGGCCGGCCGGTTGATGGATCTGATGGAGCGGCGCGGGATCGTCGGCCCGTCCGAGGGCTCGAAGGCGCGTGCCGTGCTCATGACACCTGAGGAACTGGACGCCCGCTGACCGAGCGGTGCCCGTACGCGTAGAGCTGATGACCACCAAAGAAGGAGAGTCGCCGGCGCCCCTCCCCGGGGTGGTGCTCGCCGGATCCAAGGGCGGGCGCCGCGGTGGCCGCAAGGGACGGCGCACGGATTCCGGGGGCCACCGCCACTCGGCCGGGCACTCCACGGGTGCCGCCGGCGGAAACGGTGCCGACGGGGGCCGGAAGCGGCGCCGATGGCCGTGGGTGTCGTCGGCTGTCGTGCTCCTGCTGCTGGCCGGCACGGGGACGTGGGCGGCGGTCCACCGGATCGACAAGCCGCTGGCCCGGCCGGTCCCGCACGCCGCCACGGTGGCGGCGGCAGTGGTTCCCGGGAATCCGCCGTCTCTGCCGTGGCCGGCGAAGGGCCAGGGTGCCGTCTCCATCCCGTCGATCCGGTATTCGGCGCAGTCGGGGGCCGAGTCACCGGTCCCCGTCGCGTCGCTCACCAAGATGACGACGGCCGTGCTCGTCCTGCGGGACCATCCCCTTCCGACGGGTTCGGACGGGCCGGCGATCACCGTGACGGCCGCCGACGCCGCCGAGTACCAGTCGGAGCTGCACAACGACGAATCGAGCATCGCCATCCGGTCCGGGGAGACCCTCACCGAGCGCCAGATGCTCGAGGCGCTGTTGATGCAGTCGGCCAATGACATCGCCTACAGCCTCGCCGTATGGGACGCCGGATCGATCCCCGCCTTCGTCGACAAGATGAATGCTCTGGTGGCCTCGCTCGGTACCACCGACACCCACTACGTCGACGCCAGCGGCTACGACCCGCACTCGGTCTCGTCGGCTTCCGACGTGCTCCGGGTGGCCGCCGCCGGTATGGCGATCCCCGCCTTCGCCCAGATCGCGGCGCTGACCACCGCGGACTTCCCGCTCGTCGGGACCCTGCACAACATCGTGTCCGAGGTGGGTGCCAACGGTGTCGTGGGCATCAAGTCGGGCTACACGTCGGCGGCCGGCGCCTGCATGGTCCTCGCCGCCAACCGTACGGTCCAGGGCCGTGCCGTCCTGGTGCTGGTGGCCGTGCTCGGCCAGCCGACGCCGCCCCCGACGCTTCCCAAGTCGACGACCACGACGACCACGAGACCGGCACCGACCGCTCCGACGACCACGACGACCACGGCGCCGGGTACGCCGCCGACCACTGCACCGCCCCCGACGACGACCACGGCACCGCCCCCACCGCCTCCGACGACGACTACGACGTCGATTCCGCTGAACGACCTGCCGATCGCCGACCCGTTCAAGTTCGCCCGGCCGACGACGGACGCCCTTCTGGCCGCGACCGAGGCCGCGCTCACCCCCGTGACGGTTGCGACCGCCGGCCAGGTGGTGGGGGTCGTGACCTCCGTCTGGGGCGGTGTTCCCCATCCGACGAACGTCGTCGTCGCCAGCACGGCGTCGCTCCCCGGATGGCCGGGCCAGCAGGTGGCAGCGATGACCCGGTTCGTAGGCGTGTCGCCGGGAAGCCCCGCCGGCACCAAGGTCGGGACGCGCCTGTTCGCCGTGGGTGCGCAGTTCCAGGCGGTGGCGCTACGACTGGCCGAGACGGTGCCCGAGCCGTCTGTGTGGTGGCGGCTGGTCCACGCCTGAGGGTGGCGGGAGCGGGACCGTCGGACGAGGGACCCGGGTGGGGAGTCCCGTCCGGGTGATTCCGGTGGTCCGGACGGCGTGGGTGACCGACGGTCCCGCGGTGCAGTCCCGCTCGCGGAGGGGCACCGGGGGTACCGTGGGGTCGTGCGAGCACGAGTACCAGCGTCATCGGCAAATCTCGGCCCCGGCTTCGATACCCTCGGACTCGCCCTCAACCGTTACGTCGTCGTGGACGTCGAGCCGGCGTCCAAGCTCATCGTGCGTTCGGTGGGGGAGGGCGAAGGGCTGGCCGACGACTCGTCCCACCTGGCGGCGCGGGTGGCGATCGACGTAGCGGGGACGGACCGCCTGGCCATCACCGTACGGTCCGAGATCCCGATCGCCCGGGGGCTCGGCTCGTCGGCCGCCCTGGCCGTTGCTGCGGCCGCAGCCGCAGGTGCCGAGGATCCGCTCTCGGTTGCGACGGCGATGGACGGTCATCCGGACAACGCCGCCGCATCGATGGTGGGCGGCTTCGTGGCGGCAGCGGTCGTGAAGGGAGGGGTCCACGTCGTCCGACTCCCGCTCGACGTGAGCCTGGCCTTCGTGGTCATCGTGCCCGACGTGCAGTTGTCGACGGCGCGGGCCCGCCAGGCGCTCCCGTCGGAGGTCAGCCGGGAGAGCGCTGCGTTCAACCTGTCCCGGATGGCATTGCTGATGGCCGGGATGGCCGACTGCCGACTGCTCATCCCGGAGGCAGCCGACGACCGGCTCCATCAGGACTACCGCAGCCCGATGTTCCCCGCGGCACCCAAGCTGCTGGCGGCAATGGTGGCCGGCGGAGCCCTCGCCTCGTGTTGGTCCGGAGCCGGTCCGTCACTGCTCGGTATCTGCCGTGGTGTCGACGCCCCCAAGGTCCGGACGGCAGGGGAGCAGGCGCTCGCCGAGGCAGGCCTTACGGGCCAGGTGCTCATTCTCCACGCCGACATGGACGGGCTCATTCTCGACAGGGACGGATCGGCCGGGCTCTACGACGCCGAGCGATAGCCTCGGCGTCGTCATGCCCAGCCAACCCAGCAAGGACCTGCAGGCGGTCCCCAACCCGCACCCCGGCCGGGACTACGTCGTCACCTGCGACACACCCGAATTCACGTGCCTGTGCCCACTCACGGGGCAGCCGGACTTCGCCACGGTGCGCATCACCTTCGTTCCGGACCAGTCGTTGGTGGAGCTCAAGTCCCTCAAGCTCTACCTGTGGAGCTACCGGAACGAAGGCGGCTTCCACGAGGACATGACCAATCGGATACTCGACGACCTGGTGGCAGCCATCGCTCCTCGCCGAATGACCGTGACCACCGACTGGCTCGTCCGCGGGGGGATCCACACGGTCGTGGAAGCGTCGCACCCGCCTGTCGGCTGACCGAGGCCGGCGAGCTCTAGCTGTACTCCGCCAACACGCCCCCCGCACGCCCACCGGGTCCGCCCCGTTTCGCCCCCCCGTCGCCCCCGCCTCCCATCCGCCACCCATCCGTCCACCCGCCCCCTGGCCGGGCCTCCGGGGGTGCCGGTCAGCCTCCCCCCGGCACGTCCGGGGGCCGGTCGAGCCCGAGGTCGGGCTCCTGGCCGAAGGGCGGCTGGGGCGCGAAGCGCCACCGGGGGTCCTCGTCGGTCGGCCCGGTGCGCTCGAGCAC
>DATLRE010000141.1:0-11806 GCA_035534835.1 Acidimicrobiales bacterium
GTGGACGACGCTCAGCCGCGACGCACAGGGCATCGCCATCGACACCAGGACACTGACGGAGCCGGACGGGACCGTGATGACGGTGGTCCGGTTCCTCGCCGGCCACGTCACCTACGACCTGCACATGGGCAGCCACGACCCGCCGACCGGGAGCGCCGTGATCGGCCCGGACTCCGGCCCGGCGATCAGCGCCACCGAGCAGCCCGCCGTCCTCGCCTGCTTCAACGGGGGGTTCAAGCTCCGCGACCACCCGGGCGGGATCATCACGTCGGGCCAGGTCATCTCCCCGGTGGTGGCCGGGTTCGCCGGACTCGTGATCGACGCCGCCGGGAACGGGACGGTCGGCGTCTGGGGCCAGGGGGTGCCGACGCCGGGAGACCCCGCGGTCAACGTGCGACAGAACCTGGCACCGCTCATCGACCAGGGCACGGTGAGTCCCACCGTGAACAACCCTGCCGACTGGGGGTATCCGCTCGGCAACAACCCGCGTGTCCCGCGCAGCGCCCTCGGCGAGGATGCGGCCGGCAACCTGATCTACGTGGCCGGCATGGCCGCCCTCCCGACGGACCTGGCGGGCGCCCTGACCACCGTCGGAGCCGTGACCGCCTTGCAGCTCGACATCAATCCCTACACCATCCAGATGGACACGGCGTCCGTTCCCGGTGGTCCGCTCGTCGCCCAGGTCCCCGGCCAGCAGCGCCCGGCGGACCAGTGCCAGGTCGGCTGGACGCGGGACTTCGTGGTCGTCCTGGCCAAATCGCAGGCCGCGCCCGCCGTCACGCCGTCCGGCGGCTGATCCGGGGATGCTGCGGACAGGGGCAGGCTCGGGCTCGCACATGCCGGCACGGTACGGGTCCCGCCTGACGACCGGGTGACGAACTCCACCCCGCCGTCCGTCGGACGTCGGCCACCACCTCACTTATACCCCATAGGGTATACTGGACCCTTCGCCGGAGTGCGCACGTGCGCGCCGGGTCCGTGGAGCGAGGAGGATGGCGATGGGAACGTGGGGAACCGACGGTCCCGATGTCGGTGTCGGACCCCGGGAGGCGGTCGCGCTCCTGGCCGGGGCTGCCGTCCTGGTGGACGTCCGGGAGGAGTACGAGTGGGAGGCCGGTCACGTCGCCGGTGCGGTCCACCTGCCCCTCGGCCTGGTGCACACGCGACTCGACGAGCTCCCGCGCGACCGGCGGATCGTGGTGGTGTGCCGGTCCGGGCGACGCTCGGCCGGGGTCACCGATCTGCTCACCGGTTCCGCGTTCGATGCCGTGAACCTCGACGGCGGACTGCTGGCCTGGGTCGAGGCCGGGCTCCCCCTCGAGACCGATCATGGGGACGAGGGACAGGTGGCGTGAGGCTCCTCCTGGGACTCCCGCTCGGCATCCTCATCGGGATGGCGCTTGGTGCGCTGGGGGGTGGGGGCTCGATCCTCGCCGTCCCCGCCCTCGTCTACGTCGTGGGCCTCGGCCCGAAGTCCGCGGTGACCACGTCCCTGGTGGTCGTGGGCGTGGCCTCGCTCGGCGGGATGGTCGGCCACTGGCGGGGGGAGCGCGTCCGGGTGGCGGCCGGCCTGTGGTTCGGCATCGCCGGGATCGGCGGGTCGCTGCTCGGGTCGCGGCTGAACCGGGCCGTCGACCCCACCGTGCTGCTCCTCGGCTTCTCGGTCCTGATGCTCATCGCCGCCTGGCGCATGTGGGCATCGACCCGGCCGCAGGCTCCCGTGTCCCCCGACGGGGAGCCGACCCTGGTCCCGGCTGCCGGCGGCCGTCCGGGGCACGCCGCGGTGGGGGCGGAAGGGCTCCCGGAAGCCCCCCTGCACCTGGCCCACCCCCCGGCGCGGCGCCCCACGGCCTACGTGGTGGCCAGCTTCGTCGTGGCCGGCACGGCCGTCGGCTTCATGACGGGGTTCTTCGGCGTGGGCGGCGGGTTCATCATCGTGCCCGTCCTCGTGCTCGCCCTCGGCTTCGACATGCCCGAAGCGGTCGGGACCTCGCTCCTGATCATCGCCATCAACTCGGGCGTCGCCCTCGCCTCGCGTCTGGCCACGACCGGCGTCGACTGGCACGTGGCCGTGCCCTTCACCATCGCGGCGCTGCTCGGCGCGCTCGTGGGCAACCGCGTCGTCGCGCGCCTGCCCTCGACGCACCTCGTGCGCTCGTTTTCCGCGCTGTTGGTGGTGGTGGCGCTCTACACCCTGGTCGACTCGCTCGTGGCACCCCCGACCGGAACGCATACCCGGGCGGTGCCGCCCGCCTCGGTGGTCCACCACACCGCACTGCCGCCGGCCGCGGTGGTCCACTACACCGCACTGCCGCCCGTCCGCTGACCCTCCACCGTCGTGCCGGCACCCGGAGCCCCCGTCCGGGCGGCGCTGCCGCGGCCGGGCTCGTTCAGCGCTGCTCCTTGCGGATGATCCTCACCATCTTGGCGTTGATGGCCACGAACCTCCCGAGCTGGACGAGCAGGTTGGTGCGCGCCCGCAGCGTCCGGGCCGTCGGGAGCGGTGCGTCGGCGATGTCGGTGTCGGTGTCGGTGTCGTCCATCGTGCCCTCCTCGCCTACTCGGGGATCAGGTGCCAGCCGGGGCGGGCCTTGGCCTTGTACAGGAACAGGTAGTGCAGCATCAGCTTGATCCAGTGCCCGGCCAGGCCGATCTCGCCGAAGGTGTCCTTCAGGCTCCGCCCGGTTCCCGGGTACTTCGCCAGGTCGGGCACGACGGGGTACATCGTCATGGAGGCCGCACTCCCCCGCCGGAGCCCGGAGCCGGCCGACGCCACGCACGCCGCCCCCATGTCCGCCATCGACGCGGCGTGGACGCGGGCGCCTTCCCCGTGCTCGATCATCGCAGCGACGCTGGCGGCCGCCGACTTGCCCATGATGCCGGACGGCATCCCGGTCCGGGGGGGCGACGGCGTGATGACGGTGCCGGAGGGCGACGTCCTCGGCCGCGAGATCTGGTGGGGCGGGGCGAAGGCGATCCCGACGGCGAAGATGTGCGGGAACCGGGGCACCTGGTAGGTGCTGGGCCAGTCCTCGGCCCGCCACTCCTCGAACGGCTTGGCCGAGTAGTCGGCGTCCACCTTCATGAATCCGTTCGGAGCGAAGAGCTGGTCGGTGATGTCGTCCCCGGCGGCGTCGAACGCCTGGAGCCCGACCCCCCGGAACGGTGGCAGGAGCATGGCGAAGTCGAAGGCGAGGGACCCTTTCGACCCGTCGACCCGTTCGTAGTGGACCACGCCCTCGTCGACGCGTTCGACGTGCGCCCCGGTGATCGCCCGGATCCCCCGCTCGCGGAAGAGCGACTCCGTCCACAGCTTCGACGTCGTCTGGAACCCCTGCTGGGTGAACGTCAGGCCGCCGACGCCGAAGTCGCCCAGCTCGTACTCGTTGGTGAGGTAGACGATGTCGGCCAGGTCCCGCACCCCGGCCTGGCGGACCTCGTGCTCCACGTTGAAGGCGTACTCGAACGCCGCTCCCTCGCAGGTGCAGGTCCCGTGTCCCATCCCGACGACGAGGACCTGGCGCTCACCCTTCCGCATCCGGGCGATCGACGCCTGGAGCGCAGCCGACGCCTCGGTGGCGTGGCCCGACGTGCAGACCGAGTAGGAGTGACCCTCCGGACCGAGGCCGGGCGTGGCCCCGAAGTTGAGCTTCGGGCCGGTGGCGTTGACCAGGAAGTCGTACTCGATCGTCCCGGGCTCGCCGGCCCGGGCCGGGTCCGTGTAGGTGACGTCCACGAAGGGACGGGACCGCGACCCGTCGCCTTCGGGGTGGATCGCCGTGGCCAGCGCCTGGTGGTACTCGATGCCCGTGCGCCGGTAGACGGGGGCGAGCGCGAAGGTGACCTGTTCGGTCCGCATCCGCCCGACCCCGACCCAGATGTTCGACGGGATCCAGTTCCAGCTCGAGTTCGGGGTCACCACGACCACCTCGTCGGAGCGCTTCAGCATCCGGGTGAGGTGGAGCGCCGCGGTGTGCCCGGCGATCCCTCCGCCCAGTACGACGACTCGTGCCATCTCCGGCCTCCATCCCTCCGCTGGAGGTCAGCCTAACAAGTACCCCATAGGGTATAAGGTCCCATCTTCGGGGCGGGGGGCCCGCTCACCTGCCTGCGGTCGTGCGCGGCGCGCCTCCCCCCGGTGCCTGTCCGACGGTCACGCCAGCTTGGTGAAGAGGCGCTGGACCTCGTCCAGCGGGTACCCGGACTCGGCCGCCTCCTCGGGATGCTGCACGCAGTACGTGAGCCCGCTGGCGAGGAGCCGGAAGCCGACCTGTTCCAGCGCCTTGGTCGCCGCGCTGAGCTGGGTCACGATGTCCCGGCACTCGCGGCCCTCGGCCAGCATCGACTCGACGGCGTGCACCTGCCCCTCGGCCCGGCGCAGGCGCGTCCGCAGTTCGGCGACCACCTCCTCGTCCAGATCCATGGTCACTCCTTCCTCCTCCCGCGGGCCCGGCGTCGCCGACCCGTCCGCGGCGACGGCCCGTGTCAGTGCGAGAACTTCACCTTGGGCAGGAGCCGGCCGAGCCACTTCGGCTGGTGCCAGGCGCTGTGGCCACCGAGGCGCAGGACCACCGGGAGCACGACCAGGCGCACGACCAGGGCGTCGAGTGCCACGGCGATGGCCAGGATCACCCCCATCTCCTTGGGGGCCAGGGGGCCCGACAGGGCGAAGGTCAAGAAGACGGCGACCATGACGGCCGCGGCCGACAGGACGACCCGTCCCGAGGTCCGCATCGACCCGACCATGGCGTGCTCGGGATCCGGGTGCGTCTCGTAGCGCTCCTTGGCCGCCGAGAGCATGAACAACGTGTAGTCCATGGCCACGCCGAACACCATGGCCCCGAAGAACAGGGGGGCCCATGCGTCGATGAATCCCTGGGGCTGGAACCCGAGCGGGCCGGCCAGGAAGCCGTTCTGGAAGATGAGTCGCCCGATCCCGAAGGCACCGGCCACCGAGAGCGCCGTGATGACCACCCCCATCGCGGCGATCAGCGGGGCGCCCAGGGCGATCAGGAGCAGCAGGAACCCGAGCACGCCCAGGATCCCGAGCACCAGCGGCGTGTGCGCGGCCAGCGACTGCTGGAGGTCGTGGTTCTCGGCTGCCGCACCCCCGATCAGGGTGCCGGCGGGGAGGACCTGGCGGAGGCGGTCGATGGTCGCACCCGTGGCGGTCGTCGACGGTCCCGAGGTCGGGACCACCTGGTCGAACGTCCATCCGGCGTTGGTCGGTCCGGGGATGGCTCCCGCCACCCCGGGCGTGTGGGCGAGCGTGGCCATCGCCTGCGCCTGGGCACCCGCCGGGACCAGGACCTGGAGGGTCCCCGGTGCGCCGGCGCCGAAGGACGCGGTCACCTGGTCGTAGCCGACCCTGGCGTTGGCCGTGGGCGGGACGATGGTGATCGACGGCATGTTGGTGCGCATCCCGATGACCGGTGCGGCGGCCAGGAGGAGGAGGACCAGAGCGGCCGCCCCCGCCGGGAAGGGATGGCGCCACAGGAACCGGCCCCACGAGTGGAGCATCCGGTCGAGTGGGCCCTCGCCCTCGGGTCGGGGCTTGCGGCTCAGGCGGATCTTGCCCTTGTTGATGTTGGTGCCGAGCTTGCCCAGCACGGCCGGCAGCAGGGTGAGGGTGGCGGCGAGCACCGCGACCACCGACAGCATGATCCCGAGGGCCATGGACCGGAACGCCGGACTCGGCACGATGAGGATGGCGGCGAGCGAGGCCAGCACGGTCAGGGCGCTGAACGCCACGGCCTTGCCGGCGGTGTCGACGGTCTCGGCCACCGAGGCGACAATGGCGTCCCGGTCACCGGGCTCCGCCCCCCGTCGCTCGAGTGCCGCCCGGAAGCGCATGACGAGGAAGAGGGCGTAGTCGATCCCCAGGGCCAGGGCGAACATCAGGGCGAAGTTCAGTGCCCAGATCGAGACCGGGGTGAACTTCGTGGTGATCACGAGGGCGCCCGCCGCCACCAACAGACCGGCCATGGTGAGCAGCAGCGGCAGTCCGGCGGCCACCAGGCTCCCGAAGGCGATGACCAGGATGATGATGGTCACCGGCCAGGAGAAGAGCTCCGAGCGGAGCATGGCGGAGCGGTTGGCGTTGTTGAAGTTCGCCCACAGCGCGCTGTCACCGGTCAGGGTCACGGTGACGCCGGACGAGGACAGTGCGGCCAGCTTGGGCTGGACGGCGTCGGCGGCCTGCACCATCTTGTTGGAGTCGGCAGCCGACCCGGCGGTGATGATCGCCGTCCGACCGTCCCGCGACAGCGAGACGCCGGCCTGGGGCGGCACCACCGTGGACACCCGCGGATCGCTCCGCAGCACGTTCGTCGCCTCGGCCACGACGGCGCGGGCCCGCGGGTCGGACGCGATCGGGCCGTTGTGGTCGACGATCACGACCTGCAGCCCGGTGGCGCCGAGGCCGGAGAAGTCCTTTTCGATGACCGCCCGTGCGGCGACGGACTGGCTGTTGGACGCCTGCCACCCGGCGCCGGCCAGCGAACTCTCGACGTGGATGGCGAAGAACCCGAAGACCAGGAGGACCAGCGCCCACCCGATGAGCACGTGGCGGAAGTGGGTGGCGGCCCAGGCGCCGAGCCGGGCGAACGGACTGGGACGGGTCCCGTGGGCCGCGGCGCCGTCGGTCGGCCGACCGGGTCCGTCCGCGGGTGCCGGGGCACGGGACGGGTCGAGATCGGTTCCTGGGGCAACAGTCATGGGGGCAGTCCTTTGCTCGGCCGGCGTCCGCAGCACCGCCGGGCGGGGCGCACGCGTGGATACCTCGGTGGGTATCGGCCACTGTAGCAGGTACCCCCAGGGGTATCAACCACCGGATCGAGGAGGGTCCGGTCGGACCAGGCCCCGGCTGCGACTGCGCTACGGCTCCGCCTCCTGGGGTGCGGCCAGGAGGCCGTGCCCGCGGAGGAAGTCGACCTGTTCCGCGTGCATCGGTCCGGGTGGTCCCGTGCACCAGACGGCCCGCATGTCCGCGTCGTGCCGGTGCCCCTCGTCGAGCTCGCACAGGAAGGCCAGTCCGACCGGCGAGTCCAGGCCGTTGCGGTAGTGGCTCGGGTACTCGATGTAGCCGAGGAACGGGCCGACGCGTGGCGACAACCCCAGCTCGTCCGCCGCCACGCGGCGCACCGCGGCGACCAGCGACTCGCCGAAGCGCACCGTTCCGCCGGGGATGTGCCAGAGGCCGGCGCACGGTCCCGTCCGCCGCTCGGTGAGGAGGATCCCGTCGGGGCCCCGCACGACGACCTCCACGGTGAGCCGGGGGACCCGGGCGTAGATCTCGTGGAACTCCCGTTCGGACAGGGGTGGCCGGGACACGTCGTCGTCCGGGGGTGGCACCATGCCCAGGGACCGTACCCGTCCGGACGGACCCGGGCCCTCGCGGACCGTCGGTTCGCCGGGTGCACCGGCCGGGGGGTCCCACTGGGGTACGTTCCCGACGGTGACCCCCACCGACGACGCTCCCCTCCTGATCACCGACCACCGAGGGTTGACGGACCTCTGCGACCGGTTGGCGGACGAGGAGTTCTACGCCGTCGACACCGAATTCCACACGGAGCGGACCTACTGGCCCAAGCTCGCACTCATCCAGTTCGGCTGGGCGGACCAGGTGGCGCTGGTGGATCCCCTCGCCGTCGACCCCGGACCGTTGGGCGGCGTGTTCGCCGGACCGGGGACCGCCGTCGCCCATGCCGCCGGACAGGACCTCGACATCCTCCGGACCGCCTGCGGCGTGGCGCCGGCCACGGTGTTCGACACCCAGATCGCCGCCGGGTTCCTGGGGATGTCCACGCCGTCGTTGGCCCGGTTGGTCGACCAGGTCCTCGGGATCGCCCTCCCCAAGACGGACCAGCTGTCCGACTGGCTGCTCCGGCCCCTCCCCGCCGGCCAACTCGCCTATGCGGCCGCAGACGTGCGTCACCTCCTGGCGCTCCGCACCTCCCTGGTCGATCAGCTGGAGGCGCGCGGTCGCCTCGGGTGGGCGATCGAGGAGTGCGCCCAGGCCCTGCCCGGCCGCAGGAGCGACGCGGCGCCCGAGGAGGCCTGGTGGAAGGTGGGGGACGTCCGCAGACTCGCCGGCCGGTCGCGCGGGGTGGCCCAGGAGCTGGCGGCGTGGCGGGAGCGCCGTGCGGCCGAGGTCGACCGGCCCCGTCGGAGCGTCCTGTCGGACCTGGCGATCCTCACCATCGCCCAACGGTCGCCGCGCGACCGGCAGGACCTCGGGACGCTCCGGGGCGTGGACGACCGCCACCTGTCCGGCGGGGTGGCCGCCGAGATCCTCGAGGCCGTCCGCCGTGGCCGGGCGCTCGACCCCGACGAGCTGCGGCTCCCGCCGGATACGAACGACGCCCGGGCGTCCCAGGCCGCGGTGGCGGTCTGCGCCGGTCTGGTGCGCCAGATCGCCGACGAGCTGCAGTTCGACCAGGGCCTGCTGGCCACCCGGGCCGACATCACGCTGCTGGTGACCGGCGAACCCAGCCGGCTCGACCGGGGCTGGCGGGGGGCCATCGCCGGGGACCCGATCCGGCGACTCCTGGCCGGGGAGGTGGCCGCCGCCTTCGAGGCCGGCGGCCGGCTGGTGCTCGAGGCCCGTTCGCACGTCGCCCTGCCCGACCCCGTGGGGAACGGGACCGGTGCGAACGGTCCGCGCGGCGACACCGGGGAGCCGTCGGCGTCGGACCGGGAGCCGCGGAGCGGCGACTGACCGTCCACGCACCGGGGCCCGGCGCCCGACCGGTGGTCAGCCGTCGTCGGGTGCACCGCCGCCGGTCCCCCGACCGGGCGGATCGCCCCGGGGACCGGCCATCTCGCAGAACCGGGCCGCCGCGGGGGACAGTGCGCCCGGTCGGTGCACGAGGGCCAGCCGTCGGACCGCCGGCGGTTCGGGTCGGGTGACCACGGCACCGAGCGGCGCGGCGAGCCGGGCCAGGCCCTCGGGCACGAGTGCGGTCCCGGCGCCGGTCAGCACCAGGGGGAGGATGGCCTCCCGCTGGGCCGACACGACGGCGAGCGTCGGGGCCACGCCGAGTGCCGCCAGGAGTTCGTCCAGCAGGCGACGGGTCGACGTGCCCTCCGGCGCCGCCACGAACGGGGTCCCGGCCGCTACGGCCCCACCTGCGCCGTCGGCGCCGGCGACGTCCGTGCCCGGTGGGTGGATGAACACCAGCGACTGCGATCCGAAGTCGATGGCACCGAGGCTGTCCGGGACGTCGAGGGCGTCGGTGAGGCCGAGCTCGCACGCGCCGTCCTCGACCAGGTCGAAGAGCGAACGGCTGTCCTCGGGGGCCGCCAGGTCCACGCGCACACCGGGATGGTGGCGGCGGAACCGGCCGACGAGGCCCGCCATCGGGTCGGCGGCCAACGTGGGCAGGCTGCACATGCTGAGCGAGCCGGCGAGCACCCCGGCCACGGCCTCCACCGCGGCACGGCCGGTCTCGACGTCGCGCAGCGCCTGACGGGCCGGACCGAGCAGGGCCGCCCCGGCCGCGGTCAGGCGCACACCACGCCCCACGCGGGCGAACAGCGGCGTGCCGAGCTCGCGCTCGAGCTCCTTGACGGCGAGCGACAGCGCCGGCTGGGAGACGAAGACGGCCCGGGACGCCGCCGTGAACCCGCCGTGGTCGGCGACGGCGACGAAGTGCCGGAGGCGGTTGGTATCCATTTGTCTATCTTATGGATCTGAAAGGCAATCTCTATTCGACTTCTGGTAGTGGATGCGGCAGGTTGGAGCGGTGGAGGACACCCCGGGAACGGCCGCGGAAACGACCAGGTGGCAGCGGCTGCTGATCGAGCCGCGGCGCCCAGAATCCATCCGGAACCGGCCGGGGGCCTTCTGGCTCACCGTTGCCGCCGTCTGCGTCGGCGCGTTCATGGGCCAGCTCGACGCCAGCATCGTGACCGTGGCGCTCCCGACGCTCCAGCGCACGTTCCACGCCAGCGTCGGGGCGGTCACCTGGGTCGGACTCAGCTACCTCCTCGTCCTGGTGGCCACCGTCGTGGCCGTCGGGCGCTTCGCCGACATGTGGGGCCGCAAGCTCCTCTACGTCTACGGGTTCGGCGTCTTCATCATCGGGTCCGCGCTCTGCGGGCTGGCCCCGGGACTCGGGGCCCTCATCGGGTTCCGGGCACTGCAGGCCGTCGGGGCCGCGCTCCTCCAGGCCAACAGCGTGGCGATCATCGTCCTGGCCGTGCCGAAGCCGTCGCTCGGGAAGGCCATCGGGATCCAGGGTGCCGCCCAGGCGGTGGGCCTGGCCCTCGGCCCCACCGTGGGGGGCTTCCTGCTCGCCGCCGGCGGCTGGCGGCTGATCTTCTTCGTCAACGTCCCCTTCGGGATCCTCGGGATGATCGCCGGCGTCCTGCTGATCCCCCGGAGCCGGAACCTGCAGGAGCCGACCCCGTTCGACTGGACCGGGTTCGCCCTGTTCTTCCCCGCGGTCGTGGCCCTGTTTGCCGCCGTCTCCTTCGGGAACACCCGCGGGTGGACGTCCCCGCTGATCCTCGGACTCCTCGTGGGCGGCTCGGTCCTGGTGGTGGCGTTCGTCGGCCGCGAGCGGCATTGCGACGAGCCGATGCTGGACCTGGAACTGTTCCGCCAGTCGCGATTCAGCGCCGGGATCACCAGCGGGCTGCTGTCCTATCTGGTGATGTTCGGCGTGCTCTTCCTCGTGCCCTTCTACCTCGAACGGGCGGTCGGGCTGGGGTCGGGAGCGGCCGGCCTCGAGCTCATGGTCATGCCGCTCGCACTCGGCCTGACCGCCCCGGTGGCCGGGCGGCTCGCCGATCGGACGGGTCCCCGACCACTGACGGTCGGCGGGATGGCGTGCGTGGCGGGCGGACTCCTGGCGATGGCCGCGCTCCGGCCGCCCACCGGACTGTTCGTGTTGCTGCTGGCCGTCGTCGGGGTCGGAATGGGTGCCTTCACCCCGCCCAACAACGCCGCCATCATGGGCTCCGTCCCGTCCGACCAGGCCGGAGTGGCCTCGGGCGTGCTGAACATGACCCGCGGCATGGGGACCTCGCTCGGACTGGCCGTCACCGGCCTCGTCTTCGACATGACCGGCGGGAGCTCCCGGGTGCCGGGCGCGGTCGACCATGCCTTTTCCGTGACGGCGGTGCTCCTAGCGGGTATCGCACTCCTCGCGGGACTCGTGGCCGGGGTACGGGAGTCCGGGCCGCTGTCGATGCCCGTCGGCGCCATGATCGAGTGACGCCGGGGGCATAGCCCCCACCCGGGACCCGGGGCACTTCCCCCACCCGGGACCCGGGGCACCGCACCGGCGGACACCCGCGAGGGGAGGTCGGACCGGGATCCCCCTCGGACCGTGCCCCGGCGACCGGCTCAGCCCGGGTGGACGGTCGGGAAGGCGGAACTCCGTGGCGCCCCGTCCGGGACCTTGCGCGCCGTGTGGGCCATGAGTGCCTCCACCATGGCCGGCTCCACCGGCTTGGAGAACATGAAGCCCTGGCCGCTGTGGCAGTTGTTGCTCCGGAGGCACTCCAGTTGGTGCTCGTCCTCGATCCCCTCGGCGAGCGTGAGCAGTCCGAGCGACCTGCCCAGCTCCACCATCGTCCGGATGAGTGCAAGGGAGTCCTCGGACCCGTCCATGGTCGAGACGAAGGCGCGGTCGATCTTGAGCACGTCGACCGGGAACTGTCGGAGATAGGCCAGCGACGAGTACCCGGTACCGAAGTCGTCGATGGCGATCTTGACCCCGAGCTGCTTGAGCTGCCGCAGGCGCGACACCGTCGAGTCGGCGTCCTTCATGAGGGCGGTCTCGGTCACCTCGATCAC
>DATLRE010000142.1:0-7923 GCA_035534835.1 Acidimicrobiales bacterium
GGCGAGGCGCTCGCCGCCGACGGTGACCGTGCCGCCGACCAGGCAGGGGATCTCGTAACGGGTGGTGACGTCGTAGTGGTACGGGACGCCGTCGGTGGTCCATGCCAGGTCGAGGTCGAGCGTGGTGGGCGTGCCGGCGGCGCCCCGGTAGACGTCGGCCGGGTCGTCGTGCCGGGCGGCCGGCACCGATGCCGTCAGCTGGAAGGCGTCGAGCGGCCGGTGGACCACGCCGTCGAAGACGTGTCCTGCAGCCTCCACCGCGAGCCCTGGCCTCGCCGCGACCGGGAGATCGTAGGCGGTCGACGCCACCAGGGGACGGTCCGGGCCCCCGACCGTCGTCGTCCACCACGTCACCCCCAGATTGGGGTAGAGCCCGATGCGGGCATAGCCGGACACGGAGCCGTCGCGGGACACGAAATCGAGATAGTGCGACTCGTTCCACAGCAGGTCGTCGGACGGGTCGTGGCGCCCCTCGTCGGCCGGGTCGACGGCGTGGGGGTTCGGATCGGTCATGGCGTACTCCTCGTCGCACCGGGCCGGAGCCGACCCTTTCGGCCGCCGGCCCCCGGTGGTACCTTGGGTCTAGCAGGCATCCTCCCGGACGGCGGGCCGGACCTGCATCGGACGGCCACTCCCCCCAATGACCGCCAGTCGACGTGCCCTGATCCTGATCGTCGCCTGCGCCGCACTCGGCGCGTTGCTGGTCGCGGGACCGGGCCGGGCCACGGCCGTCGGATCCGGGGTGTCGGTCGTCCCGGCGCCCACACCGGCCTACGACGGCGACGCACCCGACCCCGACGTGGTCTTCGACCCGTCGGTCGGCGCCGGCGGCACGTACTTCGCCTTCTCGACCGGGACGACACTCGCCGGCTACCTCCAGGTCCTGTGCGACCCGGCCTCCACGCCCGGGGCGCCGGTCACCGGCTGGGCGCCCTGCCCGGGGTTCCCGTTCGGGCCGTCCGCACTGCCCTTTCCGCCGGCATGGGAGGAGCCGGGTACCCAGAACGCCCCCGGCGCCTACCAGTGGAACGGCAGGTGGATCCTGTTCTACACGGCCGCCCAGTTCCCCAGCCAGGGGGACACGGGGCAGAACTGCCTCTCGGTGGCCACCTCCACCGGCCTCACCCCGCAGGACCCCCTGTTCATCGACCGGTCCACCGCTCCCCTGCTGTGCGACACCGCCCTCGGGGGTGCCATCGACCCGTCGCCGTTCGTCGACCCCGCCACCGGCACGCCGTACCTGATCTGGAAGACGAACGACGGGGGCTCCACCCAGCCGGCCCGCCTGTGGTCCCAGATGCTCGGCCCCGACGGGGCCACGTTGGTCGGCCAACCCCACCAGCTGCAGGTCCAGGACACCGTGGGCTACCCGTTCGAGACGACGATCGAGAACCCCCAGATGGTCGATGTCGGCGGCACCTACTTCCTCCTCTTCTCCACGGGCACCTGGGACAGCACGTCCTACGGCGAGACCGCCGTCGAGTGCGCGGGCCCGCTCGGCCCGTGCGACGGACCCGTCCACGGGCCGTTCCTCACCTCGTACGGCGCCGTCGCCGGACCGGGCGGCGGCATGTTCTTCCAGGACGCGTCGGGAGCCTGGTACCTGGCCTATGCGGCGTGGCCCGCGGGATGCACCGACTACGGATGCGGTGGCGCCCGGCGCCTGTTCGTGGCGCCGGTCACGCTCGCGCCCTACCCGCTGACGCCGCCGGCCACCGGGATCGCCTCCCTGCCCGACGGCCGGGGCTACTGGCTGGTCGACGCGTTCGGCGGCGTGTCGGCGCACGGGTCCGCCGCCCTCCACGGGTCGATGCTCGGTTCGCCGCTCAACGCGCCGATCGAGCACCTCGTCCCGACGCCGGACGGGAACGGGTACTGGCTGGTGGCGTCCGACGGGGGCATCTTCTCGTTCGGGGACGCCCGGTTCTTCGGCTCGATGGGCGGGCAGCCGCTCAACGCCCCGGTGGTCGACCTCGCGCCCACCCCGGACGGGAACGGGTACTGGCTGGTGGCGTCCGACGGGGGGGTGTTCGCGTTCGGCGACGCCGTGTTCCGCGGGTCGATGGGCGGGTCCCGGCTCAACCAGCCGGTCGTCGGGATCGCCGCCGACCCCGCCACCGACGGGTACTGGCTGGTGGCGTCCGACGGAGGGATCTTCTCCTTCGGCGCACCGTTCGAGGGCTCCACCGGGTCGCTCACGCTGGCCCGGCCCGTCAACGGGATGGCGGCCACGGCGGACGGACAGGGTTACTGGTTCGTGGCCTCCGACGGAGGGGTGTTCGCCTTCGGGGACGCCCCCTTCCGCGGGTCGGCCGGCGGGCTGACCCTGGCCGCCCCGATCACCGGCATGGCGGTCGACACGGCAACCGACGGGTACTGGCTCGTCGGCCAGGACGGCGGGGTGTTCGCCTACGGCGCGCCGTTCGCCGGCGCCGGCTGAGGATCGGCGTCCCCGTCCGGCAGCGTGTAGGAGTTCTCGAATTCGTCCTGGAGCACGGTGGCCACCCTGGCGGTGGTGTCGACCACCAATTCCTCCTCGAGGACACGGACGCGGTAGGTCCAGCCCTCCGGCAGGGACAGGCGCTCGCCGAGCGAATGGAGACTCGCCTCGTCCGTCGCCGGGTCGACCCCGACGCAGTAGGCCTGCATGACGTAGGCGAGCCCGGTCGGGTCCACCAGCTCGTAGACCGGCCGCCCGGCGTCGAAGAAGAACACCGCCCCGCGGTCCACCCGCACCTCGGTGTACGGCGACGTACCCGGCGAGTCGCCGAGGTCGACGACGGCGAGTCGGCGCATCAGCAGGCCGTTGAACTCGCGCAGCACCGGCTCCCTGGCGTCGACCTTTGCGCCCATGCCGTCGAGCACCCAGTACCGGGGACCGTTCAACTTGACCAGGACGGCGCCGGTCTCCTCGGCGATGGCGCCGGCGTCGAGACCGTCCCACAGGTCCTGGGGGCAGTCGTTGAGGAACTGGGTGCCGAACACCTCCGCCTCGAACCGACCGTCCCGGTGGAAGGCGGCGATGACCTCCCCGTAGCGGATGCCCCGCACGTCGTCGATGAGCCGCGGTGTGTCGCTCGCCATGGTCTCGGGCCTCCCCTTGTCGTGTCCGCTGCCTGTGGACGGTCCCCCAAACTATAGGCAGTTGTACTGCCAATTGCCTGCCCGAGCGCGAGCGGGGTCGGGCCGGGTCCGGCGCCGGCCCCGATAGCTTGGCCCCCATGTCCGGAGCACCCCGTTGAGCGGGCCCGTCGGGTGACGTTCCCCCGGCCGTGGCGCAGCCGCGTCGACCTCGAGGCGGCGCCCCCGGCCCAACTGGCGCAGTCCGACGACGCCCAGATCGACGCCGACCTCCCGTTCACCCCGGGATCGGCCCGCGCCGCGCTGAGCCACCGGTCGTTCCGGTCCGTGTGGCTCGGGACCTTCGCGTCGAACATCGGCACGTGGATGCAGAACATCGCCCTCGGCGTCTTCGCCTACCAACTCACCCACTCCGCCACCTACGTGGCCCTGCTCGGCTTCGCCCAACTCGGTCCCCTGTTCCTCCTGTCCATCGTCGGCGGGGCGTTGGCCGACGTCGTCGACCGCCGACGCCTGCTCATCGCCTGCCAGGTGGAGCAACTCGTCTTCTCCCTCGCCCTCGCCTGGGCCGCCTCGCGTACCCATCCGTCGACCGGCCTGGTGTTCGTCTGCGTCCTGGCCGTCGGGATCGGCAACGCGCTCAACGCGCCGGCGTTCACCGCCGTCCTGCCCACGCTGGTTCCCCGGCGGGACCTGCCGGGGGCCGTCTCGCTGCAGTCGGTGCAGATGAACCTGTCCCGCGTGATCGGACCGGCCGTCGGCGGGCTCCTCCTCCCGTGGGTGGCCGCGTGGGGAATCTTCGTCCTCAACGCCGCCACCTACGGGTTCGCCATCTACGTCGTCGCCGTGGCGGCACTCCCCCGCCGCCACTCCTCGGTGGCGGTCGCCGCGGGCGACTCGGGGGTGCGGCGGGTGCTGGGCGGACTGGCCGTGGCCCGGCGCGACCCCCTGGTGCGGTACTGCCTGGTGACCATCTTCTCCATCTCCTTCTTCTGCCTGCCCTTCATCGGCCTGATGCCGGTCGTGGCCGCGCGGGACCTGCACATCAACCCGGCCGGCGCCGTGTACGGCGGGCTGTACGCGCTGTTCGGGCTGGGTGCGGCACTGGGCGCCATCTCGGTGGGGACGGTGTTCGTGGCACTCCCCCGCACCCTCCTGATCCGGCTCGGGCTCCTCGGGTTCGGGTGCGCGCTGGCGGTCTTCGGGCTCCTCGGCGAGATCTGGGTCGCCTACCCGGTGGTGCTTGCCGTCGGGTTCGCCTACTTCGTGACCGTCACGTCGCTGTCGACGGCGCTCCAGGCCCACATCGCCGACGAGATCCGGGGACGGGTCATGGCGCTGTGGATCATGGGCTTCGGCGGCACGGTCCCGCTCGGGCTGCTGCTGGGCGGTGCGCTGGCCACGGCGACCTCGGTGCGCGACGTGGTGGTGGGCGGGGCGGTCGTCGCGCTCGCCCTCGGCGCGCTCGCCTGGGTGCGCGCCCCCTCGGTCGACGGGGTGCCGTCGGAAGCCTGAGTACAGGCTCCGGGCCGTCGCGGCCCCGCCGGGCGGGGACCTGTCCGGGACACCTGCCCGTCGTGCCGGCTACGTCGCGAGATCGCGACGCTCGAAGCCGAGCACGGCGAGACCGACCAGAGCCGCCGTGGCGAGCGCGGGGACCAGGAGGTGGCCGAGGTGGAAGCCGCTCGAGAGCGGATCGGTTCCGAGCGCGTGGTACCAGAGGGACGCGGACTCGACGGGTCGGAGCCAGCCGACGAGCTGGGCCAGCGTGGAGAGGAGGTACGTCGCCACGGCGAGCACCGTGGCCACCGCCCGGGCCACCCCCCGGGAGCCCGTCGCCGCCCCGGTAGCGAGGGCGAGCGTGCCGAAGGCCAGGGCGAACAGGCCCGAACCGAGGACCACGGCGGTCAGGGGCGCCCAGCCGACGTGGAGACGGAAGGCGGGCCCGAGGAGACCGAGTGCGAGCTCGAGCCCGGCCGACAGGAGGGTGACGCCGGTCGTCAGTGCGAGCCACTTCTCCGTCACCACGCGACGGCGGGACACGGGGTTCGCCAGGAGGAGGTCGATCGTCCGCCGCTCCTCCTCCCCGGCGACCAGGTCCGACCCCCAGAGGATCGCGAAGATGGCCAGGAGCAGCGGCGCCATGAACGAGAAGACCTCGGATCGCAGGTACCCGGCGCCCGTCGTGTAGTCGGAGAGGCTGAACAGCTTCTTCAGCGCGTCCGGATACGCGTCGAGGAGCTTGGAGAACGCCTTGTTGCCGCTGACCGTGGGGTACATCGCGAGCATCACGACGGAGAATCCGACCAGTCCGGTCAGCCATCCCACGATCGACCGCCGCTCCTCGCGCATCGAGCGCTCGTAGATCGAGTGCATCGTGGCGGGACGCCGCCGCCTAGTCATGGGACTGCTCGTAGAACGAGAGGAAGAGCTCCTCGAGCGTCGGCTCCCGGATCGAGAGGTCGACGAGGTCCACGTCGGCCAGCGCCTGCACGGTCGGCCGGAGGGAGCCCGAGACGTCCAGGTGGAGCCGGTGATCGACCACCTCGCACGCGCTCACGCCGGGCAGCGTGGCGAACCGTTCCTCGGCCACGGGTGAGGCGAAGATGGCGTCGACGAGATGCATCGCTCGCCGGCGGAGCTCCGACACCCGCTCGACGGCGATCAGGCGCCCGCTCCGGATGAGCCCCACCCGATCCGCCACCTGACCGACCTCGGCCAGGACGTGGGACGAGAGGAAGACGGTACGGCCCTCGTCGGCGGCGCGCCGGACCTCCGCATGCACCTGCTGCTGGACGATCGGGTCCAGGCCGGACGTCGGCTCGTCCAGGAGCAACAGCTCCGGATCCCCCGCGAATGCGGACACGAGCGCGACCTTCTGCCGGTTCCCCTTCGACAGCTTGCGCATGGGTCGGTCCAGCTCGAGCTCCAGTCGTTCCGCCTGGACGGCGATCGAGGACCAGTCCCGCCGGCCGCGCAGGTACCCGAAGTGGGTCAGCATCTCCCGGGCCGTGAACCGGTCGTACAGGGCGAGCTCGCCCGGGACGTACCCGATGCGGCGGTGGATCCGGACGCTGTCGGCCCTCGCATCCATCCCGAAGATCCGGATCCGTCCGGAGTCCGGTCGGATGAAGTCGAGGAGCATGCGGATGACCGTGGTCTTGCCCGCCCCGTTGGGTCCGAGGAAGCCGAACACCTCCCCCGGTCCGATGGACAGCGTCACGTCGTCGACGCCGGCACCGGTCCGGTAGTGCTTGGTGACTCCCTCCAGGGCGATCGTTGGATCCACGCCGTCTCCCGTCGTCTCCTCGATGTCGGGACCATCCTCGCACCCGGGACGCCGCACCGGTGGCTCCTGTCGCGCCGGGAGGCGTGCGCAGTCCGGTCGGACGTGGCCTAATGGCCCCGTGACGGATCCCGCCGACGCCGAGCGCCTCCGCCGACGGGGCATCCGTCTCGAGTGGGCGACGAACGCCTGGAACCTCATGGAGGTCGTCGTCACCATCACCCTCGGGATCCAGGCCCGCTCGCTCGCCCTGGTGGCGTTCGGCCTGGACTCGGTCGTCGAGATCTTCGCCTCGTCCGTGGTGATCCGGAACCTGGCCGACCGCCGCCTCGATCCCGGGGACCGGAGGGTGCACCGCTCCCTCCGGCTGATCTCCGTCGCCTTCTGGGTCCTCGCTGCCTTCCTCTGCGTCGCCAGCGTGCGGAGCCTCGTCGTGGGCAGCCGCCCGGAACACGCTCCGCTCGGGATCGCCTACCTCGCGGTCACCGCCGTGGCGATGTTCGGCCTGTCCGTCCTGAAGCGCAGTACGGCGCGACGGATGGACAGCGAGACGCTGCTCGCCGAGGCGTCGATGACGTTCCTCGACGGATGCCTCAGCTCGAGCATCCTCCTCGCGCTGGTGCTGAACGCCGCCTTCCAGTGGTGGTGGACCGACGCCCTGGCCGCACTCGTGGTCGCCGGGTTCGCAACGACCGAGGGGCTCCGGCACTGGCGCGAATCGGCACCCCACGACGGATCGGGGTGAATCCGCGGTCCCCGGCCGATCTCCATCGAGTTGCAACACGACCGCAGCGGTCGCTTCACGTCGTCCGGCTTGAATTGCCGTATGCAATCCACCCTGAGCCATCGCCCGGACATCGAGTGCCCCTGCACGATGCACCCGACAGCCATGGAGGCGATGGACCACCTGAAAAGTGCCCGGGCCTGCCTGGAGCGACTCGCACTCGGCGAGCGATCGCCGAACCTCGGAGCGGACTTCCCCCACCTGGAGGACGCGACCCGGTCGATCCACGGGGCGCTCATGGCCCTCGACGCGTGCACCTGGGAGCGGCAGCGGAAGTACTGAACCGCGCCCCGTTCCCTCCGCCCGGGCTAGCGAACTCCACCACCGAGGGACACCAGGGCACGGTGCAGGTCGCTGCTGGCTTCGTCGAGCCGGACGTTCACCTGGCCGGCGCCCACGACGGTGCCGCGGGCCTTGAGGCGGTTGACGGCGATCGCGGCCTCCTCCAGTGCGACGATGGCGGCCTGGCGCTCGGCCGTGGAGGCTCCGACGGGCAGGACACCGTCGGCGTCGCGGTGCGGTGCCGTAGGTCCGGGCCGTGGGCGCCGCCCCCGCGCCAGCCGGTGCTCGCTGATGCTGACCAGCAGCACGGGTGCCACCGCGATCAGGATCGCCAGGAGCATGAGTGGGACGGTGATGAGGAATGCAGTCGACATGTGCGGTCCGTGGGCTTCGTGGGTTCAGCTCACGTTCTCCCTTCCCCTGCACCCTCGTCGCCGAACCTAACGCCACGATGAACTGCAGGTGAGAGTGCTCTCATCGGATCGTCGTG
>DATLRE010000143.1:0-4404 GCA_035534835.1 Acidimicrobiales bacterium
CAGCTCTCCGTAGCGCCGGCGGGCCAGCGCCACGTCCTCGCTTTCCCAGTCGCCTTCACCCCATGCGACCGGCTCGAGCCGGCCGTCGCGCCCGACGATGGTGCGGGTGCGCAGCCTGAGCTCGCGCCACCACACCACGTCGGTGGTGTCGCCGAAGGTGCACACCATGGCGATGCCCGACCCCTTTTCCGGATCGGCCAACGGGTGCGGCGTGACCGGCACCCGCACCCCGAAGATCGGGGTCACCACATCGCGGCCGAACAGCGCGGCGTATCGCGAGTCGTCGGGGTGGGCGACGAGGGCCACGCAGGCCGGCAGCAGCTCCGGCCGGGTCGTCTCGATCTCCACGCCGCCCTCGGCGTCGACGCGGGGGAAGCGCAGGCGGTGGTACGCGCCGGGGCGCTCCCGGTCCTCGAGCTCGGCCTGGCTGACGGCGGTGCGGAAGTCGACGTCCCACAGGGTGGGAGCCGTGCGCTGCACGACCTGGCCCCGACGGGCGAGCCGGAGGAAGCCCCGCTGGGAGACCCGCTGGGCCCGCTCGCCGATCGTCGCGTAGGTGTGGGACCAGTCGACGGAAAGGCCGAGGGTGCGCCACAGGTGCTCGAAGACCTGCTCGTCCTCGAGGGTCAGCTGATGGCAGAGCGCCACGAAGTTCGGCCGCGAGATGGCCACCGGGTCCTTCGGCGGGTCCGCAGGCGGGATGTAGTCCGGATCGTACGGGAGCCCCGGGTCGCACCGGACCCCGAAGTAGTTCTGCACCCGGCGTTCGGTGGGCAGTCCGTTGTCGTCCCAACCCATCGGATAGAAGACCTGCTTGCCGCGCATCCGCTGGAAGCGGGCGACCGCGTCGGTGTGGGTGTACGAGAACACGTGGCCGATGTGCAGCGAGCCCGACACCGTGGGCGGCGGCGTGTCGATGGAGAAGACCAGATCCCGGGTGGCGGTGCGGTCGAACGCGTAGACGCCCTCGGCTTCCCAGCGGGCGGCCCAGTTCGCCTCGAGACCCTCGAGGCCGGGCTTGTCGGGGATGCCGCGGCCCGCGGGCGCATGGGCGGTGGGTCCGTTCGTCTGCTCCGGCATGATCGGGTTACCGTACCCTGCGTGCTCCAGCTCCACGACACGGCCACCGGCGAGGTGGCCCCACTCCGCCTGCGCGAGCCGGGACGGGTCTCCCTCTACGTGTGCGGCCCGACGGTGGACGGCGTCCCCCATCTGGGGCACGGCCGGTTCTCCCTGGTCTTCGACGTGCTCCGCCGCTACCTCCTGTTCAGCGGGCTGGCGGTGACCTACGTGTCCAACATCACCGACATCGAGGACAAGATCATCGACCGGGCCGCGGCCCAGGGCGTGCCCATCGCCGAGTTCACGGCGGCCAACGAGGCCCGGTGGTGGGAGATCATGGACGCCCTCGGCGTGCTGCGCCCGGACGCGACCCCGCACGCGACCGCCTACGTGGACCGGATGATCGACCTGATCGCCGACCTGGTCGAACGGGGGGCCGCCTACGAGACGGCCACCGGCGTCTACCTGTCCGTCCTCGACGTCCCCGGCTACGGGCTGCTCGCCCGCCAGCCCCTCGAGTCCCTGCGGGCCGGTGCCCGGATCGAGGCGGACGAGGAGAAGCGGTCGCCGCTCGACTTCGTGCTGTGGAAGCGGGCCAAACCGGGCGAGCCGAGCTGGGACGCGCCGTGGGGTGCGGGCCGGCCCGGTTGGCACACCGAGTGCGTGGTGATGTCGCTCGATCTGCTGGGGGAGGGGTTCGAGCTCCACGGCGGGGGCCAGGACCTGATCTTCCCCCACCACGAGAACGAGCGCGCCCAGGCCGTCGCCGACGGCAAGGAGTTCGCCCGGCACTGGATGCACAACGGCTGGGTGACGGTCGGCGGGGAGAAGATGTCCAAGTCGCTCGGCAACTTCACCTCCCTGGCCGACCTGCTGGAGCGGAGCGACGCCCGCGCCTACCGGCTCCTCGTGCTCCGTTCCCACTACCGGTCGCCCATCGAGGTGACCCCCGAGACGATCGCCCAGGCCGAGGCCGGGCTGGCCCGTCTCGACGAACTGGCCCGCCGGTTCTCCCTCCCGGACCTGCTGGCGGACGGGCCGCCCACCGGCCCGGGGGCCGCCCCGGGCGACGCCGACGCCGTCGCCGCGTTCACGACGGCCATGGACGATGATCTCGACACGCCGGCCGCCCTGGCCATCGTGTTCGATCTGGCCCGACGGGCCAACGCCGCTGCCGACGCCGGTGACGCCGGGTCCGCCGACCGGGCCGCCGGCACCGCCGCGCTGCTGGCCGCCGTGCTCGGGCTCCGGCTGCGTGGCGGTTCCGAGGACGAGGTGGACGAGCCGACGGCGGGACTGGTGCGGGCCCGGGACGAGGCCCGGGCGGCGCGCGACTGGCCCCGGGCCGACGCGCTGCGTGACGAGCTCGAGGCCGCCGGGTGGGTCGTCGAGGACAGCGCCGGGGGGACCCGGATCCGACGACGGTAGGTAGGGTCGGGCACCGGCCCCGGGGCGACGGCGGGAGCACCCGGAGCGGCAGGGTCGGGACGTGTCCGGGTCCGGTCGTGAACACCGCGTGAACAGGCGCCGATGGGGCCGTTCGACCCGCGGAACCGGCGCGGACGACTGCTAGTTTTTCTGCAGTCGGAGCGCCCCCGCCGGTGGCGGGCACCGGCCCGTCCACCACGGCGGCCGGTCCCCGGATGCCGGCGGTGCCTCCGTGGGCACCATGCAGGTGAAGGAAAGGGGACGCCACCGTGGCTTCCGGAACTGTCAAGTGGTTCAACGCGGAGAAGGGCTTCGGCTTCATCTCCCAGCCGGACGGCGGCGCCGACGTGTTCGTGCACCACACCGCCATCCAGATGAGCGGCTTCCGTTCGCTCGAGGAGGGCCAGGCCGTCGAATTCGACCTGCAGGAGGGCCCGAAGGGTCTGCAGGCCGTCGACGTGCGTCCCGTCCCGGCCTAGGAACCCGCGTCCCGACCCGGTCGTACCGGGTCGCCCCTCACCCCACCCTCGTCGGCAGGCCCGCGCCTCGGGCCTCCGGCGGCCGGTCGCGGCTGTCCGACCCCGTCCCCGGGCGGGGTGGTTGCCCGTTGCGCCCCTCCACGGTTACTATTGAGTAACTACGAAAGGACCCGCCGGACCTCGGCGTGCGTGCGGCCACAGCGTCGACACCGGTCGCGGCAGTGCTGAGGGGCCTTCGGGCCGGAACGGAGCAGTGCACGATGTCTGAATTCTCCCTGGACCTCGACGAGGATCAGCTGCAACTCCAGAAGTGGGTCCACGACTTCTCGGAGAACGTCATCCGGCCGGCCGCCCATGAGTGGGACGAGCGGGAGGAGACGCCGTGGCCCATCATCCAGGAGGCCGCCAACATCGGCCTGTACTCCTTCGAGTTCATCGCCAACGCCTTCCTGGACAAGAGCGGCCTGCTCATGCCCATCGCCGCCGAGGAACTCGCGTGGGGTGACGCCGGGATCGGCCTCGCCATCCTGGGATCGACCCTCGGCCTGGCGGGTATCGCCGGCAACGGCACGCCCGAGCAGCTCATGGAGTGGGGACCCCAGTGCTTCGGCACCCCGGAGAAGATCCAGCTCGCCGCGTTCGCCGTCTCCGAGCCCGACGCCGGGTCCGACGTGTCGTCGCTGCGCACCCGGGCCGTCTACGACGAGGCCAAGGACGAGTGGGTCATCAACGGGACCAAGACGTGGATCACGAACGGCGGCATCGCCGACATCCACGTGGTCGTGGCCTCGGTCGATCCCGAGCTCGGCTCGCGTGGCCAGGCCAGCTTCATCGTCCCCCCGAACACGCCCGGCATCTCCCAGGGCCAGAAGTTCCAGAAGATGGGCATCCGCGCCTCCCACACCGCCGAGGTCGTCCTCGACGACTGCCGGGTCCCCGGCCACTGCCTGCTCGGCGGCAAGGAGAAGCTCGACGAGCGGCTGGCCCGGGCCCGCGAGGGCAAGCGGAGTGGTGGCCAGGCGGCGATGAAGACCTTCGAGGGATCCCGCCCGGCGGTCGGCGCGCAGGCGCTCGGCATCGCCCGCGCCGCCTACGAGTACTCGCTCGACTACGCCAAGGAGCGTAAGGCGTTCGGTCGTGCCATCATCGAAAACCAGTCGATCGCCTTCAAGCTGGCCGACATGAAGACCAGGATCGACGCCTCACGGATGCTCGTGTGGCGGGCCTCCTGGATGGGCGCCAACGGCAAGGAGTTCACGTCGGGCGAGGGTTCGATGTCCAAGCTCTACGCAGGCGAGACGGCGGTGTACGTGACCGAGGAGGCCATCCAGATCCTCGGCGGCTACGGCTACGTCCGCGAGTACCCGGTCGAGCGGTGGCACCGTGACTCGAAGATCTTCACCATCTTCGAGGGCACGTCCGAGATCCAGCGGCT
>DATLRE010000144.1:0-26202 GCA_035534835.1 Acidimicrobiales bacterium
TCAGGCCGGTGACGGTGCAGCTGGTGGAGCTGGTCGTGCAGGTCTTGGTACCGGGGGTCGAGGTCACCGTGTAGGAGGTGATGGGGGCGCCGCCGTTCGAGGCCGGAGCGGTCCAGGACACGACCGACTGGGCGTTGCCGAGCGAGGTGGCCGCCACGCCGGTGGGCGCGCCCGGGATGGTGGAGGGGGTCGCCGGAGCCGACGGGCTGGAGGCCGGGCCGGTGCCGAGCCCGTTGGTGGCGGTCACCGTGAAGGTGTAGGCGGTGCCGTTGGTGAGACCGGTGACGGTGCAGCTGGTGGCACCCGTGGTCGTGCACGTCTGGCCGCCGCTCGAGGTGACGGTGTACTTGGAGATGGCCGAGCCGTTCGCGGCGGCCGCGGTCCAGGTGACCACCGACTGCGTGTTGGCGAACGAGGTGGCGGCCACGCCGGTCGGCGCGCCGGGGACGGTGTTGGACGGGGTCACCGAGTTCGAGGGCGCGGACGCCAGACCGGTGCCGGCGGCGTTGGTCGCCGTGACCGTGAAGGTGTAGGCGGTGCCGTTGGTGAGCCCGGTGACGGTGCAGCTGGTGGAAGCCGTCGTGCACGTCCTGCCGCCAGGCGACGAGGTCACGGTGTACGAGGTGACGGGCAGGCCGCCGGTCGCCACCGGGGCCGTCCACGACACCGTGGCCTGGGTGTAGCCGCGCACCGCGGTGGCTCCCGTCGGCGCGCCGGGCGCCGTGGCCGGGGTCGCCGACGCCGGTGACGACGGCGTGCCGGTGCCGAGGCCGTTGGTGGCGGTGACGGTGAAGGTGTAGGTGGTCCCGTTGGTGAGCCCGGTCACAGTGCAGGAGGTGGTGGTGCCGTTGGGCGTCGTGCACGTCTGGCCGCCGCTCGAGGTGACGGTGTACTTGGTGATCGCCGAGCCCCCGTTGTTGGCGGGCGCCGTCCACGTGACCACGGACTGCGCGTTGGCGTACGACGTGGCCGCCACGCTCCTCGGCGGGCCGGGGGGGCCCGACGGCGTGACCGAGTTCGACGAGGCGGACGCCGGACCGGCCCCGGTCCCGTTGGTGGCGGTCACCGTGAACGTGTACGTGGTGCCGTTGGTCAGTCCGGTCACCGTGCACGGCGAGGATGCGCAGGTGGCGGTGATGCCACCCGGCGACGAGGTCACCGTGTACCCCGTGATCGGTGCGCCGCCGTTGGAGGCGGGGGCGGTGAAGGTCACGCTGGCCGAACCGTTCCCGGCCGTGGCCGTCCCGATGGTGGGGGCACCGGGGAAGGTCGAGGGAGTGACGGACGGCGACGGCGCCGAGGCCGGTCCGGTCCCCAGTGCGTTGGTGGCGGTGACGGTGAACGTGTACGCCGTGCCGTTGGCGAGCCCGGTCACGGTGCACGAGGTGATCCCGTTGGTGGTGCAGGTCCTGCCCCCGGGCGACGACGTCACCGTGTAGCCGGAGATGGAGAGCCCGCCGGTGAACGGCGGCGCCGACCAGGAGACGACGGACTGGCCGCTGGCATAGGACGTGGCCGTCACGTTCACCGGCGCACCGGGCTTGGTCGGGACCACGACCGCATTGGACGGGGCCGAGGCCGGGCCCGTCCCGTTGGCGTTGGAGGCGGTGACGGTGAAGGTGTAGGTACCCCCGGGGGTGAGGCCGTTGATCGTGGTCGACGTCGCCGTCGCGCCGGACTGGGTCAAGCCGGTGCAGGCCGGGCACGCCGGCGAGGGCGTCACCGTGTAGCCGGTGATCGGGCCGCTCGGCGACGCCGGGTCGGTCCAGCTCACGGCGACGGAGTCGTTGATGTTGCCGACGGCGGTCACCAGGGTGGGCGCATAGGGGGCGTTGGGCGTGGCGACCGACGAGGACGGCGCGGACGGGTCACTCGTGCCGTAGTCGTTGGTGGCGGTGACGGTGAAGACGTAGCTGACCCCGGGAACGAGCCCGCTGAGCGATGCCGAGGTCGCCGTGGGTCCGGCGACGTCCATACCGGAGCAGGTGGAGCAGGCCGGGCTGGGGTGCACGTCGTAGTGGCGGATAGGGCCGCCGTTGTCCGACGGGTCGGTCCAGCTGACCGTGGCGAGACCGCCGGCGTTCGCCGTCGCGTGGACGTCGGTCGGCGGCGACGGGGCGGTGATGGCCGGGTAGCCGGGGAGCCCGCCGGTGGCCTGCGAGCAGTACTGGGTCATCGGTGCCGGCGACGGGGTCCCGTCGTAGACGCCGGTCAGGACCGGGCACACGCTGGTCCCGTGCTGGCCGCCGTTGCCGTTGACCGAGGTGAGCGTCCAGGGGGCGGTGGACGGCACCAGGTAGCTGGGCGGCGAGATGTAGTCGAGGAGCGGGTTCCACGTGTAGTGCTTCGTGTATCCGGACGCCGCCGTGAAGGTGTAGGGGTCGAAGGTGCCCACCGGTCCGCGCGCGTTCTGCTGGATCGATCCGTAGACGTTGAGCTTGCCCTCGTTGGAGCCGTATTGGTAGTTGTTCACCACGAACGACTGGGTGAGCGCCAGGATGGCGGCGTCGATGGTGACACCGCCCGAGGCGGTCGACGGGTCGCACAGCGCCCCGGGGGTGCCGGCGCACGAGGGGAGCACCGCCCCGGTCGACTTGGAGATCGGGTGGTTGACCTCGACGTAGTTGTTGGCGATGAGTCCCAGCGAGTCGTTGGTGCCCCCGATGTTGTACGGGCAGAAGTCGGTGGCACCGCTCTGGCCGGTGGTCCAGCGTCCCGAGCAGTCGGCGTAGGTGATGTCGCCGTCGACGATGACGTTGTTGGCGGTACCGATGGTGAGCACGCCCGACAGGTTCCCGTTGACGAACGCGTCGCCCTCGGCGTCCGGGGTGCCCTTCTCGCCGAAGTAGCAGTTGGAGCAGTTGCCGTCGTTGGTCTGGGACTTCGCCCCGTACGAGACCGACGGAAGGAGGGTGTTGGTCTGACCCAGGTTGCCCTGGGACGACGACGTGACGTCGCCGCCGCTGTAGGTGGCCGAGAACGCACCGGTGCCGTTGGAGGACTCGGTGGTCGAGCAGGTGACCGTGGCCTGCCAGTACGAACCGACCTTGACGGGTGCGGACCAGCCGGACAGGCCCGTGCACCCCGGGATCGGGTCGGTGGACGACTGGGTCACCCACCGGCAGTTCCGCCCTCTCCAGTTGCACACCCAGGTCTGCTGGTCCGTGGTCTGGCTGAAGGTGACCGTGGCGTTGGTGGCGATCTTGCTCGAGGCCGACGTGACGGTGGCCGTCAGTGTCACCGGGCTGCCCGCCACCGGGCTGGCGGGATTCGAGGTGAGGTTGGTGACCGAGTTGTTCACCAGGTCGTCGAACGGGTTGGCGCCGGCGACCGTGTCCGCCGCCGTGGCGTTCTGGACGTAGACGACCCCGTTCGCGGGGAGGTAGGCCGTGCCGTCGTTCGGGCAGTCGTTGTTGTTGGCGGCCACGTTGTCGTCCGAACGGGTGATGGACTGGCCGTTGACCGTCGCCGGGCTCACGGGCGTGTCCGGGCTGACCACCGTCATCTCGCCCTTTCCGGACGCGTCCGTCGTCAGGGTGATCTGGGTGGGGCCTTCGTAGAGACACCCGTTCTCACTGGCGATGGTCCCGAGCTGCGCGTTGCTCTGCGGTGGCGGCTCGACGGCATGGTTGTAGGTGCTGACCGGCAGCGATCCCGTCGTGTTGGAGGAGTTGGCGTAGAGGTACACGGCACCGCTGGCGGGGGCACACGTCTGGGCGGCCGTGCTGCCCCCGCGGATGCCGGACATGCCGTAGCTGTCGGTCACGAATTGGCAGTTGGGGTCGGCGGTGTGGACGTCCGAGGGGACCATGGGCGACGGGGTCGGATTGCCGAACGACGGCGAGCCGCTCGCGGAGCCGTTCCCGGAGACGAAGATCGAGTCGTTGGTGAAGACGGGCCCGAACAGGTAGTCGCCCGGTCCGAAGTAGACCGGCGAGCAGCCGGAGCCACCACCGTCGATGTTGTAGTTCAGCTTCCAGTTGTAGTTGCAGTTCGAGTAGTTGCCGTTCGGGTTGTAGGACTCGAAGTTCGACCACCACACGTTGGTGAGGAAGCCGTTCGTGGCGGCCAGGTTCATGGTCTCGGAGTTGAAGAAGTAGTGATTCGTCGCCGACGGGCTGTGGGCCGCGCCGACCACCTGGATGGCCAGATTGGTGAGGGCGTGCGTGGTCGGGTCGAAGGTCGGCTGCGGGTTGCCGAACGCGTAGTACTCGGCGTAGCTGTCGTTCGAGTCCGAGCCGCTCACGAGGTTCCACTGTCCGTAGTTGATCCCGCTGCAGGTGCCGGCGCCGTTGGTGTTGACGTTGCACTGGGCCAGGCTCGGATTGGCGTTGACGGCGGTGAGGTACGCGTTCTCTCCGGCCTGGAGGGCGCGGTGGGCGTACACGGCGACGGCGACGGTCTGCTGGAGCGGCGCGGACTGCACCACGGCGGCCACCAGCGTCGCCCCGATGATGGCGATGATCAGGGTGACGGCGAGCACGGCGACGATGGCCGTCTGGCCGAGGTCCGAGCGCCACGGGCCGCGTCGCGGGGAGTCCGGCCTGCCCGTCAACCGGATCCCTCCGGAGCGGCCCGTCGGCGACCGGGTCATCCCACGACCGCCGAGTACTGGTAGGGAGCACTCGCCGCGCCCGGGCTCGGGGCGTAGCGGTAGACGACGAGGCTGTTCTCGACCACGGTGTTCGCGTTGGCGCCGGGCTTCGCCACCCGGAGGTGGATGCTGACGCTCTGGACGGCGTCGGTCGGGCACGAGATCGCCACCGGGTAAACCGTCGGGGCGGCCGTGTTCGGCGCGTCGCACTGGGACAGCGACTGCGTGTCGTACGAGTAGCCCCGTGCGGTGAGGCCGGTCAGCATCTGGTTCTGGACCTGGCCGCTGGTCAGCGTGATCGCCTGGTTGAGGAACGGGTCGAAGATCGTGTAGCTGAAGAGCGGGTCGGTCGGCGCCCCGGACCCGTCGACCGCCGACGGGTCGTTGACCACGTCGAGGACGTTGGCCAGGAGCCGGTAGTCGGTGGACCACTGGCAGGCGGGTCCGGTTCCGACGCCGGGGCAGGTCGACACGCCGGGGGCCGACACGCCGGTTACCGGGAGGTACATCCTCAGCTGGAGGCTGCAGGGACTGGCCGGGTTGCACGCCGTGGCCGCGTGCCCGCTGCCGTCGAGCTCCTGGGCGACGATCTTGGCCGGCCCGGCGGTGGTGCCCCCGGTCGTGCAGGTCTGCCCGGTGGGGCACGAGGTGGTGTTGCCGTAGGCGGTGCCGATGTCGGCGTAGAAGGTCATGGAGAAGTTGCCGATCGACTGGAAGCCGGGGGAGGGGGTCCCGTCGCCGGCCGTCGGCCCCGGCTCCACCTCGGCGGCGAGCAGGCTGTGGAAGGGCGCCATGGCGGGGAGCGCCTGGTCGAACTCCTGGAACTGGGAGGTGACGCTGGTGCTCACCGAGTTGATCAGGTTCATCGAGACGAAGACCATGCCGAGGAGCGCCACCAGGATCGTGGACGTCACCAGGAGTTCCATCAACGTCATGCCGGTGTCGTCGGCGTGGCGCTCGCGGAGGGCCGTCCTCATGCCTGGACCTGCGAGACGCCCGGGAGTGAGGTCGTGACGGTCGACGCGCCGTCGGCGACCTGGACGCTGCTGGCCCCTACCGTGATGGTCACCGAGGTGTGCGCCGTCGCCGAGCCGCCCACGGTGACGGTGTAGGTGTAGGTGCCGTAGGGAACCGAGGTCAGGGTCGTACCCGTGGCGTCGGTCACCGGCAGGTTGTAGGCGTCGTTGCCGGAGGGACAGGACTGCGTGGTCAGGGTGATGGTGGCGCCGGGCACCGGTGCACCGGTCGAGTCCACCAGCTGGATCGGGAGGAGCCCGAGGGGCACGGTGGCGGTGGCGGTGCCGCCGGGCAGCGCGGCCAGCGAGGTGGTCGAGGTGCTGGTCGCTTCGGACGGGCAGTCGCCGGCGACGAGCCCGTAGCCACCGGCCTGGGGGTAGAGCACGTTGGGGAGGAGGGTGGCGTTCGTCGGGTGCCCGGCGGTCACCTGGGTGGTCCAGCTGGTGGTGCCGGACGGTGCGGTCTCGAGGGGGATGCCGACGACCGTGGCGCCCGGGAGCGACGCCGGCGTGCGGTCCGCCCAGCCGCCCGACGGTCCCGAAGCGGAGGCGAGGACGACCGGTCCGCCGGGGGTGGCGGCGACGGCGGCGCAGGTGGCGGACCCGAGCGCGGGGTTGGCGCAGGCCACCGAGTCCACGAACTGGACGATGACGCCGGCCGGCAGGCTGGCGAAGTTCCACGCCCAGCCCCCGTTGGTGAGCGAGCCCACGAGCAGCTGGCCGGACGACGTCAGGCTCGGCGTGATGGCGCCGATCACGCAGTCGGCGGCGTCGCTCGCCGCCGGCGCACCGCAGGCGACCGAGGTCACCGCCGTCACCGAGGTGGGGATGCTGTTGGCCTGGGACCAGTTGTCGGGGTCCGAGGAGAGGCCGTCCGTCCACACCGCGGGTGCACCCGTGGCGCTGCCGATGGCCACGCAGGTCACCGGCGTGCACGAGATCCCGGTCACCGACGAGGCACCCGTGGGGAAGGTCGACTCGTTGTCCCAGGTGCTGGCCCCGGATCCGGCGATCGGCACCTCCACCACGGTGGGGTCGGACGGGCTGGCCACGTCGCCGGTGCCGGTCGCCAGGCACATGCCGGCCGAGGGGCAGGCGATCGTGCCGACCGAGGTGATGTCCGGCGCCAGGATGTCCTGGGTGAACGTGGGCATCCACGAGGGGTTGGAGGCCAGTCCGTCCGGGTCGCCGTCGATGCGGAGCACCCCTGGGATCGCCCCGGGGGCGAGGTAGGACAGCTCGCAGGTGGACGAGGTCGGACAGGCGATCGAGCCGAGCGAGGCGAAGGTCACGGACGGCGGGGCGACCACGCTCCACACGTCGCCCCCGCTGTAGTTGACGAAGCCGGCCAGGAGGACCGGGCCGGCGGCCGTCGTGCCGAGTGCGTAGCAGCCCCTGCCCGACGGACAGACCACCTGGGTGAGGTCGGTGACCCCGGCGGGGACGGTGTCGTAGGTGGGAGCGGAGAAGGTGGACGGTGCCGCGACGATGACGCCACCGCCGGATCCGTAGCCCACACCGACGCAGGTGGGGGTACCCGAGGTGGTGCAGGCGACCTGGTTGAGGTGCGTCCCGGAGGCGAGGCTCGCCGCCGTCCAGCCGGCCCCCGCGCCGCCCCATGCGGCCACGGCCCCGGTCGGCCCGCTGCCGGTGGTGACGCAGGTGAGGATGGTGACGGCGGGGCACTGGACCCCGGCGTCGATGGCGGAGGCGCCGCCGTAGGAGGTCTTGCCGATGATCCCCTCGTCGAACGCGTCGAGTTGGACCGTCGTCTCGGCGGTGACGTCCACCGTCTGGTTCGTGACGAGTTCCGAGGTGGCGCCGGACGTGCTCACGAACGGGGGGGTGCCGGAGTACCCGGTGAACGTCACCGGGGTCCCCGACGTCGGCTGTTGCGCGGCGACCGTGTACGTGCCGACGGGCACCTGGGCGAAGATGCAGCCGTTCCCGTCCGCGTAGAGGGTGAACGAACTCGGGACGAGGACCGGGCTGCCCGAGACCTGGGTGATGGTCACCGGGATCGACTGGAGGCGGTCGGTGGACACGTTGCCGTGGACGTCGGCCTCACCGTCGTTCGTCAGGTTGACGGCCAGGAACCCTTCGGTCTGCAGTCCCGGCTTGGGGTAGTTGATGTCGGTGGTGATGGAGATCGAGCGCTTCGTGGTCCCTCCCCAGGACACCACGACCTTGAGCCCGATGACGCCGGGATGGCTCGGGCTGGGCGGCTGGCCCGCCGAGCAGAAGTCCGACTGACCGACGCCGTCCACGAAGTTCTGCACATAGGCCGCGCTGACGGTGTACGTGGTCCCGGCCAGGGTCGAGGGCGGCGTCTGCGTGCCCGCCGGAGCCACCGGGCTGCGGGGGGTGTTGGTGATGACCGACCCGTCGTTGTGCGTCGGGGGCTGCGAGTTGGACAGGATCTCGATCCAGGAGTCGGCGAGCTGCAGCGCCGCCTGGCGCTGGCGGGTCTGGACGGCGGCGGACGATGCGCTGGTCAGCAGCATCCCCATCGGGATCATCGTCACGAGCAGGATGATGGATGCCACCAGGACCTCGACCAGGGTCACCGCCTCGTCCGACCGCCGCCGGCCGACCCGGTGAAGGTCGACCCGGTGACGGCCCGTCCGGTCGCGGCCCGCCCGGCCGCGCCACGACCCACCGACCGGGGTCGGCCCGGCCACCCGGCTCGCGTCCGGACTGCGGTGTGGGTCTGCGGATGTGGGCATGTCGCTCTTTCGGCAGAGTACGGCCGGGGGAACGGACGTTCCTAGGCGTAATTCCACCTACCGGCCCTATCGACGGGCCCGAGCGGAGACTTGAGAGGACCGGCTGGCGGCGCCCCGTCGGCCCGACGGCGCCGCGGCGACCTCCGGGTCGCCGAGCTCAGTACGACCGGGGCATGCCGAGCGAGTGCTGCGCCACGTAGTTGAGGATCATCTCGCGGCTGACCGGCGCGATCCGCAGCAGCCGGGCCATGCCCCACAGGTCGGCGATGCCGTACTCGGTCGACATGCCGTTGCCCCCGTGGGTCTGGATGGACTGGTCGAGGGCGCCCAGCGTCGCCTCGGCGGCGGCGTACTTGGCCATGTTGGCGGTCTCGCCGGCGAGCGGGGAGTCGCCGTCGTGGTCGCAGTACCAGGCGGCCTTGTCGGTCATGGTGCGGGCCAGCTCGACCTCGATCTTGGCCTTGGCCAGCGGGTGGGAGATGCCCTGGTGCCGGGCGATCGGCGTGCCCCACACCTCGCGGGTCGAGGCGTACTCCGCCGCCCGGGCCAGCGCGTAGCGGCCGATGCCGTTGGCCGTGGCCGCCGACAGGATGCGCTCGGGGTTGAGGCCGAAGAAGACCTGCCGCAGGCCCTCGCCCTCCTCGCCGATCAGCCGGTCGGCGCCGACCTGCACGTTGTCGAAGAAGAGGGTGAACTGCTTCTCGGGTGCGGTGATCTCGACCGGCAGCACCTGCTTGTCGAGCCCCGGGGTGTCGACGTCGACCACGAACAGGGACAGGCGCCCGCGCCCGGTGTCGGGATCCACGCCCGTCTTCGTGACCACCAGGATGGCCTCGCACTCGTCGACGCCGGAGATGTAGTACTTCTGCCCGTTCAACCGGTAGAGGTCGCCGTCCTTGGTGGCGGTGAGGCCGAGGTTGTGGGAGTTCGACCCGGCGTCGGGCTCGGTGATGGCGAAGGCCATCTTGAGCTCGCCGGTGGCGAAGCGGGGCAGCCACCGCTGCTTCTGCGCCTCGGTGCCGAACTTGGCGATGATGGTGGCGCAGATGGCCGGCGACACGACGATGACGAGCAGCGGGCAGCCGGCCGCCGCCAGCTCCTCGGCCACGGCGGCCAACTCGGTGATCCCGCCGCCGCCACCGCCGTACTCCTCGGGGACGTTGACGCCGAGGAAGCCCTGCTCGGCCACGGCGCTCCACAGCTCGTCGGTCCGCTCGTCCGCGTGGGCCTTGTCGACGTAGTAGCCGTGTCCGAATTTGGCGGCGATGGAGGCGACCGCCTCGCGCAGCATCTGCAGCTCGTCGGATGGGGTGAAGTCCATGGTTCCTCCTGGCGCGGATCCGGCTCGGGGCCGGGGTCGGTGGTGCTCGTGCGGCCGGTCGTGCCCGGCGGCGGATGGCGCCGGGCGGTCGGCGCCCAGACTACGACGCGGGAGGGACCAGACGGACGGGGATGTCCACCACCCGGCTGCGCAGGTACTCGCCGAGCCCCTTGGCCTGGGGGTCCGGCCGGGTCGAGGAGGCCACACCCTCGCCCAGCAGGCCCACGACCACGAAGTTGAGGGCCCGCAGGTTGGCGAAGGCGTGGCGTTCGACGACGAGGCCCGCCGCCTCGGGGAGCAGGGTCCGGAAGCGGTGCAGCGTGAGTTCCGCGTCCAGCCACGGCCAGGCCTCGTCGGATCGGGCCCACAGGCCGACGTTGGCGTTGCCGCCCTTGTCTCCCGACCGGGCCCCGATCAGCGTGCCGAGGGGCAGGCGCACCGTAGCCTCCGCCGCCGGTGCGGCGCCGTGGGGCGACGGTACGGCGGCCGGTGCCTCGGGCACCCCGGGGGAGAGCGACGCGTCCTCGCCCGAATCGACCACGGTCGGGCCCGGCCGGGCCCGGTGCAGGTGGTGGGGCACCTCGACCCGGTTGCCGTCGGCCCGGACGACGGCGGGGACGACCAGCTCGGCCGGCACCAGCGCCGGCCAGTACACGCCGTAGGCGGTGGCGGCCCCCGGTGGCGCGGTCAGGTGCAGGCCCGGGTAGCCGGCGAGCGCCAGCTCGGTGGCCGCGCCGGAAAAGCGCCGTCCCACCCGCTCGGCGTCCCCGTCCTTCACCGTGATCCGGAGCTGGGCGGTCGCCTCGACGTTGGTCGGGGCGTCCTCCTTGTCGGAGCGGATCAGGCGGGCGTCGAACTCGGCGAACTGTCCCGTGCCGCCCAGGGCGGCACCCAGCGATCGGACCGTCAGGTCGGCCTTGGCCTCGATGTCGAGGCCGGTGAGCACGAACGTCATCGTGTTGCGCCACCCGCCCAGCAGGTTGAGGCAGACCTTGACGTCGCACGGGGCGGGCAGGCCGCGGGTGCCCGACAGCCGCACCCGGTCACCCCCCTCGTCGGTGACCTCCACCGTCTCGAACCGGGCGACCACGTCGGTGTTGGGGTAGTGGTGGCCGGCGATCTCGTAGAGCAGCTGGGCGGTGACCGTCCCGGTCGAGACCTCGCCGCCGGTGCCGGGGTGCTTGGTGATGACCGACGACCCGTCGGCCGCCACCTCGGCGATCGGGAACCCGGGGTGCTCCAGTCCCGGGACCTCGGTAAAGAAGGCGTAGTTCCCGCCGGTGGCCTGCGGGCCGCACTCGATGACGTGGCCCGCCACCACGGCGCCGGCCAGGGCGTCCCAGTCGGTCTCCGACCATCCGTGGTGCCAGGCGGCGGGGCCGACCACCAGCGACGCGTCGGTGACCCGGGGGCAGATGACCACGTCGGCGCCGGACGAGAGCGCCTCCACGATGGGCCACGCGCCCAGGTAGGCGTTGGCCGAGACCACGGTCCCCTCGGCGTCGGCCAGGGCGGCGCCGGTGTCCAGGTGGGACAGCGGGTGGCCGGCGGCGGCGAGCTCGCCGATGCGGGGCATCAGGTCGTCGCCCTCGACGTGGGCCACCGCCACCGCCAGCCCGAGCCGGTCGGCCAGGAGCCGGACCTGGTCGGCCAGGGCCGACGGGTTCAGCCCGCCCGCGTTGGTGACCACCTTGATGCCCCGGTCGACGCAGGTGCCGAGCACCTCCTCCATCTGGGTGAGGAAGGTATGGGCCCAGCCCCGCGACGGGTCGCGCTGCATCCCCTTCCACAGGATCAGCATGGTGAGCTCGGCCAGCCAGTCGCCGGTCAGCACGTCGATGGGCCCGCCCTCGACCATCTCCCGGGCGGCGGACAGGCGGTCGCCGTAGAAGCCCGAACAGTTGGCGACCCGCAGCGGCGCGCTCACGGCGCCGGGTCCGCTCCGCCGGCGCCGTCGGCCGCGTCGGTGCCGTCGGGCTCGACGACCACGAGGAGCCGCCCCGTCTCGACCTGGTCGCCCTCGGTCACGTCCACCTCCGACACGGTACCCGGTGCCCCGGCATGGACGGCGTGCTCCATCTTCATCGCCTCGAGCACGACGAGGACCTGGCCCGCCTCGACGCGGTCGCCCGCGGCCACCGCGACCCGGACCACACTGCCCGGCATCGGGGCGACGGCCGACCCCGCGGTCCGCTCCTCGGCGGCGACCGGGTGGCGGTCCTCCTCGACCAGCCGGGACGATCCGTCCGACCCGTCGACGTACGTCACGGCCCCGACCCGCTGCACGGCGTAGCGCCGGGTGACCCCGCCCGCGGTCAGCCGGACGGCGTCGGGTCCGACGGCGCCGACCGTCACGTCCAGCACCTCGCCGTCGAGCGCGACCTCGGCCACGGCGCGGCCGCGGCGCCCCATCCGGTAGGCGACCCGCAGGGTGCGGGGCCCGAGGTCGAAGGTGACCTCCTGGCGGTCGATCTCGTTGGCCCGCCAACCCGACGGAAGGGTGGCCAGCACGGTCGCCTCCGCCCGCCGCGCCGCCTGCCCGGCCAGCGCGGCGGCCACCGCGTGCCGCCCCACGGCGCCCTCGTCGGCCAGCGGAAGCGCCAGCGCGTCGAGGCCGTGGCGGTCGAGGAAGCCGGTGTCGGTGGCGCCGGTGGCGAAGGCCCCGTGCCGCAGCGTCCGGACCAGCAGGTCGCGGTTGGTGGTCACGCCGTGGATGCGGGACCCGGCCAGCGTGGCCGCCAGCGCGGCGACGGCCTCGGACCGCGTCGGGGCGTGGGCGATCACCTTCGCCAGCATCGGGTCGTAGTGGGGACTGACCACCCCGCCGGTCGCCACGCCCGAATCGACCCGGATGCCGGCCCGGTCGTCGGGCACGCAGAACTCGGCCAGCGCGCCGGTCGACGGGAGCCAGCCGGCCGCCGGGTCCTCGGCGTACAGGCGGGCCTCGACGGCGTGCCCCACCGGGCCGCGCGCCACGGCGGCGTGCACCTCGGGCGGCAGCGGCGCGCCACCGGCCACGAGCAGCTGGAGGCGCACCAGGTCGAGCCCGGTCACCTCCTCGGTCACCGGGTGCTCCACCTGCAGCCGCGTGTTCATCTCGAGGAAGTAGGGATCGCCGCCGGCGCCCCCGGCCCCCCCGGTGTCGAGCACGAACTCGACGGTGCCGGCGTTGACGTACCCGACGGCCCGGGCCGCGGCCACCGCCGCCTCGGACAGACGGGCCCGCAGCTCGGGCCCGACGACGGGGGAGGGGGCCTCCTCGATGATCTTCTGGTGCCGGCGCTGGATGCTGCACTCGCGCTCGAACAGCGCCACCACGTCCCCGTGGGCGTCGGCCAGGACCTGGACCTCGATGTGCCTCGGGGCGACGACGTACCGTTCGAGGAAGACGGTCCCGTCCCCGAACGCGGACTGCGCCTCGCGCCGGGCCCCGGCCAGCGCGTCGGCCAGTTCGCCGGCCGACCCGACGATGCGCATGCCCCGACCGCCGCCGCCGGCGGAGGCCTTGACCAGCAGCGGCCACCCCAGGGCGGCGACCTCGTCGCCGTCGGGCGGGGTGTCGCCGTCCACGGTGACCGACGGGAGCGTCGGGACGCCGGCGGCCCGCATCCTGTCCTTGGCCCCGATCTTCGAGCCCATGGCGTCGATGGCGTCGGCGGGCGGGCCGACCCAGGTCAGGCCGGCACCCACCACGGCCCGGGCGAAGTCGCCCGACTCGGACAGGAAGCCGTAGCCGGGGTGGACGGCGTCGGCCCCGGACCGGGCGGCGGCCTCCAGCAGGAGGTCGTGGCGGAGGTAGGTGTCGCCCGGGGCGACGCCGGGCAGCCGGACGGCCAGGTCGGCCTCGGCCACGTGCGGACTCTCGGCGTCCGCGTCCGAGTGGACGGCGACCGTCGTGATCCCCATCGACCGGGCCGTGCGCAGGATGCGCCGGGCGATCTCGCCGCGGTTGGCGACCAGGAGGGAGGTGACCGGCCGGACCGGCACGCCATCGGCGCTCACGACCGCCTCACATCCGGAACACGCCGTAGCCGCGGGTGCCCGCGATCGGCTGGTTGTCGATGACCGACAGGCACAGGCCCAGGACGGTCCGGGTGTCGCGGGGGTCGATGATCCCGTCGTCGTACAGCCGGGACGAGAGGTAGAGGGGGAGCGACTCCGACTCGATCTGCGCCTCGACGAGCGCGCGCATGGCCTCGTCGGCCTCCTCGTCGAAGGGGACCCCCTTGGACTCGGCCGACTGGCGCCCCACGATGGAGAGGACCCCGGCCAGCTGTGCCGGGCCCATGACGGCCGACCGGGCGTTGGGCCAGGCGAACAGGAACCGGGGGTCGTAGGCCCGCCCGCACATCCCGTAGTTGCCGGCACCGTACGAGGCGCCGATGTTGACGGTCAGGTGGGGGACCGACGAGTTGGACACGGCGTTGATCATCATCGCCCCGTGCTTGATGATCCCGCCCTGCTCGTACTCCTTGCCCACCATGTACCCGGTGGTGTTCTGGAGGAAGAGGAGGGGCACGTCTACCTGGTTGGCCAGCTGGATGAACTGGGCGGCCTTGTGCGCCTCCTCCGAGAAGAGGACACCGCGGTGGTTGGCCAGGACCCCGATCGGGTACCCGTGGATCGACGCCCACCCGGTGACCAGGCTGGACCCGTAGAGGGGCTTGAACTCGTCGAACCGGGACCCGTCGACCACCCGGGCCAGGACCTCGCGCGGGTCGAAGGGCATCTTGGGGTCGGCCGAGGCGATCCCGAGCAGCTCGTCGGGATCGTGCACGGGCTCGTCGGCCGGCTCGGACGGCCCCGGCCCCTGCTTGCGCCAGTGCAGGCGGCGGACGATCTGGCGGCCCAGGCGGATGGCGTCGGTCTCGTCGACGGCCAGGTAGTCGGCGAGTCCCGAGACCCGCGCGTGCATGGAGGCGCCGCCCAGCTCCTCGTCCGTCGACTCCTCGCCGGTGGCCATCTTGACCAGCGGCGGCCCGCCCAGGAACACCTTGGACCGCTGCTCGATCATCACCACGTGGTCGCTCATCCCCGGCACGTAGGCGCCTCCCGCGGTGGCGTTGCCGAACACCAGGGACACGGTGGGGATGGCGGCGGCCGAGTGTCGGGTGATGTCGCGGAACGCCCGGCCCCCGGGGATGAAGAGCTCGGCCTGGGCCGGCAGGTCGGCGCCGCCCGACTCGGTGAGGCTGATCGAGGGGAGGCGGTTGGCCTGGACGATGTCGGAACCCCGGGCGCCCTTGCGGAACGACCACGGGTTCATGGCCCCGCCCCGCACCGTGGCGTCGGTCGCGTTGACGAGGCACTCGACCCCCTCGACCACCCCGATGCCCATGATCGAGGAGGCCCCCACCGTGTACTGGGTGCCCCAGGCGGCGAAGGGGCACAGTTCGAGGAACGGCGAGTCCCGGTCGAGGAGCAGCTCCACCCGCTCGCGGGCGGTCATCTTGCCCCGCTCCCGGTGGCGGGCCACGTAGCGCTCGCCCCCGCCGGCCCGGGCCACCTCCTGCTCGGCCCGGACCAGGTCGAGGCCCTCGCGCAGGGCGCGCTCGTTCTCGGCGAAGGTGTCGGAGGTCGGGTCGATGGCGGTGGGGAGTACGGGCATGTCGGGTGGGTCCCTGGTGGGGGCGGGTTCGGGCGCCGGGGTCGCATTGCCCGGGCCGACGTGGGAAGAATAGGCGCATGACCCCCGTGCCGCGTGCCGAGCCCCGCCGTGCCGTGTCCTGCCGATGCCCGGGGGCGGCGCCGTGGTGATCCGCACCTATCCCCAGGGCAGCCCGGACGACGGGGGGCCGGCAGCGGCGCGGGCGGCACGGGCCACGACGGGTGGACGGCCCCTGTCCGCCGTCGTGCTCGCCGCCGGACACGGCACGCGCATGCGCTCGGCCCGGCCCAAGCCGCTGCACCGCCTGTGCGGGCGGCCGATGATCCTGCACGTGCTCGACGCCCTGGCCGAGCTGCCCGTCGACCGCGTGGTGGTGGTGGTCGGGCACCGCGCCGAGTGGGTGACGAAGACGCTGATCGAGCACGCCCCGCCCGGCATGGCCATCGAATTCGTGGAGCAGGTCGAGCAGCGCGGGACCGGCGACGCCATGTCGGTCGCCCTCACCGGGCTCCCCGAGGAGGAGGACGGCGACGACGGCGACGTCGTGGTCCTGCCCGGCGACACCCCGCTGCTGCGGCCCGGCACGCTCGCCCGCCTGGTCCGGGCCCACCGTGCCGCCGACGACGCCGCCACCCTGCTGACCGCCGTGCTCGACGACCCCACCGGCTACGGCCGGGTCGTGCGCGGCCGCGACGACACCGTCGCCCGCGTGGTGGAGGACGGCGACGCCACCGACGAGGAGCGGGAGGTGCACGAGGTCAACACCTCGATGTACTGCTTCCGCCGGAGCGTGCTGGCGCCGGCGCTGCGCCGCCTCAGCCCGGCGAACGCCCAGGGCGAGTACTACCTGACCGACGTGGTCGAGGTCCTCTACGCGGCCGGCCACCGGGTCGGCTCGGTGGTTGTCGAGGACACGATGGAGGTCGCCGGCGTCAACGACCGGGCCCAGCTGGCCGTGGCCGAGGCCGAGCTGCGCGACCGGATCAACGAGCGGTGGATGCGCCGGGGGGTCACCATGTGGGACCCGGTGACGACCTACATCGACGTGGACGTGACCCTCGCCACCGACGTCGTCCTCCTGCCCGGTGTCATCCTCCAGGGGGCGTGCGTGGTGGGCGAGCACGCCGAGCTCGGTCCGGACACCCGGTTGGTCGACACGACCGTGGGGGAGGGGGCGGTCGTCGCGTCGAGCGTCTGCCGGCGCTCGGTCATCGGGGCGGACGCGCGCGTCGGACCGTTCGCCGTGCTGGAGGAGGGGACCGAGGTCCCGGCGGGCGGCGTGGTGGGTCCGGCTCCATCTGACCCCGGCGCCGCGCCGCGGTAGCGTCGGGCCATGGAATTCACCCCGCGTCGCCGTCTCGACCTGGTGTCGGGCCGCTCCCATCCGGAGCTGGCCCAGGAGATCGCCTCGCAGCTGGGGGTCGAGCTGGGCGAGGCCAACCTGCGCGAGTTCGCCAACGGCGAGATCCACTGCCGGTTCGACAGTTCCATCCGGGGCTCCGACGTGTTCATCGTCCAGACCCACTGCGGTCCGGTCAACGACTCGCTCATGGAGCACCTGATCATGATCGACGCCGCCAAGCGGGCCTCCGCCAAGCGGATCACCGCGGTGTGCCCCTACTACGGCTACTCGCGCCAGGACCGCAAGGCGACGGGACGCGAGCCCATCACCGCCAAACTGGTGGCCGACATGCTGTCGGTGGCCGGTGCCGACCGGGTGGTCAGCGTCGACCTGCACTCCGGGCAGATCCAGGGCTTCTTCGACATCCCCTTCGACCACCTGACGGCGGCGCCGGTGATGGTCGAGTACCTGCGCAAGCACCTGAGCGACGACCTCGTGGTGGTCGCCCCCGACGCCGGCCGGGTCAAGGTGGCCGAGCGGTTCAGCCAGCACCTGACGGCCGACCTCGCCGTCGTGCACAAGCGGCGCCTGCGGGGCGTGGCCAACCAGGTCGAGGCGCTCCACGTGGTCGGTGACGTCGAGGGCCGCCAGTGCGTGCTGATCGACGACATGATCGACACGGCGGGCACCATCGTGGCGGCCGCCGACCTGCTGGCCGACCGGGGGGCGACCGAGGTGTGGTGCATGGCCACCCACGCCGTGCTGTCCGACCCGGCCATCGACCGGCTGAAGAACTCCGCGCTCACCAAGGTGGTCGTCACCAACACGCTGCCGATCCCGGCCGACCGGCGCTTCGACAAGCTCGAGGTCCTGTCGGTGGCCCGGCTCATCAGCAGCGCCATCGACGCCGTGTTCGAGGACTCGTCCGTGTCCGAGATCTTCGGCGGCGAGAACCTGGCCTGACCGTTCGCCAGGCGCGCGGCCCGGGCGAGTCGTCGACGTCGCCATCCTCGGCCGTTTCGCCGGTTGACTAACCTAGCTAATATGGGTGGCATGCAGGTGAACATGCACGACGCCAAGACCCACCTGTCCCGCCTGGTCGCCGCGGTCGAATCCGGCGAGACCGCCGAGATCGAGATCGCCCGCGCCGGGCACGTGGTGGCACGGATCGTCCCGGCCCGACCCCGGGTGCAGCGCCGACCCGGCTACTGGGCCGGTCGCGTCCGCATCCACGCCGACTTCGACGTGCTCCCCGACGAGGTCTCCGGCGCATTCCGGGGGGAGCGTCCGTGAGGATCCTCCTCGATACGCACATCCTCCTGTGGTGGCTGGCGGCGGATCCTGCACTTCCCGAGCGGGCCGGCGCCGTCATCGCCGATCCCGGGACCTCCGCATTCGTCTCCGCGGCGACGGCCTGGGAGATCGCGATCAAACGGGCGGCCGGACGTCTCGATGCGCCGGACGATCTGCTCGAGGCATTGCAGGACAACGGGTTCGGGACCCTGGCGATCACGGCGGCGCACGCGCTCGAGGCCGGTCACCTCCCCGCGCACCACGCCGACCCGTTCGACCGCATGCTGATCGCCCAGGCCAGGGCCGAGGGGCTCACCCTCGTGACGGTCGACCAGCGGTTCCCCGACTACGACGTGACGCTGCTGCCGGTGGGCTGATCCCCGATCCTGTCCGGGGCCGACCCGGGGCGCAGGGGAACGGGTTGCCCGGACGACGCGCGGCGGAGCACTCGAGCGGGGCTCACGGGCTCCGCACGCGAGGGCGTGTGGCCGGGGGTTCGGGCTTGCGTCTATCATGGTGGGCCGTCAGCAGCGGACGTACCCGCCCGTGCCCAGCGCACGACCGGGGGGCGTCGCCCTGCGCTCGTCTCTGCACCTCCCGAGGAGTCCCCGCATGCCCGAAACCACGCTCACCGCCCACACCGGCCGCGAGATCGGATCGAGCTCCACCCGCCGCCTGCGCGCCGAGGGAAAGATCCCCGGCGTGGTCTACGGACACGGGACCGACCCGATCCCCGTCGCCGTCGTCGCCCGCGAGTTCCAGGTCGCCATGTCGGGGGAGGCCGGCCTCAACACGCTGCTCTCCCTGAAGGTGGACGGCACCGACCACCTGACCCTGGCCCGGGACATCCAGCACCACCCGGTCCGCAACACGGTGACCCACGTCGACTTCCTCATCGTCCGGCGCGACGAGGTGATCAGCGCCGAGGTGCCCATCAACCTGGTGGGCGAGGCCGTCGAGGTCGCCCACGGCGACGGCATCGTGGACCAGCAGCTGTTCACCCTCCACGTCAAGGCCAAGCCGGCGGACATCCCGAACTCGGTGGACATCGACATCTCGTCGCTGACCATCGGCGGCGCCCTGCACGTGTCCGACATCACCATCCCGGCCGGTGTGGAGCTCGAGACCGACCTCGAGGCGACCGTGGTGGGCGGCAACCCGCCCCGGGTCCAGGCCGCGGCCGCCGAGGAGGTCGAAGCCGCCGAGGAGGCGGCCCCGGCCGCGACCGAAGCCGACGAGGGCTAGGCCCTGCTCCGCCGCCGCGAGGGGGCGGGAGGCCCCCGCCGGGGCGCGACCGTGGACCTGCTGGTCGTCGGCCTCGGCAATCCCGGGGCCGAGTACGAGGGGACCCGTCACAACATCGGCGCCGACGCCGTCGAGGTCCTGGCGGCGCGCCACCACGGGACGCTGTCGGCCGAGAAGGGTCTGCGCGCCCGGGCCGGGACGATCCGGATCGGCGACCACCCCGTGCTGTGCGCCGTCCCGCTCACCTACATGAACGAGTCCGGTCTGGCGGTGGCACCACTGGTGCGCCGGGCAGGCATCGAACCACCGGCCGACGGGGCCGCGGCCACGTCCCGGCTCGTGGTCGTCCACGACGAGCTCGACCTGCCGTCGGGCCGGGTGAAGGTCAAGGCCGGCGGCGGTACGGCCGGCAACAACGGGCTCAAGTCGATCCACGCCCACCTCCACACCGGCGACTACCTGCGGGTCCGGATCGGCATCGGCAAGCCACCGGGCCGCCAGCCCGGTGCCGACTACGTGCTGAAGCGCCCCGGCAAGGAGGAGCGGGAGGCGCTCGCCGTGGCGGCCGAGGTGGCCGCCGACGCGGTCGAGCTCCTCGCCACCCTCGGGGTCGAGGCGGCCATGAACCGGGTCAACGCCGCCGAGTAGGTTCGTGGCCGTGCCCGTCGACGCAGAGGCCGACAGCGACGTCGTGATCTCCGTGCGTGGGCTGGCCAAGTCCTACGGCAGCTTCGCCGCACTGCGTGGCATCGACCTCGAGGTGCGCCGGGGCGAGGTCCTGGCGCTCCTCGGACCCAACGGTGCCGGCAAGACCACGGCCGTCGAGATCCTCGAGGGCTACCGGGCGCGCGACGCGGGCGAGGTGTCGGTGCTCGGCTTCGACCCCGCCCGTCGCGACCGGGCGCTGCGGGCCCGGGTGGGCATCGTGCTCCAGGAGTGCGCCGTCGACCCGTACCTGACCGTCACCGAGGCGCTGACCCAGCGGTCCCACCTCTACGAGGACTCCCGGCCCGTCGACGAGGTGGTCGAGCTGGTCGGCCTGGGGGAGAAGGCCCGCTCCCGCATCAAGGTGCTCTCCGGCGGCCAGCAGCGGCGGCTCGACCTCGGCCTCGCCCTCGTCGGCAATCCCGAGCTGATCTTCCTGGACGAGCCCACCACCGGCTTCGACCCCTCGGCCCGGCGCGAGGCGTGGGACGTCGTGCGCGACCTGTGCGCCGAGGGCCGCACGGTGGTGCTCACCACCCACTACATGGACGAGGCCCAGGCCCTCGCCGACACCGTCGTCGTGCTGGCCGCCGGCCGGATCGTGGCGTCGGGTCCGCCCGACACGCTGGGCGGGCGGGACCGCGGGGTGTCGACCGTGCGCTTCGCCCTGCCCGACGGGACGACGGTGGCCGACGTGCCGCTGCCCGGGACGGTCGTGCCCGACGTGCGGGGCGGGTTCGTGGAGTTCGCCGTGCCCGAGCCGACGGCCGTCCTCCACGACCTGACCCGCTGGGCCCTCGACCGGGGGGAGGGCCTGGCCGGACTGACCGTGGCCCGCCCGTCGCTGGAGGACGTCTACCTGGACCTCACCGGCGGGGACGGCGCATGATCGGCGTCCGGGTGCGCGACGTCCGGGCGGACGACGTCCGGGTGGCCCTGCACCAGGTCGGCTACGAGCAGAAGGCCTACTGGCGGAACCCGATGGCCGCGATCTTCACCTTCGCCTTCCCCATCATCTTCCTGATCGTGGTGGGCACCTCGGCCGGCCCCGTCAAGGTGCCGGGCTACACGCTGCGCTACGACCAGTACGTGGTGGTGGCCATGCTCACCTTCGGGCTGATCGCGGCCTGCTACACCAACCTGGCCATGGCCATCTGCACCCGGCGGGAGACCGGTGTGCTCAAGCGGATGCGGGGCACGCCCATCGCCATCGGCTCCTACCTGGCCGGGCTCATCGGGTCGGTGCTCATCGTGGTGGCGATCCTGACCGTGATCGTCGTCGCCATCGGCATGGCCTTCTACCACCTCCACTTCCCCTTCCACCCGGGGGCGGCGGTCCTCACCCTGGTGGTGGGGATCGTGACGTTCTGCTCGCTGGGCCTGGCCGTCACCGTCCTCGTGCCGAACGCCGACGCCGCCCCCGCCGTCGTCAACGGGCTCTACTTCCCGGTGGTCTTCATCTCGGGCGTCTTCTACCCCCTCGCCCAGGGCTCGGTCCTGGCCCGCATCGCCGACGTCTTCCCGATCTTCCACATGATCCGGGCCGTGGTGTCGGCCTTCGAGGGCGGCCCGGGGTCGGGGCTCCGGGTCGGCGACCTGGCGGTCATGCTGGCCTGGGCCGTCGGTGCGCTGTTCGTGACGGCCCGCCGCTTCCGCTGGGAGCCGCGGCGCCCGAAGGCGTGACGGGCCCCGGCGCCCCGTCGCCCGTCCGGGGCCCCCGTCGGGCACCGGTACCCTGACCGGGTGAGTCTCCGCTCGCTCCCCGCACTGCTCCGCAACGAGCCCGCCATGACCTCGGTCGTGGGCGCGCGTGGCGCCACCCTGGCCGTCGCCACCCCGGCCCAGGCCATCGTGGTGGCCGGGCTCGTCCGGCTCGGAGCGAAGCGCCCCGTCCTGGTGGTGACGCCGACCGGCACGGCCGCCGCCCAGCTGGCCCATGACCTCGAGGCCTTCGCCCCGGCGGGGCCGCCCGACGGCGACGCCCCGGGCGACCGGCCACCGGTGGTCGAGCTGTTCCCGGGCTGGGAGACCCTCCCCTTCGAGCGGGTCAGTCCCGAGGTCCACACCATGGGGCGACGCCTCCGCCTGCTGTGGGCCCTGGGCGGCGGGAGCGGCGCGCCGGTGCCCGACATCGTCGTGGCGCCGGTCAAGGCCGTGCTGCAGCGCCTCGGTCCGTGGCGCACGGCGGCCCGACCCGTGGTGGTAGCCAAGGGCGACCGGATGGTGGTCGACGAGTTCGTGGGCGAACTGGTGGCCCGCGGCTACCGGCGCGAGTCCCTGGTCGAGCACCGGGGCGAGCTGGCCGTGCGGGGCGGCATCGTGGACGTGTTCCCGTCGACCGCGGACGAGCCCGTCCGCATCGACCTGTGGGGCGACGAGGTGGACCGGCTCACCCGCTTCGACGTCGCCGACCAGCGCTCCACCGGCGACCTCGCCGCCGTCGAGCTGTACGGCTGCCGGGAGCTGGTCGCCGACGGGCCCCTGCGCGAACGGGCCGCCGGCCTGGTGGCCGCCGCCCCCTGGGGCCGCCACCAGTGGGGCCGCATCGCGGAGGGGGAGCAGTTCGACGGCATGGAGTCGTGGCTGCCGTGGCTGGTCGAGGGCGAGGAACTCCTCCCCGACCTGCTCGGCGACGACGCCCAGGTCGTCCTGGTGGAGCCCCGCCGGGTCCGGGACCGGGCGGCCGACCTGCTCGACGAGGAGTCGGCCCTGGCCGACGCCCTGGCCTCGACCTGGGGGCTCGACGCGGGAGGGGACGCGCCCCGGCTGCACGCCCCCTTCGACCGACTGCTGACCGGCACCGGGGCGGCCGTCGTCTCCCTGGTCCCGACGGCCGAGGGGCCCGGGTTGCCCCAGATCGAGAGCCGGGGCTGGGAGCCCATCCTGGGTGACGGGTCGCGGATGGCCGGCCAGGTCCGCACGCTGACCGAGGCGGGCTACGCCGTGGTGCTGTGCGCGACGTCGGCCGGCGGCGCCGACCGCCTGTCGGGCCTGCTGGCCGAGGAGGGCCTGCTCGTGCCCGTGGCCGGCCCCGGCGACGACCTCGGGGTTCCGGGGGCCCGGATCGTGACGGCCACCGTCGACCGTGGCTTCGTGCTCCCCGGGTGCAAGGTGGCGGTGCTGACCGAGTCCGACGTGACCGGGCGCATGCGGCCCCACCGGCAGGCCCGGACGCGGGCCCGCCCGGTCGACGGCTTCTTCGACGACCTGGCCCCGGGCAGCTACGTCGTCCACCGCCAGCACGGCGTGGCCGTCTACGGCGGCATGGTGACCCGGACGATGGGGGGTGCCACCCGCGACTACCTCCTGCTCGAGTACCGGGGCGGCGACAAGCTGTACCTCCCGACCGACCAGATCGAGCTGCTCACGCCGTACGCCGGCGGCGACTCGCCCTCGGTCAACCGGCTCGGCGGCTCCGAGTGGCAGAAGGCCCGGTCGAAGGCCCGTGCCGCCGTGCACGAGATCGCCGAGGAGCTGGTCGCCCTCTACCGCCGGCGCCTCGAGGTGCCGGGCCACGCCTTCGGACCGGACACGCCGTGGCAGGACGAGCTGGCGTCCTCGTTCCCGTTCGTCGAGACGGCGGACCAGCTGTCGGCCATCGAGGACGTGACGGCCGACATGGAGCGGCCCCAGCCCATGGACCGGCTGGTCTGCGGCGACGTCGGCTTCGGAAAGACGGAGGTCGCCATCCGCGCCGTGTTCAAGGCCGTCCAGGACGGCTACCAGGCCGCCGTCCTGGTGCCGACCACCCTCCTGGCCAGCCAGCACGCCCAGACCTTCGCCGACCGGTACGCGCCCTTCCCGGTCAAGGTGGCCCTCCTCAGCCGGTTCCTCACGAACGCGCAGGCGAACGAGGTGCTGGCCGGACTGGCCGACGGCTCGATCGACGTGGTCGTCGGCACGCACCGCCTGCTGGGCCAGGACGTCGCCTTCGCCAAGCTCGGCCTGCTCGTGGTCGACGAGGAGCAGCGGTTCGGGGTCTCCCACAAGGAGTCGATCAAGGCCATGGCCGAGGGGGTGGACGTGCTCACCCTGACGGCCAGCCCGATCCCGCGCACGCTCGAGATGGCGCTCACCGGCATCCGCGACCTGTCGATGGTGAACACCCCGCCGGCCGCCCGCCGCCCGATCCTCACCCACGTGGGCGAGTTCGAGGAGGCGGCCGCGTCCGAGGCCATCCGCCGGGAACTGCTGCGCGAGGGCCAGGTGTTCTACGTGCACAACCGCGTCCACGACATCGAGGCGACCGCCGACCGGGTCCGGAAGATGGCCCCCGAGGCGCGGGTGGCCGTGGCCCACGGCCAGATGGACGAGGGGTCGCTCGAGCAGGTCGTCCTCGATTTCTGGCAGGGGGACTACGACGTCCTGGTGTGCACGACCATCGTCGAGTCGGGCATCGACATGCCCACGGTCAACACCCTGGTGGTCGACCGGGCCGACCTGCTCGGGCTGGGCCAGCTCCACCAGCTGCGGGGCCGGGTCGGCCGGGCGGGCATGCGGGCCTACGCCTACCTCTTCCACCCGGCCGACCGGGTGCTGTCGGAGACGGCCTACGAGCGCCTGCGCACGATCGGCGACCACACCGAGCTGGGCTCGGGGTTCAAGATCGCCCTGCGGGACCTGCAGATCCGCGGTGCGGGCAACCTGTTGGGACGCGACCAGTCGGGCCACATCGCCGCCATCGGCTACGACCTGTACGTCCAGATGGTGTCCGAGGCCGTCTCCGAGCTGAAGGGCGAGCCCCGGCCCGGACCGGTCGAGCTGTCGGTGGACCTGCCCGACGCCGCCCACCTGCCCCCGGACTACGTGGAGGCCGAGGACGTGCGCCTCGAGGCCTACCGGCGGCTGTCCGCCGTCCGGAGCGTGGCCGAGGTCGACGACGTGCGGGCCGAGTGGGAGGACCGGTTCGGGCCACTGCCCGCCCCGGCGTCCGCCCTGCTCGACGTGGCCCTGCTCCGGGTGGAGTGCCTCCGGCTCGGCGTCGACGACCTCGCCGTGTCCGTGCCGCGGTTCACGGGGGAGGGTGCCGGCCCCCGGGGCGGGCCCGGCGGGCGGGCCGTGGTCCGCCTCTCCCCGGTCACCCTGCCGGCATCGGCCGAGGTCCGCCTGCGGCGCCTGGCGCCCGGGGGGACCTACCAGCCCGAGGTGCAGCGGCTGTCGTTCCCGATCGCCCCGGGCCCGGACGGCCGGTACGCGTCGGCCCTGGTGGACCTGTTGCGCGAGCTGGTACCGGCCGACTGAGGGTCGCACCGCCCAGCCGGCCCGGTGCCCGGGACCCCTCCGGCCGGACCGATAGCATCGCCGCCGTGGTGCGCATCCCCGCCGGACTGGTCGCAGTCGTCTCCGTCGTCGCCCTGGGGACCCTGACGTCCGCGTGCCAGGTGACCCCGACGGCCGCGTCGGTCAACGGGGACACGATCGCGGTGGCGTCGCTCAACACCCAGATGAACGCTCTGGCCGGCTCCGCCGCCGGCCAGTGCCTGCTCGCCCTGCGCGGCTACCCGGCGGTCACGGCGGGCGACTCCTACCCGACGTCGTTCGCCGGCCAGGTCCTCAGCAATTCGGTCGGCAACCTGCTGGCCGCCCAGTTCGCCGCGGCCCACGGGGTGCGCACCACCGCTGCCGACCTCGCCACCGCCAGGAGCAACTACACGTCGTCCCTCGACGGCGGGATCACGGCCATGGCCCAGCAGGCGTCGACGGCCGGCGCGGTGTCGCCCTGCCAGAAGGCCGACGGGACGCCCTTCACCGGGCAGGAGGTGCTGGCGGCCGCTCCCGCGTCCGTCCGGAACTCCGAGCTGGCCAACCAGGCGGTCGACAACCGCCTGCTCGCCCGGGGCGCCGACCTCTCGGACGCCGCGGTGCTCAGCTTCTACGCCGCCAACCAGCCGCTCTTCGTCATCGACTGCGTGAGCGACATCGCCACGGCCTCCCAGACCGAGGCCGACCGGATCGTCGCCGAGCTGAAGGCGGGGCAGTCGTTCGCCGCGCTGGCCAAGGCCTCGTCGGTGGACGCCCAGACGGCGTCGAACGGCGGGCAGCTCGGCTGCAACTTCACCGAGTCCCGGGTGCTGTCCGCCCTCCAGCTGAAGTCGGTGACCGTGGGTGAGCCCGTGGCCCCGGTGCAGTCGACCGGCGGTACGTGGATCGTCTACGAGGTCACCAGCCAGTCGGTGGTGCCGGTCGAACAGGCGGCCCCGGTCATCCGCGACGACCTGATCCACACGTCGGCCAACACCCAGCGGGTCACCAACGAGCTGCTGGTGTTCGCGCGCCACTCCTCGATCGTCGTCAACCCGCAGTACGGGTCGTGGTCCGGGGTGCGGATCACCCCGCCGCCGTCGCCCCCGGC
>DATLRE010000145.1:0-1223 GCA_035534835.1 Acidimicrobiales bacterium
GATGCCGCCGCCCGCCGGTCGGCCCGGAGGCGGTTGGCCACCGGCACCAGCCGGGCCATCAATCGGGCCCCCCGCTCGGCACTGTCGCGTCCCGAGAAGCAGAACGCCCCCTCGGCGTCGGTCCAGGTGGTGAACGAGCGCTGGGCGTGGATGCGGGCCAAGGTGGCGGCCGGGTCGGTGGCGGCCGCCGCAGCCCGCACCGCCTGGCACCGCTCTTTGACCACGTGGAGGGGATCGGCGTCCGCGCCGGCCAGCAGGGCGCCCTCGGCCGTGGGGTCGCACGCCGCGGCCGAGGTGAGCTCGTCCACCTTGGGGCCCGACAGGATGCCGGTGCGCACCACGGCGGCCAACCCGGGCAGGTCGACCAGGCGCCGGCCGGCCTCCAGGGTGCGCCGGGCCCGTCCGGCCGATCCCCCCTCCAAGGTGGCGAGCAGGCCGGCCGCAGACCGGTGGCCCTGGTCCTCCCAGTGGCCCGACTCGGCGATCCGGGGGGCGAGCAGCGTCTTGGCCGCCACCACCAGGCGCTCGATGCGACAGAGGTCGCCGTAGAGGGCGGCGGCGTCCCGCCCGAGCAGGCACCCGGGCTCCAGGTCGGACACGAACGAGGCCAGGGAGTCGGCCAGCGAGGACAGCCGGGCCGTCCGGCCGGGCTCCCCACCCGGGGGCACCGGGGTGGGACCAGAACCGGCGGCAGGACCGGTCGCAGAGCCGGTCGCACGTCCGGCCGAACCGGTGGACCGCTGAACGGCAGACCCGGCGCCACGCCTGGCCGAACCGGCGCCACGCCCGGTCGAACCGATGGACGGCAGTGCATCGGGTAGAGCGTCGAAGAGTGCTTCGGAACGGGTGGCCAGCGCCATGGGACGAGACTCCCACGGGGGTGTGACTGCGCATGAAGTCAGGGTGGCCCGCTACAGGACGGACTCGCGAACCGGTCAGCCGCCGAACATCGTCATCCACTGCTCGGGGGTCGCCAACCGGAACACGTAGTTGTGCGCACGGGTGTGCCCCATGGTGGCGGAGGGCTCCGCCGAGTAGAAGTGACCCGGATAGAGCACGGTGTCGTCCGACACGCGGGCCAGCCGGGTCATCAGCGACTCGTACATTGCAGCCGGGTCGCTGCCGGGGAAGTCCGTGCGTCCGCAACCGTCGAGGAAGAGGGTGTCCCCGGCGATGAGCTTCCCGTCGACCAGGAAGCACTGGCTCCCCGGCGTGTGCCCGGG
>DATLRE010000146.1:0-1378 GCA_035534835.1 Acidimicrobiales bacterium
CCTGCTCGACCCGGCGCTGCCACCCACCACGACGGACTTCACCGAGCAGGTGGTGGCCATGAAGAACGCGGGGGTCCAGATCCTCTTCCTCGAGCAGGAGCCCCAGAACTACGCGTCGGCCATCTTCCGCGATCTGGCCCAACAGGACTTCCATCCGGTGGTGGTGCTCGGCGCCCCGTCCTACAACCCGCAACTCGTCGCCAACGCCGGTGGGGCCGGTGCCGTCGACGGGGCCTACCTGGAACAGCCCGCATCGCTGTACCTGGGCGAGGACGCCAGCCAGATCCCGGCGGTCACCACGTTCAACACGTGGGTCCAGAAGGTGTCGCCCGGGTTCACCCCCGACTTCTTCACCCTGGTGGGCTGGCTGTGCGGCGAGCTGTTCGTCGATGCCCTGCGCAACGCCGGCAAGGACCCGAGCCGCGGGTCGCTCCTCCAGGCGCTCCGGAAGATCACCGCGTTCCAGAGCGGGAACCTGATGCCGGTGAGCAACCCGGCGGGCAAGGTGCCGGTCACCTGCTACCTGCTGGGCCAGGTCTCGGGGGGCCGGTTTCAGCGACTCGACGACCCGCCGGTCACCGGACCGGACAACGGCTTCCGGTGCGACGGCACCTACTACCGGGGGTAGTCCGCCCGTGGCGGCCGGCCACGTGCCTCAGGGGAGATCGCCCGGGACGACCCCGTCCACGGTGAGGTCGCTGTAGGTCATCGACGTGCCCGGCTGCAGGTGACCGGCGAACCAGCCGGCCCGACCGGTGGCGGGCGCGCCGACGGGGATCGTGGCCTGACCCCCCTCGGTGGTGCTGCCCCAGTCGGGCCGGGTCCGGCCGGTGGTCCAGACCACGAACTGCACGACGTCCGACGAGGTCACCGTGCGGGCACACAGGTGCAGCGGGTAGACCGCGGGCGCCATCGGCAGTGTCGGCACCACGGTGTAACCGAATTCGAGGAACGCGCTGTCGGCTCCGGCCCGGGTGTCCCAGACGTGGAAGTTGAACACGTCGAACGCCCCCATCCACACGTTGCGGGTGACCGTGAGCCCCGACACCTTGCCGTCCGCCAGGGTGTTCAGGCGGAGGACGACACCCTGCTGGTCGAGGTCCCGTCCGTTCACGAACGTGGCGCACACCGTCCGGTCTGCGCCGACAGGACTGCTGGGGCTCCAGAAGAACTCCCGGTTGTTGACCGCGCTCGACCGGGGCGCGGTGACCACGACCGTGCCCGGACGGGGGCTCGAGTACGTGTAGGCACCGCAGTCGGGCGTCACCCGGTTGACGCAGGTCATGGCGCCCTGCTGTGCCGACGCCGTGCCCGGCGACTGCGGACCGGTGCTGCACCCGGCGAGGGTGCCGCCCAGTGCCGTGGCGAGCACGACCGC
>DATLRE010000147.1:0-2377 GCA_035534835.1 Acidimicrobiales bacterium
CCTGCCCGCCGGTGTTGGGGGACGAAATGGTTGTGTGCCCGCCTCTTCCGGTCACAAAGCGGGTGGGCGGGCTCGACGCGGGGCGGGGCGGCCCGGACGGGGGCGGGCTACTTGGCGACCCCACCGTTTCCGAGCGCGACAGACGAAAATACCCGCCCCTTCCGCTCACAAAGCCGGCGGCGGGCCCGACCCGGAGGCGGGACCGCCCCGACCGGGCGCCGGCCACTGAGCAACCCCGCCGTTTCCGAGCGCGACAGGTGGAGATACCCGCCTCTTCCGCTCATGTAAGGGACACCGCGCCGGTGGTATCCACCATCGGGGTGTGGTCCCAGGGTTGCATGGTCATCCCGGCTGGTCCCGGGAGGTGGCGTTGAGATCCGCTCTGGGGGGTTCCTGTTCGCAGGGGTTGCCCCGTGTTTGTGATTGCCACTTCCGGCCCGGCCACGGATGCCCCGGATGAGGAGAGTGGGTCGGCCCATCGAGGTCGGTCCCGGTTGCAGCACATGAGTGGGAGCCGCTGGTTGGGCGTGTCTTCCTTGGGACCGTGGCCAGTGACCGACGCCGCTTCGTGGGGCGGCCGGCGTAGGAGAACATCGACAAGGAGACAGCGATGGCAGGCAGAAGGTTGGTGGGGATCGATCTGGGGATCGCCAGCGCGCACACCGTGCGGGTCCTGGATGAGACGGGCCAGACGGTCGCGAAACGGAAGTGCTGGCCGACGGTGGCGAGCCTGACCGAGATCGAGACCGCGGCGTTGGCCGGCGCCGAGGAGGGATGCCGGCTGGAGGTGATCATGGAGCCGACCGGGCCGGCCTGGCTGCCGATCGCGGTGTTCTTCGGGTCGCGGGGCCATGCGGTGTTCCGGGTCAGCGCGGCGAAGGCGTCGGATCTGCGGAAGTTCTTCTCGCGTCACACCAAGACCAACGGGATCGACGCCGACACCTTGGCCCGCCTGGGCATCGTCGACGCCGCCGGGCTGATCGAGTTGTCGCTGCCCGACGCGGCCCGGGCGTCGCTGGACCGGCGGGTACGGGCCACCGACCGTCTGGTCGCCCAGGCGTCGGTCCACAAGGTGCGGATCAAAGACCTGGTCCGCCAGGTGCTGCCCATGTCACCGTTGACCGGCGATCTGGGCGTCGCCGACCTGGCCGTGCTGGAACGCTACGCCGACCCCAGACGCCTGGTCGCCGCCGGCGCCAAGCGGCTCACGACCCTCATCGCCAAGGCGTCGCAGCACCAACTGGGCGCCGAGCGGGCCCAGCGGTGGATCACCGCGGCCGAGGCGGCCCTCGAGCTGTACGGCGACCACCCCGCGGTGGCCTTCGACGACCTGGCCGCCGAGATCGCCACCGAGGTGCGACTGTTGCGGGCCATCGACGCCGAGCTCGCCATCCACGCCGACGCCCGCGAGGCCGCCTACGCCCAGGTCGACCCCGCCGGCCTGGCCCGCTCGCTGCCCGGACTGGGCGCCGTCGGCGGGCCCGCCCTGGTCGCCACCATGGGCGACCCGGCCCGCTTCAAACGGGCCAAGCAGTTCCGGTCGTTCACCGGGCTGGTCCCCAAAGCGTCCGAGACCGGCAACACCGACCGCAAAGGTCAGCCGATGTCCAAAGCCGGGTCGTCGCTGCTGCGCACCACCATGGTCCGCGCCGCCGACACCGCCCGCAAACACGACCCCCAGCTGGCCCGGATCTACTACCTGCAGATGGTCGAGCGCGGCAAGGACCACCTCGGGGCGACCTGCGTGGTCGCCGCCGCCCTGTCCGAGCGGGCCTGGACCGTCATGGCCCGAGGCGAGCCCTACCAGCTCAAAGACACCGACGGCCGGACCGTCACCGCCGCCGAGGCCAAAACCATCATCGACGAGCAATGGACCGTGCCCGCCGAAGTCCGGGCCCGGCGCCGCTCCAAAAAGGCGGGGAAGGCCCCCAAGAACGTCCATACCGGACAATCGAGGCCACCAGCACAACACGTCGGCCCACGGGGCGACCTTCCCCACACCCCATCATCGGGCCTGGCCAGCTGAGCCGTCAAACACCCGACCGCCAACCAGCCCTCACCCGACCGATGGGATCGAACCCCGGCCGTCACCACCGAACACCAGTTCGACCAAAAAACCCCCCCTTGACAACCCAGCCTCCATAGGAGATCAGAAACCGCGCTCGGTCTACCAACCTGGCTCAGCCGACGCCGTCCGCGAGCACATGGGCGACCGGCACCTGCTCACCCGTGCTGACGCGACGGAGGGCATCGAGGACGTTCGGGCGGGCCACCTCAGGCGGCTGAAGGGGCAGCGGCCGTCGAAGGCGACCTGACCGCGACGGCGCGGACGGCGGACGGCGGACGGCGGACGGCGGACGGCGGACGGCGGAACGCG
>DATLRE010000148.1:0-2638 GCA_035534835.1 Acidimicrobiales bacterium
TCCCGGTAGCCCAGGGCCTGGCGCGCCGTCCGCGACAGTCCGCCGGGACGCGTCGCCAGGGCCCGGACCTCGTCGAGGAGCCCGGCGTCCATCATCCGGGTCCACCGGTCGCCGATCCGTCGGTCGGTCTCGGCCGGATCGGGGCGGATGCCGACCAGTGCCACCGGGGTCGGAGGGTAGCGCTCGAGGCCGGGGCCGAAGCTCGAGAACGGCCGTCCCGACCCGAGCGTCACCTCCAACGCCCGCACCAGCCGGCGCTCGTTCGCGGTGTCGATCCGGGAGGCGGCCACCGGGTCGAGCACGACGAGGCGGTCGTGCAGCCCCGCCACGGCCGCCGCCCGCTCGGGGGTGCCCGCCGGGCCCCGGGCGTCCAACCCGGCGCGCAGCTCGGCGGCGACGCCCTCGAACCGTCCCGGGAATTCCAGGCCGTCCATGACGGCCCGCAGGTACAGACCGGTGCCCCCCACGAGCACGGCCCGGTTGCCCCGGGCGGCGATGCCGGCGACCGCCTCGCGTGCCGCCGCCTGGAACCGGGTGACGGTGAACTCCTCGTCGGGGTCGACCAGGTCGACGAGGTGGTAGCGGACCTCGGCGAGCACCTCGGGTGGCGGCTTGGTCGTCCCGAGGTCCATGCCCCGGTAGACGGCCATGGAGTCGACCGACACCAGCTCCACGTCCGAGGATGTCCCGGCTGCGCCGCCGGGGCCCGGTCCCGAGTCCCGGACGGCCCGCACGACGGACAGTGCGACCCCGGACTTCCCCGACGCCGTCGGTCCGACCAGGGCGACATCCATGCCGTCAGCCCGCGGAGACGGGGATGCGCACCCGGTGGGACGGCCGCGCCGTCACCTCCACGAGCTCGCCCGTCAGGTGGTGGCGAGCTGCGTCGGTGATCCGCACGGAGGCATAGGACCCGCTGGCGACGGATCGGCCCGGGTCCGGGGCGGCGAAGTGCACCAGCTTGTTCTGGCCGGTCCGGCCGGTGGTGACCGACGGGTCCCGCTTGGACGGGCCCTCGACGACGACCTCCTCGATCCTGCCCACCCGCGCCGCGTGCTTGACCAGGGCCGACCGCTCGACGACGTTGCGGAGGCGCTCCATCCGCTCGGCCGTCACCCCGGCGGCGAGGAACCGATCGGTCATCGCCGCCGCCCGGGTACCTGGCCGGGGGGAGAACACGAAGGTGTAGGCACTGTCGAACTGCGCCTCGGCGGCGACCTCGAGGGTGCGCTCGAAGTCGTCCTCGGTCTCCCCCGGGAATCCGACGATCAGGTCGGTGGTGACGGCGAGGTCGGGTATCCCGGCGCGGGCGGCGGCCAGGCGCTCGAGGTACCGCTCGGCCGTGTAGCCACGGCGCATGGCGACCAGTACCCGGTCGCTGCCCGACTGCAGGGGGAGGTGGAGGTGGTTGCAGACCTCCGGTGTCGCGGCCATGGCGTCGATCACCTCGGGTCGGAGATCCTTCGGATGGGGGCTGGTGAATCGGACCCGACGGATCCCCTCGACGGCACCGGTCGCCCGCAGCAATTCGCCGAAGAGGGGGCTGCGCCTCGTCAGGTCCCGGCCGTAGGAGTTCACGTTCTGCCCGAGGAGGGTGACCTCGGTCACGCCGCGGCGCGCCAGCGCCTCCACCTCACCGATCAGGTCGTCCACGGTCCTCGACACCTCGGGTCCCCGCACCGCAGGGACGATGCAGTAGGCACAGCTGTTGTCGCACCCCGTCTGGATCGTCACCCACGCCGCGTAGGGAAGGTCCCGCACCGCCGCCAGGGCGGCAGTCTGCTGGTCGGCGGCGGTCGGCTCCCCGACCGGAACGGGCTCGTCCAGGATCTCCACGACCGGGCCCTCCTCGGACGCCCGCCGGAGCAGTGCGGGGGCGGAGGTGAGGTTGTGGGTGCCGAAGACGACGTCCACGTGCCCGGCGCGCTCCCGGACCTTCTCCCTGTCCATCTGCGCCAGGCATCCGCCCACGGCGATCTGCATGTCCGGACGGGACTCCCGGAGGGCCTTCAGATTCCCCAGGTGGCCGTAGAACTTGTTGTCGGCGTTCTCCCGGATGCAGCAGGTGTTGAACACCACCACGTCGGCCGACTCCATCTCTTCCGTCGCCACCAGACCGTCTGCGACGAGGGCACCGGCGAGCCGTTCGGAGTCGTGCTCGTTCATCTGGCAACCGAAGGTCCGGATGTGGAAGGTCCTGGGGCGCGGCTCGGTCACGGCACCAGGATACGGGCCCGTCGGCGCCTCCCTTCCCCTCGCGCTGTCACACCCCCGTGGAAGTCTCGTCCCATGGCGCTCGCCACCCGTTCCGAAGCACTCTTCGACGCACTGCCCGACGCACTGCCCGATGCGCTGCCCGACGCGCTGCCGTCCACTGGTTCCACCGGGCGTGGCGCCGGGCGTTCCGCAGGTTCGACCGGGCGTGCCACTCAGCGTGCCGCCGGTTCGGCCGCTCAGCCGTCCGCCGGTTCGACCGGGCGTGGGGCCGGGTCTGCGACCGGTCGTGCGGCCGGGCGTGGCACCGGTTCTGCTCCCACCCCGGTGCCCGGTGGTGGGGAGCCCGGCCGGACGGTCCGGCTGTCCTCGCTGGCCGACTCCCTGGCCTCTTTCGTGTCCGACCTGGAGCCCGGGTGCCTGC
>DATLRE010000149.1:0-2576 GCA_035534835.1 Acidimicrobiales bacterium
GGCGGACGTCGTGATCGAGGGCGATGTGACGTCGGAACCCGGGCCGTCGACCACCTGGCGTGCACGGGCGATCCCGACCGACGGGCCACCGCCGATCGACCGGGCACTCCGGTCGCCCTCCGATGCCGCGAGCTGGACGACCTGCGATGCATGCATCCACAGTGCGAACTGGACCCCTACGAGTAGCAGGACCATCACGGCGGGCACGACGATCACGGCCTCGACGACGGACGATCCCCGGTCCGACCTCACATGCCCGCCACAGCGGGACAGGCAGCGGGTCAATTGAGGTTGATCGAGTTCGCCTTGGCCGTGACCTTGGCCACGATGATGGCGCCGACGAGGATGGCCAGGCCCGCGAAGATGGCCGTGAGGACGACCTTCTCGACGACGGTCCCGGCGTCGTTCCAGCCATCGGACGCCTCGAAGCGGGCCCGGAGGTACGTCCAGAGGACGGCGACGTGGGTGGACATGGTGTGTGCTCCTTTGCTGGTGGTTGTCGGTGATCGAGATGGGGTCGGCGGGACAGCGGGTCGGCGGGCGGGCGGGTCGGCGGGTCGGCGGGCGGGCGGGTCGGCGGGACGGCGGGACGGCGGGTCGGCGGGTCGGCGGGTCAGCGGGTCGGCGGGACGCTCAGAATCCCCCGAGGATCCGGTGGACGGCGGGGTAGCCGATGAACACGAGGAAGCCGAGCAGCAGGAAGGCGCCAGGAAGGAACAGGCGCTCGGTCATGGCGTTGGCCGCCGACTCCGCCTCGGCCTGCTCGTGCCTCCGTAGCGACGTTCCCCGCGCCACCAGCGCCTGGCGGATCCGGGCACCCTCCGTCCCGGCCAGCTGCACCATCGTCGACAGCTCCACGAGCTCCGGCACGCCGAGTTCGTTCCCGAGCGCCGCCAGGGCGTCCCACGGGGGCGTGCCACCGTCGCGTGCCGTCCGGAGCGCCCTGGCCATGCGTCGGGCCGCCCAGTCGGGAGTCACCTGGGCTGCCGCATGGAGCGCGCCGTCGACCCCGACGCCGCCGGCGAGTCCCAGGACCACCAGGTCGACGAACGAGCCCAGGACGACCCGCACGTGGCGCCGGCGCTCCCGGGCCCTGGCGAACAGGGCGACGACGGCGAGGGCCACGGCGACCGGGGGCCCTGCGCATGCGACGGCGACCGCCGGAAGGAGCGGGAGCGCCAGCCCAAGCACCGACAGGACGAACCACACGACGACCGGTCCGAGCGCGCAGGCTCCGGCGATCACGACCAGCCGGGAGGCGAACAGCTCCGGTTCCCGGTCGCACACGGCCAGGGCCCCGAGCAGCTCCCGGGCCCTCGGGCTCTCGGCCCACCTCCCGTCCGTCAGTCGGCGCCCGGCATCCGAGCCGAGCCGGTCCACGGCGGATCGGCCCGTCGGAGCCGGCCGTCGGGGATCCGGCGTCCGTTGCCAGCTCACCCACACGGCGTCGAGCGACGGGCCCGACGAGCGGAGGGCGAACACGACCCCGAGGACCCCGAACCCGGTGAGCGCGCCCAGGAGCACGACGGCGGTCACTGCTCGACCACGTCCGTGCCGAGGAGCCGGATGCTCCGGGGCGGTCTCGCCAGCGTCACGAGCAGCGTCAACCCGGCGGCGTAGAGCGCGCCGACGGCACCGAGCACCGCCTGGCCTCCGGGCGAGCCGTACGGTGCCAGGTAGGGATGGGCGAGGAGCGCGAGGCCGGCGGCGAAGAGGACGGAGAACACGACCACCGTGCGCACGCCGCTGCGGACGGAAGCCCGGCTGGTCTCCACCCGCAGCCGGAGCGCCACCTCGTCGCGCGTGGATTCGGCCAGCGCGCCGAGGAGGTCGCCCAGGCGCTGGGCCCGCTCGGTGAACGCCAGGAGGAGCGAGCAGACGACCCGGTCGGCGGACGGGTCACCTACCTCCTCGGCGAACTGCAGCAGCGCGGTACGCGGGTCCACACCCGCCTGGATCTGCGCCGCCAGGCCCTGGGTTGCGGAACGGATCGGGGCCGGGCTGAGTTCGGCCGTGGCGACGATCGCCTGTCCGAGCCCGGCGGACGCCGCCAGGGTCCCCTGGAGCAGTTCCGTCCAGGTGGCGATCGCCTCGAGCGTGGCGATCGACGACGCGGCAGACGTCTGGCGCAGAAGTCGCGGGAGCCCGTAGACGGCGACCGCAGTGATCGGTCCGGCGACGGGCCATCCCGTCACCAGCGCGGCCAGCACCCCGGCGAGCGCCGACAGCGCCGCAGATCGGGGATCGAGCCGGGCCGTCGTCCTGGCACGTCGGGACGGCGTCGCCCGGGCCGTCCCTGACTCTGCATCCGATCGACCGGTCCTCCGCCGCCGGCCGGACAGCACGACGGCGAGTCCGGTCAGCCCCAGTCCGAGGCACAGTCCGGCAGCGTAGATCGGCAGGCCGGCGCTGCCGGGCCCGGTCACCGCACACCCACCGGTCGACCGGTGCGCTCGGGCTCGAATCCGAAGTGCCGGAGTTCGGCGACGGTCTCGGATCGCAGCGGGGACGCCGGCACCGCCCGGCGGTCGGGTCCCGGACGGTAGATCTCGTTCGAGACCACCTGGACCCCTTCC
>DATLRE010000150.1:0-42863 GCA_035534835.1 Acidimicrobiales bacterium
CGGAGGCGGGTTCCACCTGCTGTCGGTGGAGGCCCTGGCGGCGGCCGTGACCGTGGTCTTCACCTTCACCGTGACCTGGCTGATCGCCACGGCCATCGACCGGACGATCGGCCTGCGGGTGAGCCCCGAGGACGAGTCCCGCGGGCTCGACCTGTCCCAGCACGCCGAAAGTGCGTACTCCATGGGCGGCATGGGCCGGATCGGCACCTGACGGGGTCGGGCGCCGGACCCGGATCGACCCACACCACCCAGGAGGCCCCATGCACACCGGTGACGACCGCCCGGCGGACGACGGCAGGATCCTCGACCCCGCCCGGCTCGCCGACCACCTCGCCATCCAGGACCTGGCCACGGCGTACGCGTACGCGGTGGACGACCGGGACTGGCGACGGTGGGAGGCGCTGTTCCTGCCCGACGCCCTGGTGGACTACACCTCGGCCGGCGGGATCGCCGGCACCCCCGCGGAGGTCGCGGCGTGGATGCCCGGGGCGATGTCCACCTTCGCCTTCTGCCTCCACACCACGTCGACCCACGAGATCCGCTTCACGGGGCCCGACGGGGCGACCGGCCGCGTCCACGTGTTCAACCGCAACGGCGTCGAGTGGAAGGGCAGCCCCGAGCTCTTCGACGTCGGCGCCGTCTACGAGGACACGTACGTTCGGGTCGGCTCGCACTGGCGGTTCGCGCGCCGGGTCGAGCACACCACCTACGTGGGCGGCGGGGGCTTCGCCCGGATGATCCACGACCTGGCCGCGGGGTCGGCGACGGACGGTCGCCCGCCGCCGTTCGGCTGACGGCGGACCGGGCCGGCAGGTGCGGGTCGGCCGGGTCCGCCGGTCCGGCCGGCGTGCGGCCCGGACGCCGCGGAACAGGGTTACGGTGGCCCATGGAACCGGTACGTGGGAAGGCCGGCGCTGCCTAAGTGTGCTTCTCCCCCGAGGGAGACCTGGTGTCGGGCGTCGTCGTCGTGGCCATCGGCGCGGACGCCTGCCGTCACCTCGAGGGTAAGGAGGAGTACCTCTTCGTGGCCGGGCTGCCACTGCTCCTCGGGGCCCACCAGATCGTCGAGGCGTTCGTCTGGTGGGGTGTACGGGGATCGGTCCCGTCGGCGGTCGGCACCGTGGCGATGTGGATCTACCTGCTCTTCGCACTGGTGGTCCTGCCGGTCCTCGGCCCGCTCCTGGTGCTCGGTCTGGAGCGCACCCCGACCCGGCGGTGGCGGATCGTCCCGTTCGTCGCGGTCGGGGCCGTCACGTCGGGCATCCTGGCGGCCACCATGCTCCGGACGCATCCCACGGTGCACGAGGGCGCCTACCATCTCGCTTACTCGATCGGACTGCAGCACGGGGTCGCCGTCATCGGGTTCTACATCGTGGCCACCTGCGGGTCGATGCTGGCCTCGGGCTTCCGTCACGTGTTCTGGTTCGGCATCTCGAACCTGGTGGCGATCGCCGTGCTGGCCCGGTTGAGCGCGGACGGGTTCACCTCGCTGTGGTGCTTCTACGCCGCACTGGCCAGCGGGGCCATCGCGCTCTATCTGCGGATCGGCGTTCCCCGGCACCCCGACGCTCCGGCCGTCGCGCACGGCGCCCCGGGCTGACGGGACCCGGCCCACTACCGGGGCCCGTCCGGACGGCCGACGCCCGGCCCGCGGCATCGACCCTGCGGTGGTGCCAGAATCGACCCGTCGCGTTCGCGCCCAGGTCGGGTGCGGAACCGAGGACGCCACCAAGGAGCGCCGCACCATGCCGGGAGTGCACATCGTCACGGACAGCTCGTCGGACCTCACCGCGGAGGATCTCGGCGACTTCGACATCGAGATCGTCCCATTGAGCGTCCGCTTCGGCAGCGAGGAGTTCACGGACGGCCTCGACCTGACGGTGGGCGAGTTCTACCAGCGGATGGCGGCGTCGGACGAACTCCCCCAGACGGCCTGCCCGTCGCCCGGCGCCTTCGAGGCGGCGTTCACCCGGGCGGACGACGCCGGGGCCGACGCCGTGGTCTGCCTCAACATCTCGGGTGACCTGTCGAACACCGTCCAGTCGGCCCGGACGGCCTCGGAGGCGGTAGCGGACCGGATCCCCGTGCACGTGGTCGACAGCCATTCGGTGTCGAGCGGCCTCGGCACCCTCGTCCTGGAGGCGGCGCGGGCCGCCCGCGCCGCGGCCGACGTCGAGACCGTGCTGGCCAAGGTGCGTTCCCTCATCCCGAGGACCCACGTCATCGCCGCACTGAACACCCTCGAGAACCTGAAGAAGGGCGGCAGGATCGGCGGGGCGAAGGCGATGCTCGGCTCGATGCTGTCCATCAAGCCCGTGATCGACATCACCGGTGGCGTGGTCCACGAGGCCGGCAAGCCGCGGACCCGGAAGAAGGCCCTGCACCTGCTGTACGAGCGGATGGTCGAGGCGGGCTCGATCGACCACGTCGCCGTCATGGACGGCGGGGCACACGACATCGGCGAGTTCCTCGACCTCATCGCCGCGCGCTTCCCCCGCGACACGCTGCGGCTCGGTCAGTTGGGGGCGATCATCGGCACCCACGGCGGCTCCGAGATCATCGGCGTCAGCTGGGTGGCCGGGGCGTAGTCCCGGCCTACCGGCCCGACGGGGGGACCCGGCCGCCGGGGCCCGTGTCGTCGAGGAAGGCACGGATGAGCCCCACCAGGACGGCCCGCTCGGCGGAAGTGTCGACGGGCTGGGGCGTGACCATCTGCGAGAGGACGAGACCCCGCAGGGTCGCCAGCAGCACCTCGCCGACGAGGCCCTGCCGGCCACCGGCGTCGGGCGCGTCCCCGACGAGCAGCGCACCGAGCCGGTGCATGTCCCGCGCCATGACCTCGAGCCCGGTCCGCCGGGCCCCGTCCCGGTTGGCCCGGGTGGCGATGAGGATCTCGAGGCTGGCGAGCGACTCCGGGCTGGAGAAGGCGGCCCAGGCCGCCTCCACGACCACCTCGACCCGCTGCCGGGTGGGGCCGTCGGGGACCGTCACCGACTCGAGGGCGCTCCGGAACCGCTCGTAGCCGTCGGTGACGACCGCGGCCAGGAGCCCGTCGCGGTCGCCGAAGTGGTACTGGATGACCCCCCAGGTCACGCCGGCCCGCTCCGCGACGTGCTTGGCGCTGGCCGCGGCGAACCCCTCCTCGCCGATGCACCGGACGGTCTCCGCGATGATGGCGGCGCGGGTCCGGTCCCCCCGCACCTGGGCGTGGGCGCCCGACCGGGTGGGGCGGGCGCGGGACGGCGCCGGTCCTCGCGACATCACCCCATCAGGCCCCGCACCTGGGACACCGGGAGGTCCCGGAGCGACACCAGCCCCGGGGCCGCGGCGCAGACGGCGGGGATGGCGTTGACCGCCTTGGCCGCGGTGGCCACGACGCCGGCGACGTTGTGGTCGACCCCGTCGAGGCCGAGGTGGGTGTTGATCTCGACGCCGGGGTTCCCGGTGACGAGGACGCGGTGGACGCCGGGCCGGCCCTCGGGGGCCACGGGCCAGTCGGGTGCCGCGTCCGCCGTCAACCGGTTGACGTGCTCCATGACGATGGCGGGCCGACCCCCGACGATTCCCTCGACGGCGAACCGGACGGCGGCCACCTGTCCCGGCCCCACCCGCATCATCGTGCAGTCGATCGGTTCGGTGGCCACCCACGGCTCGTACCGCTCCCGGATCTCCTCGAGCGGGACCCCGAGCTCGTCGGCAAGCAGGCGCACGGGTCCACCCCAGATGGAGGCCAGCACACCGGGCAGGAAGAGCATCGGGACGTGGTCGGGATCGGTGCCGAAGCCGAAGCTGACCCCGGTGAATTCGGCGTCGTCGTAGGAGCCGTAGTCGCAGATCTCCTGGACGAGCACCGTCTCGGCACGACCGGTCAGGCTGAGGGCCGCCAGCGGGAGGAGGTCACCCGAGAAGCCGGGGTCGACACCGTTCACGTACATCGTCGTGCCACCCACCCGGCACGCCTCGGCCAGCGGATCGGTCAGCCAGGCGTCGGCGTGGGGCGGGTAGACCAGCCAGACCAGCGAGGTCGCCACGACGTTGGTGCCGGCGGCGAGGAACGCCGTCAGCTCGCGGAGCGCGTCCCGCGGCCTCGTCTCGGCCTGGCTCGTGTAGACCACGCAGTCCGCACCGAGGGCGACCAGCGCGTCGACGTCGTCCGTGGCGGCGATGCCGGTCGGCCCGTCGAGCCCGCACAGCTCGGCCGCGTCCGCACCGACCTTGTCCGGTGCGGCGGCGTGGACACCGACCAGCTCGAACTCGGGTCGCTCGATCAGCTGGCGCAGCGCATGGCGGCCGACGTTTCCGGTCGAGAACTGGATCACCCGTGCCGTCATCGCTCCTCCTCGGACGGAGCGCGCCGACGGCGCTCCTTGCGCAGGATCATAGTGCGGTTTATGTTTTGCCGGTCGGTCCGATCTTCAGGAGGTGCGCCCGTGGGAGTGCTCGACGGCAAGGTGGCAGTGGTGACCGGGACGAGCCGGGGCGTCGGTCTCGGGATCGCCCACCAGCTGCTGGTGGCCGGGGCCACGGTGGTCGGCTGCTCGCGCGGGGCGCTGCCCGGCATCCCGGGGGCGTCGGACATCCCCGGGGCCGAGGCGCGGTCGGCGCAGTGGGTGTGCGACCAGGGCGACATCGCGTCCGTCGACGGGTTCGTGGAGCGGGTCGTGGACACGCACGGGCGGATCGACATCCTCGTCAACAACGCCGGGGGGACCGTGCCGGCGCCGCACGTGGAGGACGTCCCCGAGCTGGTCCAGAAGTTCCAGGGGGCGCCCCGCAGCGCGGACGACTTCGAGCGCACCGCGCTGTTCCACGCCTTCGCCGTCCAGATGAACCTCATCAGCCCGCTGTGGTTCGCCATCCGGGTCTTCCGGCAGATGAAGCTCCAGGACGGCACCGGCTCGATCATCAACATCTCGAGTGGGGCGGGCCATCCGGCCGGGTCGCCGACACTCGTGTCCTACGGGGCGGCCAAGTCGGGGCTGAACCACCTGACCCGGTCCCTGGCCGAGGAGTGGGGTCCCACGGCCCGGGTGAACTGCCTCGCCCTCGGGCCGACCATGACCGACAACTTCCGCAGCTTCGTGCTGCCGGCCGACGACCCGGATGGTACCGGGTACTTCGAGAACGTGCCGCTGGGCCGTGCCGGGCAGCCGGACGAGGTCGGCCGGACGTGCGTCTTCCTCTGCTCGGGCCAGGCGGACTACATCAACGGCACGACCATCGAGATCGACGGGGGCATGCTCCCCGGTGTGCTCTACGACGCCGGGCTGAAGACGATCACCGATCTGCTGTGACCGTGCCGGTCGGCACGAGGGGGGCACGGGCCGGCTGGAGTTCGGCCCGAAGGTCCGGCCTCCCGGCGACCAGCGGCGGTGCCCCGGCTCAGTCGTCCCCGGTCCAGCCGAGCTCGCCGGCCAGCAGGAGGAGCACCTTGTCGGGAAGGCGCTCCCCTCGCTCGAGGAGCTTGAGGCACCCCTGCACGTAGGCCCTCCGGGCCTCCTCGACGCCGCGGGTCCGGGCGGGCACGGCAGCGGGGGGACGGATGCCGATGATGTCCGCCAGGTCGCCCGACGGTTCGTCGGCCGCCGGCTCGTCGACCAGGACCTCGAGGGCGCGGAACAGGTGCCTGCTGGGCGGCGATCCCTGCTCCCACCGGGCGACCGACTGCTGGGTCACCCCCAGCTGGTCCGCCAGGTCGCGCTGGGTCATCCCGTGCCGCAGCCGATAGGCACGGATCCGCCCTGCGAGCCCGTCGTGCGGCTCTGGTGCGTACTCACTTGTATCCACCAGTTGTCCACGCTACTCCCGCGCGTGGGACGACCACAAGGCCCGGGCAGCGGTGCGCACACGCTCCGGGTCGAACTACACGACTGTCGTTCACACGCAGCGGATAGGTGTGCGTGGATGCCGCGAGCACTCCGGCCCTCTCGGCCGGGGCCGCCGGATGGATGGCGTCCTTACCGCTCGGTCACCTGGAAATAGATTGACGGGTCCCGCCCGCATCGGCACCCTGTCACCAGCGGGACCGGGGGGCGCATCCCGCGGTCCGAATTCCCGGGAGGGATCGTCAATGCACGAGCAGTCGTCGCCGTCGCGTCATGGGTTCTCACGCCGGTCGTTCCTGCAGGCCGCGGCGGGCGCGGCACTCGTCGGGGCGTCCGGTGCGGTGGGCTGGATGCCCGCCTTCCGCATCCCGGTGGCCGGCGCGGCCACCGTCCCGAGCCCTCCCGGGTTCCCGGGTTCCCGGGTTCCATCAGCCTCTACCAGCAGGCGTACCGGAACTGGTCCGGGGAGATCACGGTCCAGAACGTCTGGACGGCGGCGCCGGCCTCCTCGGCGGACGTGGTCACCATCGCCAACTGGGCCCATGCCAACGGCTGGCGGATCCGGCCCAAGGGGATGGGGCACGGCTGGTCGCCGCTGATCCTTCCCGAGGGCGACGCGGGGGCCGACTACCTGCTGGTCGACACGACACAGCACCTCACCAACGTGTCGGTCAGCACCTCGGGCACCCCCGCCACCGTCACCGCGCAGACCGGCGTGACCATGGACACCCTGCTCGCCCGACTCGGGGCCGTCGGGCTCGGGCTCACGGCCAACCCGGCACCGGGGGACCTCACCCTCGGCGGGGTGCTGGCCATCGGCGGGCACGGCACCGCCATCCAGGGGAGCGGGGAGTCGGCGATCTCCGGCAAGACCTACGGATCGGTCAGCAACCAGGTGCTCTCCCTGACCGCCGTGGTGTGGAATCCGGCCACGAGCCAGTACGAACTGCGCACCTTCCGCCGCAACGATCCGGGGATCAAGCCGCTGCTCGTCCACGTGGGACGCGCCTTCGTCACGGACGTCACCCTGCAGGCCGGGCCGGACGTCAACCTGCAGTGCGTCAGCTCGTGGACCGTTCCCCAGAGCACCCTCTTCGCCCCTCCCTCCAGTGCGGGCAGCCAGTCGTTCCAGAGCCTCGTGCACTCCTCGGGCCGGGTCGAGGTCATCTCGTTCCCGTTCACGACGCTGCCCTGGCTGAAGGTGTGGCACATCGCCAAGAGCCAGCCGTGGTTCTCCAACAAGGTGTCGGGACCGTACAACTACGCCTTCGCCAACCAGGTCTCGACCGGCGAGTCCCAGTTCATCGCCCAGCTGCTCCAGGGCGACGTCTCGGCCACGCCCACCTTCGAGAACGCGGAGATGGCGGCGGCGGGCACGGGCCTCTTCTTCGAGGGCACGGGGAACATCTGGGGACCGTCGCGCTACTCGACGCTCTACGTGAAGCCGACGACCCTGCAGGTGACGGCGAACGGCTACGCCATCTTGACCAACTCCAACTCGATCCAGCAGGTCGTCTACGACTTCTACACGTACTACACGAGCCTGGTCGCCCAGTACCAGGCCGCCGGCCACTACCCGATGAACGGCCCGCTCGAGTTCCGTGTCACCGGCCTCGACCAGACCGGCGACGTGGTGATGTCCGGTGCCCAGCAGGCCCAGCTGAGCGCGCTGCGCCCCCGCCCCGACCAGCCCGGTTGGAACTGCGCCGTGTGGATCGACGCGCTGACCATCCCGGGGACACCCGGCGCCGACCAGTTCTACGCGCAGCTCGAGGCGTGGATCCTCTCGCACTACACCGGCGCCTACGCCGGCGTCCGCTTCGAATGGTCCAAGGGGTGGGCGTACTCGGACAGCGGGGCGTGGACGAACTCCGCCACCCTCGGCTCGACCGTCCCCGCCGTGTACACGACCGGTCAGGCGGCGGGTGACGGCTGGTCGGCCGCGCTGGCCACGCTGGACGCCTACGACCCCCACCGGGTCTTCGCCGGGCCGTTCCACGACACGCTCATGCCCTGACCGGGCGGCGGCGGTCCGGTCAGGACGGGTCGCCCACCGGCTCCCGGCCGGCACCGGACGTCGACGCACGGTGGACGAGCCGCTGGATCATCCGGTGGTGGAGGTAGTCGACGACCACGTCCCACCGGTAGAGGAACGCCTCGTGGTGCTGGGCCGTCCGCCGCGAGTACTCCGTCACCACGTCGGGCGGGAGCCCGTGGCCGGCATCGGCGGGGCCCGACAGCGCCCCGACCAGGTCCGACTCCAGGGCCTGCATGTGCCGCACGTACAGGGGGGCACCACCGACAGCACCATGGGCGGCGTCCCCCTCTCGATCAGCTGGGCGACAGCCTGCACCACGCTGGCCTCCCCGCCGTCGTAGTCCTCGGCCCCCCGATCCGCAGGTGCGGCCAGGAACCCGATGGACTCGAGCATGGTGACGAGCTCCGGCCCGACGCCGACCTCCTCGGCCAGGTCCTGGCCGGTGCGGGGGCGCCGGTCGGTGCCGAACACCCGGTCCAGCATGACGAACTGTCCCTCGTCGATCATGCGCTTGATGGCCGTGAGGGTGAAGTTCGCCGCCTTCAGCTGGCGGATGCGGATGAGCCGGTTGAGATGGGAGACCCCGTAGGTCATCGACCGCCCCACCCGCCGTCCGGTGGGCACGAGGCCGTCGCGCAGGTAGAGGCGGACCGTGCCGACCGGGAGTCCGGCCCGCCTCGCGAGCTCGTCGATCCCCCACCGAGTTGTGGCGTCGCCGGCCGGCATGGTCGGGGAGCCCACGGGATCCCGCCGTCGCGGGCCGGAGGCCGTTCCCGGAGCCGGCCACCGGACGCTCCCGCTCGACCCACCCCGGGGGCGCTGTCGTCAGATCTGCTCGGGGACCATCTCGATGGCGCCGCAGGGGCACTCGTGGACACAGATGCCGCAGCCCTTGCAGTACTCGTAGTCGAAGGCGTAGGCGTCGGGCCCGCCGAGTTTGAGGACGGCGTTGTCGGGGCAGACGGCGAAGCAGTTGTCGCAGGAGAAGCACGATCCGCAGGAGAGGCAGCGCCGGGCCTCGAACAGGGCGTTCTCCTCCGTCAGCCCGGTGATCACCTCGTCGAAGGTGGTCTGGCGCCGCACCCGCTCCAGTTCGGGACGGCGGGTCCGGGGGGCGTCGGAGAAGTACCACGTGTTGAGCCGCTCGAAGGTGGCCGGCTCCCCCACCACGGGTTCGGCCAGCGGACGGCCCGACAGGTAGGCGTCGATGCCGCGTGCGGCCCGGGCCCCGTGCCCGATGGCCACCGTGGCCGTACGGGGAGAGGGCGTGGCGTCGCCCCCGGCGAAGATGCCCGGCTCGCTGGTCATCATGGCGTCCGTGAGCGTGAGCACGCCGTCCTCGGCCGACAGGGCCGTGTCCGCACCCAGGAGCGACAGGTCGGTGTCCTGGCCGAGGGCCAGCACCAGCGAATCGGCGTCGAGCTCGTCGAATTCGCCGGTGGGCCGGGGCATCCCGTCGCCGTCGGCCTCCATCCGCTCCACCCGCATTCGGCCGTCCGCGAAGCTGTCGACGGTGCTCAGCCAGCGGACGGTCACCCCCTCGGCAAGGGCGGCGTCCAGCTCCTCGGACTGGGCCGGCATCCGGGCCCGGTTGCGGCGGTAGACGATCACGGCGTCGGTTGCGCCCAGCCGCCTCGCCGTGCGGGCGGCGTCGACGGCGGTGTCCCCTCCCCCGTAGACGACGACGTGGCGGCCGAGGCGGGGCGGTTCGTCGTCGGCCACCCGGTGCAGGAGCGACAGTGCGTCGAGCACGCGGGACGAGTCACCGGCCGGGATCTCGATCCGCCGCGCCAACTGGGCCCCGACGGCGAGGAACACGGCGTCGTACGAACCGGCGGACCGCTCGGCACGGACGTCCGTCACCGTCCGGCCGAGCTCGAGCTCCACCCCCAGGTCGACGATCCGTCCGATCTCGTCGTCCAGCACGTCCCGGGGGAGTCGGTAGGCGGGGATGCCGTAGCGCATCATCCCGCCCGCCCGGGGGGCGCCGTCGACCAGGTGCACCCCGTGGCCCAGACGCCGCAGGTGGTAGGCGGCGCCCAGCCCCGCCGGACCGGACCCGACCACCAGGACCCGGGAGCCGGTGGGCGGGGCCGGCTCCGGCAGCGGCCACCGCTCCCGCCGGGCCAGGTCGCCGAGGAACCGCTCCACGGAGTTGATGCCCACCGCTTCGTCGAGCTCGCCGCGGTTGCAGGCGGTCTCACAGGGGTGGAAGCAGATCCGCCCCATCACCGCCGGCAGCGGGTTCGCCTCCACCAGGAGGCGCCAGGCCTCGTGGTAGTCGCCGGACTCGGCGTGGTAGAGCCAGCCCCGCACGTCCTCGCCGGCGGGGCAGGCGCCGCTGCACGGCGGGTGCCGGTCGACGTAGACCGGACGCTCGACCCGCCACGAGCCGGTCCTGTTGGCATGGCTCGACCCGACGTCGAGGGTGATGGCGAACGGTCGCTCCACGGTCAGCCCCTCCCGCCCGCCGGTCCGTCGTCCGCGTGCTCCTCGAGCCCGTACTCGGCGATGTTGCGGTCGGCGCGTGCCTGGATCCGGGCGATCAGGTCCTCCCTCGGCCGGTCGCCGAACAGGTGGGCGTAGCGGCGCTGGCGCGACAGGTAGGCCTCGACGGGCCGGCGGCGGCGGATCGGCGACACCGCCGTGACCGAGCCGTCCCGGGCCTCGAACACCGGGAAGATGCCGGTCTCGTGGGCCAGGCGGGCCAGCTCGATGGTGTCCTCGGGAGCCGAGCCCCAGCCGAGCGGGCACGGGACCAGGACGTGCAGGTACCGTGCGCCCCGCAGCGCCATGGCCGCTGCGACCTTGGCCTCGAGGTCGTGGAGGTCGGCCACGGTGGCGGTGGCCACGTAGGGGATGTCGTGGGCCATGGCGATCCGGGGCAGGTCCTTGCCCTGGCCGAACGGGTTGCCCGGTTCGTCACCGATCGCCTCGGTCGTCGCCGTCCGCGCCGCCGGCGGCGTGGCCCCCGACCGCTGCACGCCGGTGTTCATGTAGGCCTCGTTGTCGTAGCAGACGAAGAGGACGTCGTCGTTGCGTTCGAACATGCCCGACAGGCAGGCCAGGCCGATGTCGACCGTCCCGCCGTCCCCGGCCTGCGCCACCACGCGGGTTTCGGTGCGGCCCTTCACCCGCAGGGCGGCGCTGACCCCGGTGGCCACGGCGGGTGCGTTGCCGAACAGCGAGTGCAGCCAGGGGATCCGCCACGACGTCTCCGGGTAGGGCGTGGAGAACACCTCGAGGCAGCCGGTGGCGTTGACGGCCACCACCTGGCCGCCGCACGACCGCATGGCTGCGTCGAGGACGTAGCGGGCGCCGAGCGCCTCGCCGCAGCCCCGGCAGGCCCGGTGCCCGGAGTCCAGCGCGTTGGTCCGGCCGGCTCCGGACTGGACCGTCCGCGCCTCCTCGGCGAGGAGCCGGTTGCCGGCGGCGTAGCTGCCCACCTGGTAGAAGCGCACCGGCGTCGTGGTCACGATGCCTCCCCCGCCGACGCCACCGGCGAGGGCGCCCGGCCCCGCAGGGCGCTGCCCGTCGCCGGTCCCGGGGCCGGCGCCGCCAGGACCCGGGCCCGTTCGCGCCGGACCACCGTGTCGTCGAGGTCGAGGAAGGAGAGCGCCCCGAGCTCGCCCCGGGTGGCGGCCTCGAGCATCGACACGACCGACCGGCGGGTCACGGGCCGTCCGCCGAGGCCGGCCACCACGGTGTGGACCGCGGTGGGTGAGTCGCGGATGGCCACCACGACGTCGGCCGACAGGACGCCGCCGCCGCCGGCCCGGAACGCCTTCTCCACCACGACCACCCGACCGGCGGCGGCCAGGGCCTGCCGCACCGCCTCGGACGGGAAGGGACGGAACGAGGTGACCCCGACCACGCCGAGGCGCGCACCGGTCCGCCGCAGCTCGTCCACGGCGTCCTTGACCGTGCCCAGCACCGAGCCGAGCGCCACCACGACGGTCTCGGCGTCCTCGGTGCGGTAGCAGGAGAGCAGTCCGGCACTCGGCCTCCCGAAGACGCCCTCGAACTCGGCCGCCAGTGCGGGGATCCGGTCGAGCGCGTCGAGCTGGCGCAGGTGGGCCAGGTACCGGACCTCCTCGAAGGCCTCGGGACCGACCATGGCCCCGATGGAGACCGGTTCCGCCGGGTCCAGGTACTGGACGGGCCGGTAGGGGGGCAGGAACTCGTCGACCTGTGCCTGCTCGGGCAGGTCGACCCGCTCCACCGCGTGGGTGAGCACGAAACCGTCCATGCAGACCATGACCGGGAGGGAGAGCTCCTCGGCCAGGCGGAACGCCAGGACGTGCAGGTCGGCCGCCTCCTGGTTGGTCTCGGCGAACAGCTGGATCCAGCCGCTCCCCTCGGCCGCCATGGCGTCGCTGTGGTCGTTCCAGATGTTGATCGGCGCCCCGATGGCCCGGTTGGCCAGCGTCATGACGATGGGGAGCTCGAGGCCGGCGGCATTGTGGACGGCCTCCATCATGTAGAGCAGGCCCTGGCTGGCGGTGGCCGTGTACGTCCGGGCGCCGGCGGCCGAGGCCCCGATCGAGACCGACATCGCCGCGAACTCCGACTCGACGTTGACGAACTCGCACGGCGCCAGGTCGCCCGACTTCACCAGTGCCCCGACGGCCTCGATGATGTGGGTCTGCGGGGAGATCGGGTAGGCGCAGACCACCTCGGGACGGCACCGGGCCACGGCCCGGGCGACGGCCTGGGAGCCCTCAATCTGCTGCAGCACGGGACACCACCTCCCCGGCCTGCAGCCGCTCCACCTCGTCGGCGACGTACCGGTGGGCGGCACGGGCGGCCGCCACGTTGGCGGCCCCGGGCGGCCCCGGGAACCGCTCGGCGATGGCGGACTCGAGCGCCCCGAGCGTGACCCGGCCGGTCAGGGCGGCGAATCCCCCGAGCAGCGCGGCATTGGGCAGCGGGCGGCCGAGGTGCTCGAGGGCCAGGGCGGTGGCCGGACAGGTGAGCAGGCGGTCCGGGTGGTGGCCCGCCGCGAACTCGGCCAGGCCGAGGTCGGCGAAGCTCCGCGAGGTGTTGACCAGCACGAAGGCGTCGGGGGTCAGCCCGCGGAAGAGGTCCACCTGGTGGACCAGGGTGGCGTCCTGGACGAGGAGGGCGTCGGGCTCGTCGATCGGCTCGTGGCTCCGGATCGGCCGGTCGTCGATGCGGCAGTAGGAGACGACGGGGGCGCCCATGCGCTCGGACCCGAAGCTCGGGAACGCCTGGGCGTGGCGGCCCTCGTCGAAGGCCGCCATGGAGAGGATCTCCGCGGCGGCGACCACGCCCTGGCCGCCGCGGCCGTGGATCCGGACCTGGAACACCGGCTACCGCCGCCCTCGGCCCGTGCGGGCCACCGACCGTCGCCCCGCGACTTCGCCCCTGCGACTGCTGCCACCCATGTCCGGCCCCGATCCTCTGCGCCGTTCCGTGCCGACCCGGGGGGCCGGTCCACTCCCATGGTCACCGCCTTCCGCCCAACCGGGTAGGGCCGAACGGCCCTGGGCGTGCGGGACGCCCGGCCCGGCACCGGCCCCGGGGCCGCCCCCCCGGACCCGACTGGTGGGGCGCGCCGCGTCGATGGGATGCTCGGGGCCCGCGAGTGAAGGAGCGTGTGCGACATGAGGAACGACATCACGGACATGCTCGGCATCGACGTGCCGATCCTCGCCTTCAGCCACTGCCGCGACGTGGTGGCCGCGGTCACCAGGGCCGGCGGGCTCGGCGTGCTCGGGGCGGTGGCGCACAGTCCCGAGCAGCTCGAGATCGACCTGGACTGGATCGAGGCCGAGGTCGGCGACCGGCCCTACGGCGTCGACCTGATCATCCCGGCCAAGTACGCGGGCGACGAGGGTGGCGGCTACACGGCGGCGGACATCGCCGCCATGATCCCCGCCGAGCACTGGGAGTTCGTCAACGACATCCTCGAGCGCTACGACGTGCCCGAGCTGCCCGACGACGCCAAAGGCGGCGTGTTCCGCATGCGGGAGGACACCCCCGCGCCCTTCTCGGCGCTGTCCGCCGGGCCCCAGCTCGACATCGCTCTCGCCCACCGGACCGTCTTCGTGGCCAATGCGCTCGGATCACCGCCCCCGCACATGATCGAACGGTGCAAGGAGGAGGGGCGCCTGGTGGGGGCGCTGGCCGGCAAGGCGGTGCACGCCGAGCGCCACGTGCAGGCCGGGGTCGACATCATCATCGCCCAGGGCGGCGAGGCCGGGGGGCACACCGGCGAGATCGGCTCGATGGTCCTGATCCCCGAGGTGGTGGACGCGGTGGCGCCCGTGCCCGTACTCGGCGCCGGAGGAATCGGGCGGGGTCGCCAGATGGCGGCGGCCATGGCGCTCGGGGCCCAGGGTGTGTGGTGCGGCTCGGTCTGGCTGACCACCGACGAGGCCGAGACGCACCCGGCCGTCAAGGCGAAGATGCTGGAGGCCACCAGCGCCGACACCGTGCGGTCCCGGTCGCGCACCGGCAAGCCGGCCCGGATGCTCAAGTCGGCCTGGACGGAGGAGTGGGACGACCCGACCCACCCGGCGCCGCTGGGCATGCCGCTGCAGCCGATCCTGACGGCGCGGGCGATCCAGCGCATCGACCGGGGCGCGGTCAAGCCCGGCTCGGGCGCCGAGAAGCTGGCCAACTACTTCGTGGGCCAGGTCGTCGGGACGATGAACGAGACCAAGCCCGCCGCCACCGTCGTCTACGAGATGGTCGACGAGTTCATCACCGCGATCGAGGCGGTCACCCGCCAGATGGAGGCCTGACCCCCGGGTCGCCCCGCACGCCGCCGCCGGCGATGTGACCTACGGCCCTGCGCCGCCCGGCCGCACCGGCGCGACGCTGGGACCATGGACGAGGTCCGGCCGACTGCGGGGACGGGGATCCGCGGGACGGGTGACACCCGCACCCGACACCTCCATCTGGCCCTGTCCCGGCCCACCCGGGTCCTGTCCACGTTCCTGCTGGTGGCGGCCATATCGCTGATCGGCTGGGCGGTGTTCCTCGGGCTCACACTGCCACCCCGGTACGACGCCGGCCACTGGGACCTCGTGTGGACCGGGTTCGACGTCGCCCTGTTCGGCGTCCTCGCGTACGGGGCGTGGGCGGCGTGGTTCCGTCGCCAGGTCCTGGCGACGACGGCGCTCGTGGCGGGGACGCTCTTCCTCTGCGACGCCTGGTTCGACATCGTCACGTCCCTCGGCCACCGCGACCAGTGGCTCACGTTGCTCACCGGATTGGCCGGGGAGCTTCCGCTGGCGCTCTTCTTCTTCTGGCTCTACCGCCGCATCGTCCTGGCGACGCTCACCGCGCTCCACCAACGGATCGGGGACGGGCCGCCGCCACGACGGCTCCGGGACGCGAGGATCGTTCCGGTCGCGGCCGATCCCGTGGCATCGACCGGGGTCACGGGCGGGGTCCCGGTGCCTGTGCAGGTGCGCCGCCGGAGCCACGCGGTCCGGCACTGACGGTCGGGGGCGGATCGACGGGAGCTGCCGGTTCCGACGTCCCCCGGTCATCGGCCGGCCCGTCGGGCCGTCGGCTGGCGAGGACGATCGGCAGCGTGATCAGCAGGACCGCGGCGATCAGCAGGATGGCTCCGGCGGCCAGGATACCGGCGTCGATCCAGCCCAGTGCCGGGACGGTCGCCCCTGCGTCCGCCGTGATCGAGAGGCCCCGGGAGCCGTCGGACCGCATGGCCACGACGGTCCAGTCCCCACCGGTCGGCTTCCAGGTGAGCGACCGGGTCCCGGTTCCGGAAGCGGACCGCGCCCAGATGGAGACGTCGGTCGGCGCCACGGCGGGCGCCGTGCCGGGGTGGTTCCGGTACACCGTCGCGTCCCCGATCCACGAGGTGATCGTGACGTGACCGACGCCGCTCAGGTAGCGGTCGACCGCATCGTGGCGACCGATCCCGAGGAAGATCGGGACCGCCGGATCGGTGGCGGTGGCGCGGATCCGCACCGTACCCAGGATCGACGACGGCGCGACGTCCGTCGTGTTCCCGAGGTCGATCCGGTCGCTGGTCATCGCGTACGTCGACGTCGCGAACGTCCGGGCGGGCGACGTGAGGTAGCCCGAGGCATCGCGCTGCGTGTGGTCCAGCCAGGCCAGGGCCCCGCCGCCGGCGAGCATCCCGATGGAGGCCAGGCCCACCACCGAGCCGATGCACAGGGCGACGACCCGGCCGGGCGTCCAACCGGGCCGCGCCGCCGTAGGGGCGCCGGTTGCCGGAGCGATCCCGGTCCGGTCCGTCGAAGGGAGGGAAGGTCCGCCGCCGTCCTCGCTCCCGCCCGCATCGAGCCGGAAGGGCGGGTAGCGGTCGGTCATGAGCGCCGCGTAGGCGATGACCCGGACGACCCAGCGGTTGAGTCCGAGCACGAAGTCGAAGATCGATCGGGGATAACCACCGGTGAACGCCAGGATGACGGCGGCGATCAGCACCAGCAGCCCGATCAGGCCACCGGAGTCCCAGGTGGCCGTCCGGTCGTTGCCCGACCAGGCCATCCCCGTCCCGCCCGCGAAGATCCCCACGACCAGGTACTGGGGAATGGCCAGCAGCCACCACTTCACCAGCACCAGGCCCCGCGAGAGGCGCTCGGGGTAGGCGATGTCGAGGTGGGCGGGGTAGTCGGGGACGTCGGCCAACGTGAACGGCGGGTAGCGGTCGGTGCCCAGGGCGGCGTAGCTGTAGTACGACACGCGCCACGTCCATCGGAGCACCCCGACGTTGTACTCGAACAGCGATCTCGGGTAGCGGCCGGTGAACAGGATGGCGAAGAAGGCGATCACGCTGACCGCGACGAAGGCGATCCACAGGAACAGGAGCACGATCAGGTGCGGCAGGACGAGCAGCCACTTGACCAGCCACAGCCAGCGACTCAGCGACGGCTCGAGCGCTCCCTCGAGCCGGACGGGTTCTGCGCTGTCGGGTCCGGTCACGAACCACCTCCTGCCTCGTCGCGCGACGCACCACCGCGGCCGCACGGTCCAGCACCAATGGTGTGCCCGCCATGGCCGAAGTCCTAGGGCCATACGTCCCGAGCGGCCCGCGGCCCGGCGGGCGACCCGCCGTGCGAGGGGAGGGAAGGGGACGGGCTCCTTCAGCAACGCCGGACGCCGCATACTGGAGCGTGGCCCGCACCGCTCCGCTCACGGACTCCGATCGCGGACCCTCCGTCGAGGCGGTCGCCTCGATGCCGACCGCACGGGTCCTCGCCGCGCTCGGCACCCGGGACTCCGGGCTCACCACGGACGAGGCGTCCACCCGACGGGAGCGGTTCGGCCCGAACGCCGTCCGCACCCATCACGTGAGTGCGTGGTCGGTCCTCCTCCGCCAACTGCGCAGTCCGTTGCTGTGGCTCCTGTTGGCCGCGGCGGCCGTGTCGTCTCTGGTCGGTGAGGGGCTCGACGCACTGATCATCGGCATGATCGTCACCGCCTCCGTCGGGCTCGGGTTCGCCAACGAGTTCCGGGCGGAGCGCGCCGCGGAATCGATGCACTCCGAGATCCGCCACACCGTCGCCGTCACCCGTGACGGCACCCCGGTCGACATCGAGGTGACCCATCTCGTGCCCGGCGACATCGTCCATCTGGGCGTCGGCTCCATCGTCCCCGCCGACCTGCGGGTCCTGGGGGCCGACCGTCTCGAGTGCGACGAGTCCATCCTCACCGGCGAGTCCGCCCCGGCCCCGAAGTCCGCCGACCCGGTGGGGGGTGGCGCATCTCTCGCGGAGCTGTCGTCGTGCCTGTTCATGGGCACGGTGATCCACGAGGGAGCGGCCGACGCCGTGGTCGTGGCGATCGGCGCGGCCACCCGTTTCGGGCGCATCGCCCTCGGACTCGGCGAGCGCCACCCCCAGACGGAGTTCCAGATCGGGCTCACCCGCTTCTCGGGACTGCTGGCCACGGTCGGCGGGGTGCTCAGCGTCGCCATCTTCGTGATCAACGTCGCGCTGGGACGACCGATCATCGATGCCGTCCTGTTCTCGTTGGCCGTCGCCGTGGGCATCACCCCGCAGCTGTTGCCGGCGGTCGTGTCGACCAGCCTGGCCACCGGGTCCCGGCGACTGGCCGACAAGGGCGTGCTGGTCAAACGGCTCGTGTGCATCGAGGACCTGGGAGACATCGACGTGCTGTTCACCGACAAGACCGGCACGCTCACCGACGGGCACATCAGCTTCGAGCGGTCGATCGACCCGGACGGCGCGGCCAGCCCGGACGTCCTCACCCTCGGGCTCGTGTGCAACGAGGCCACTCCGCGCCAGGGCGGCGCGGTGGGCGGCAACCCCCTCGACGTCGCCCTCTGGGAGGCACCCGGAGTGACCGCCGAGCGCGCCGCCGGGTTCCGCAGGGTCGCCGTCGCCCCCTTCGACCACGAGCGCCGGTGCCTGTCCGTACTCACCGACCGTGAGGGAGGGCGCCTCCTCGTCACCAAGGGCGCCCCGGAGGCGGTCCTCGCCCGTTGCACCGACGTTCCCGACGGGGCACGGCGCGTCCTCGACGGGGAGTTCCGCGCCGGCAACCGCGTGGTCGCGGTCGCCACGCGGCCGGCCGGTGAGCTGACGGCGCTCACCGTCGACGACGAGCACGACCTGGTCCTCGCCGGATACCTGGTCTTCCTCGACCAACCCAAGCCGTCCGCCGCCGCATCCATCGCCCGCCTCGACGAGCTCGGCATCGCCGTAAAGGTCGTCACCGGCGACAATCCCGTGGTCGCCCAGACCGTGTGCCGGCAGCTCGGGATCGACACGGCCGGCACGCTCACCGGCGCCGAACTCGACGGCCTCGACGACGACGGGCTGACCGCTGCGGTCGGCGGCACCACGATCTTCGCCCGGATCAGCCCCGAGCAGAAGGCGCGCATCGTCAGCGCCCAGCGGCGCGCCGGCTCCGCGGTGGCCTTCCTCGGCGACGGCGTCAACGACGCGCTCGCCCTCCACCACGCGGACGTGGGGATCTCGGTCGACTCGGGAACGGACGTCGCCAAGGATGCGGCGGACATCATCCTCCTCGAGCGCGACCTCGGGGTGCTCGCCGACGGCGTCGGCGAAGGCCGCCGGATCTTCGCCAACACCATCAAGTACGTCCTGATGGGGACGTCGTCCAACTTCGGCAACATGTTCAGCGTCACCGTGGCCGCGGCATTCCTGCCGTTCCTGCCCATGCTCCCCTTCCAGATCCTGCTCAACAACCTGCTCTACGACACGAGCCAGATGACCATCCCCACGGACCGGGTCGACGAGGAGCAGCTCGCCCGCCCGTCGCACTGGGACATCGGCTTCATCCGCCGGTTCATGGTCCGCTTCGGACCGATCAGCTCGGTGTTCGACTTCGCCACCTTCGCGGTCCTGCTGTCGGTCTTCGACGCCCGTGCACCGGAGTTCCGGTCCGGCTGGTTCGTCGAGTCCCTCGCCACGCAGACCCTCATCGTGTTCGTGATCCGCACGCGGCGGGTCCCGTTCTTCCGGAGCAGGCCGTCCCGCCCGCTGCGCACCTCCGTGATCGCCGTGGTGGCCGTCGGCGCCCTGATCCCGCAGAGCCCGCTCAGCCACACGCTGGGGTTCGCCCCGCTCCCCCCGGCGTTCTTCGGCGTGCTGGCTGCGTTCGTCGTCGCCTACCTGGTGTCCGTGGAGGCCGCCAAGTACGTCTTCTACCGGTCCGTGACCCCCATCGCCGAGGTGCCCCTCCGGCGTGGACGTGCCCATCGCGTCAACCGGTTGGCCGCCCGGTGGAGCCACCACGGGGCACTCCCGCCCCCAGCCCGCCGTCCCCCCACCGACGGGTAGCCGAGCCCGGTCCGCCCGAGGCCACGGGTGGATCGCCGGGGCCGGGCACCCACCCCGGACGGGGGTGCGGTGGCCGACCGATGCCGTCAGTGGGCGAGCACCTGCCAGTCCACCGTCGTCCCCCCCGATGCGTTGCCCGTCACGTCCAGGTGTCCGTGCAGCTTTTCCGCCCGTCCGCGGAGGTTGGTGAGACCGTGGCCCCCGCCCAGCGTGCCGGTTCCTCCGATGCCCTTGCCGTCGTCGCTCACCTGGAGCCGGCAGAGACTCCCCTCCACGCTGAGCACGACGCTCGCCTCGCTCGCCTCGGCGTGCCGTCCGACGTTGGTGACCGCCTCGCGCAGCGTGGCGAGGAGGTGCTGGGTCACCTCGTCCGAGATCTCCGCGTCCACGGGACCCGCGAAGGTCAGCCGCACGGGGATGCCGACGATGTCCGCCAGTTCGTGCACGAGCTTCGTGACCTGCGTCCGTACGCCCAATTCGGAACCCAGGAGGCTCAACTCGAAGATCGTCGACCGGATCTCCTTGATCGTGTCGTCGAGGCTCGCGATCACGTCGGCCAGCCGCTCCGCCTCCCCGTGCTCGCGGGTGGCGCCTGCGATCCCCTGGAGCGTGAGCCCGGCGGCGAAGATCCGCTGGATCACCCGGTCGTGCAGGTCACCGGCGAGGCGCTCACGGTCGTCCTGGACCGCCGCCTCCTTGGTGCTCTCGTGGAGGCGGACGTTCTCGATGGCGATGCCCGCCGACAGCGCCAGCGCCTCGAGCAGCACCAGGTCGTCGTTGGTGAACTCGGACCAGCCGATCTTGTCGGTGAGGTAGAGGTTGCCGTACACCTCCTCGCGGACCTTGATCGGCGCACCGAGGAACGAGGTCATCGGGGGATGGTCGAGCGGGAACCCGTACCGGTTGGGGTGCGCGCTCAGGTCCGCGATGCGGATCGGTTCCGGATGGTCGATGACGAGTCCCAGGATGCCGAGGCCCTTCGGCCGACGACCGATCAGCCGCTCCGCATCGGGGTCGAGTCCGACGGTGATGAACTCGGAGAGCCCGGACCGCTCGCTGTTGAGGACGCCGATGGCCCCGTAGCGGGCCCCGGTGATCGAACACGCCTCCTCGATGACCTGCCGGAGGATGCCCGGCAGGTCGAGATCGGCACCGATGAGCAGCATCGCCTCGATGATCCGCCGGAGCTTCGAGGCGTCTTCGATGGAACGGAGTGACATGATCCCTATCCGGATTGCGTCCGTCGACCGCGGTGCCCGATGCCGTCGGGAGGCTCCAGGCCCGTCCCAACCAAGGCGCCGTCGATCGATTCCCGTCGCTCGATCCGCCCGGAACGTCCAGGACATCCGCCGGGCGATGACAGCGTCAGGTACACCTATCCGGGTCCTCCTTCTACCTGCGAACCTACGCCCTTCCCCCGCGCCGGTCAACGTGTCCGACCGGCGGCGTCGAGGGCACCACGTGTTGCCGCCGCGCCGCGGGCCCGGGTCGCCGGACCGGCCGTCGGCGTCACCCGCGGCGCGGCGGCCGGGGGCCTCCGGTCACGTCGCCGGTTCCCGGCCCTCCAGAGTGCAGAGCTCGTCCTGTCCGAAGACCCGCGAGCGGACGATGAAGTGCCGGTCCGCACCGGCGGCGAGGGAGAACCCCTCGGGCTCGCCTGCGCCCACGTCGAGGATCAGCTGCGTGTGCGCCCAGGCCTCGAACTGCCGATGGTCGATGTAGAAGGGGGAGCCCCCGACGGTCCCGAGCAGAACGTCGTGGTCGCCGAGGGTGAACTCCCCCTCGTCGAAGCACATCGGCAGGCTCCCGTCGCAGCAGCCGCCGGACTGGAAGAACATGATCGGCCCGCGCTCGGCCACCACCCGGCCGATGGCCTCGAGCGCCGCCGGCGTGGCGACGACCCGTGCCGTCCCCACATCCGCGCCGCCGTCCGCCACCACCGGACCGGTCACCGCGGTGCCCCGGGCCCGGTCAGAAGAACCCGAGGGGCTCGTCGCTGTAGCTGACGAGCAGGTTCTTGGTCTGGGAGTAGTGCTCCAGCATCATCTGGTGGTTCTCCCGGCCGACGCCCGAGATCTTGTAGCCCCCGAACGCCGCGCCCGCCGGGTAGAGGTGGTAGCAGTTGGTCCAGACGCGACCCGCCTTGATCGCCCGCCCCATGCGGTAGGCCAGGTTTCCGTTTCGGGTCCACACGCCGGCGCCGAGCCCGTAGAGGGTGTCGTTGGCGATGCGCACGGCGTCCGCCTCGTCGGTGAAGGTGGTGACGGCGAGCACGGGGCCGAAGATCTCCTCCTGGAAGATCCGCATGCCGTTGTGGCCCTTCATGACCGTCGGCTCGAAGTAGTAGCCGTCCACCAGCTCGCCGCCGAGGGGCGCGCGCTCGCCGCCGATCAGGACCTCGGCGCCCTCCTGGACGCCGATGTCGACGTAGCCGGTAATCTTCTCGAGCTGCTGTGCCGAGTTCTGGGCCCCGATCATGGTCGTCGGGTCCAGGGGGTCTCCCTGGGTGATCCGGCCGATCCGGTCCAGGCAGCGCTCCATGAACCGGTCGTAGACCGACTCCTGGACAAGCGCCCGGGACGGGGCCGTGCAGACCTCACCCTTGTTGAAGGCGTAGAGGACCAGCCCCTCGATCGCCTTGTCCAGGAACCGGTCGTCCTGGTCCATGACGTCGGCGAAGAAGATGTTGGGCGACTTGCCGCCGAGCTCCACGGTCGACGGGATCAGGTTCTCCGCCGCGTACTGCATGATGAGCCGACCCGTCGTGGTCTCACCGGTGAACCCGATCTTGGCGATGCGCGGGCTGGAGGCCAGCGCCTTGCCGATCTCACCGCCCGGTCCCGTCACGATGTTGAGCACCCCGGGGGGGACGATGTCCCCGATCACCTCGGCCAGCTTCAGGATCGACCACGGGGTGGGCGACGCCGGCTTGACCACCGTGCAGTTGCCGGCGGCCAGCGCGGGGGCGATCTTCCACGCGGCCATCAGGATCGGGAAGTTGAACGGGATGATCTGGCCCACAACGCCCAGCGGCTCGTGGAAATGGTAGGCGACGGTGTCCTTGTCGATCTCGGTCGAACGGCCCTCGAGCGAACGGGTGGCCCCGGCGAAGTACCGGAAGTGGTCGACCGCCAGGGGGATGTCGGCCGCCAACGTCTCGCGCACCGGCTTGCCGTTCTCCCAGCTCTCGGCCACCGCCAGCATGGTCAGGTTGGCCTCGATGGCGTCGGCCACGGCGTGGAGCACGGCCGCCCGCTCGGCGAGCGACGACTCGCCCCAGGCGTCCTTGGCGGCGTGGGCGGCGTCGAGCGCCAGCTCCACGTCCTCGGCGCTCGACCGGGCCACCTCGGTGAAGGCGTGACCGGTCACCGGGGACAGGTTGGGCATGTAGAGGCCCTTGGTCGGCGGCACCCAGTGCCCGCCGATGAAGTTCTCGTACCGGGGCTTCACGTCCACCAGGCTCCCCGGCTGGCCGGGGGCCACGAACACGCCTCCCGCCGTCTTCCCGTCCGTTGCGACATCCTCGACTACGGCCATCGTGGCCTCCTTGGCTCGTGCGGGCCCGCGGCGCTGTCCGCTGCCCGGTCTCCGGGAAGCCCCACCGCGCCCGGCCTCCCGTTCGAGGGTACGCAGGGGTCCCCCCTCAGAACAGGGCCGAAGGTCCGTAGTTCGGAGGACGGGGCGGCGGGCATGGCCCGGCCGAGACGGCGGGTGCGCGAACCTGCCCTTGGACCCTGTGCAGGACGGCGCTCCGCTCCTAGGTTCGAAGGGTGACGACACCGTGGCATCCCACCCAGCTGTATCCGGGGGCCGGACGGTGACGGGCGTCGTCATCGGGCTGGTCGCGGCCGGGGTGGCCGTCGTGTTCCTGCTGGCCGCCGCGCTCAAGATCGTGACGCAGTACCAGCGGGGCGTCCTGTTCCGGCTGGGACGGGTGATCGGCACCCGGGAGCCCGGGCTGCACGTGATCGTGCCGGTGATCGACCGGCTCACCAAGGTGTCGCTGCGGATCGTGACGCAGCCCATCCAGTCCCAGGGAATCATCACGCGTGACAACGTGAGCGTCGACATCGCCGCCGTCGCGTACTACCGGGTGATCGACGCGGTGAAGTCGATCGTCGCCATCGAGAACGTCAGCGCCGCCATCGACCAGATCGCCCAGACGACCCTGCGCAAGGTGGTCGGTCAGCACACCCTCGACGAGACGCTGGCCGAGACGGACCGCATCAACGTGGACATCCGCGAGATCCTCGAGCTGACCGCCACCGAGTGGGGCGTCGAGGTCACCCTCGTGGAGCTGAAGGACATCCAGCTGCCCGAGGACATGAAGCGGGCGATGGCCAAGGAGGCGGAGGCGGAACGGGAGAAGCGGGCCAAGATCATCGCCGCGGAGGGCGAGGCACTGGCTGCGGCATCCCTGGGCGATGCGTCGGACACCATGATGGCGCACCCGCTCGCACTGCAGCTCCGCAACCTCCAGACCCTGATCGAGATCGCCGTCGACAAGAACTCGACGGTGGTGTTCCCGGCGTCGCTCATGAGCACGATCTCGGAGCTCGGCTCGTTCCTCGCCCGGGAGCAGTCGGCCGCCGGGGTCCTTCCACCTCCGGCCCCGGGTCCGCCGCCCGCGGCGCCGAGCTGAGCCGGGGACGGGTGTGCCGCGTGCCGGGGCGGGCGTCCGGGTGACGGGCCCACGGGTGGCGCTCACCACCGGGGCCAACTCGGGCATCGGCCTCGCCACCGCCCTCGAGCTCGCCCGTCGGGGCCTGCGCTCGGTCGGATCGGTCCGCAGCCGGGCCAACGCCGGGGTCGTCACCCGGGCCGCAGCGGCCGCCGGTGTCACCGTCGAGACGGCGGTCCTGGACGTCACCGATGCCGCGGCGTGTGCCCGGGTCGTCCGCCGGTACCGACCGACCGTCGTGGTGAACAACGCGGGGCTGCCGGTGACCGGGGCCATCGAGGACATCGGGGACGAGGAGGCACGCGCCGCGCTCGAGACGATGGTGGTGGGTCCCCTGCGCCTGGCGCGCCTGGCCCTCCCCTACATGCGCCGCGTCCCGGACGGCCGCATCGTCAACGTCTCCTCGATCTACGGCCGTGCGACGACCCCGCTGACCGGCTGGTACCAGGCCGGCAAGCACGCCCTCGAGGCGGCGAGCGACGCACTGCGCGCCGAGGTGGCGGGCGACGGCGTCCGGGTGGTGCTGGTCGAACCGGGGTTCGTCCGTACCGGCATCTGGCGGCAGGCCGAGCACGAGCTGGACGGCCGCGCCGAATCCGGGTTCGCCCCCTCCTACCGGCGGCTCCTCGCCACCACCCGGCTGGCCGGGCCGCTCATGACCGACCCCGGCCGGGTGGCCGGCGTCATCGCGGACGCCGTCACCTCCTCCAACCCGCGGGCCCGCTACCTGGTCGGCTGCGACGCCCGGGCCATCGACGCCCTCCACACCTGCGTGCCGACCCGGGTCTGGGACCGCGTCGCCCGAATCGTCCTGGACCTGTAGCCGCCGAGCGGGGGGCGACGACCCGACCCGGGGCCGGGCCCGGACGCGCCGCTCAGCGCAGGAGGTCCCACGAGGTCGCCAGTGCGGACGCCGCGGCCGCCACCGCGTCGGCCGGCCCGCACCGGGTCGTGTCGATGACCGTGGCCGTCCCCCACGGGTCCATCCGCTCCGCCATGGCCTCGCGCACCTCCGGGGTCGCCTCGGACGCAGAGGTTCCACCGGCCGACCGCCGCACGATCCGGCGGTCGGCCTCGTCCGGCGCGACCTCGCAGCAGAGCTCCGCGATCTCGCTCGACGTCCGGGCGGCCACGTCCCGGGCGGCGTCCCTCCGCCGGGCGTCGATCCACGAGGCGTCGAGGATCACGGATTCGGCCCGTCCGAGGGCCCGCCCGGAGCGGTCCAGGAGCTCGCCGTAGACGGCATCGGTCGCCGCAGGTCCGTAGCGTCCCTGCGGGTCCCGGGCGATCCGCTCGGCGACCGGCCCGCCCACCTCCCTCCGGATCTCGTCGGACCGCAGGACGGTCCAGCCCCGGGCCGCCCCGAGTCCGTCCGCCAGCGTGGACTTTCCGGTACCGGGGAGCCCCCCGACGAGCACCAGCGCGACCGTCGCCCGTCGCAGGTGGTCGCGCGCGATCCGGTGGAACTGCCGCGCCCGGTCCGCGGCCCCCGGTGCACCCTGGGACTCCTGCAGGCAGGACACCTTGGCCCGCACGTACGCGCGGGCCGCGAGGTAGTGGTGGAGGAGGGACCCGGGGAAGCGGTCGCCGGACAGCTCCTGGTAGTCGTCGAGGAACAGCGCAGCCGCGTCGGCGAACCCCCGGCGCTCGAGGTCCATGGCCAGGAAGGCGACGTCGGCGCAGACGTCCACGTGGCGCAACCGGTCGGAGAACTCGAGGCAGTCGAGGACCCGGACCCCGTCGTCCAGGCAGAACACGTCGTCGGCCTGGAGGTCCCCATGGCCGTCGCATACCCGGCCGGCGGAGATCCGGGACTCCAGCAGCCCCTCCCGGCCGTCCACCCAGCGGCGGGCGCGCCGGCGGATCTCGCCCTCGTCCACGGCGTCGAGGACCGTGCCGACGAAGGGGTCCACGTCGACGAAGTCCGCCTCCCAACGGGACCGGAGCGCGTCGCCGGTGGCGGCGGCCGAGATCCCGGGCGAGCGGGGGGCGTCCCCGTGGAACTCGGCGAGGGCGCCGGCGACGCGGCGCAGCCAGCCGGCGCCGTCCTCGCCCGATGAGAGGATCGTCGTCAGACGGCGGACCTCGGGCAGGCGGCGCATCACCACCATGTGGTCGAGGGGGACCCCGTCCATGACCACGTCGGCCACACCGAGGTAGACGTCGGCGGCCAGGCGCCGGTTCAGCTCCACCTCGCGTTCGCAGTCGGCCCGGCGGGCCTCCCGGTCCCGGAAGTCGAGGAATCCGAACTCGACCGGCTTGTGGAGCTTGAACACCCGGTCGCCGACGAAGAAGAGCGTCGAGATGTGCGTCTCGACGACGGCCGCCGGCTCGGGCGGCGACATCTGCGGAGGGCCTCCCGACTGCTGCATCCCGAGTCCCTTCCGCTGTCCGCCCGCACCCGACGGCGCGGGCCGGGAACCCGGTCCGCGCCGACGCGAGAACGCCCGTCCCACGAATTGACGGGGATCGGGCGCTCTATCTCACTTGTACTCCGAGAACGGACCGTTCGGGAAATGGCACCCGGTGAGGCTTCCTTGCCCCTTGCCGTTGCAACGCTCCCACTTCGAGCCGCTTGCCGTTGGTTACTCCGGGCCTGCCGGGATCGCTCCCGTACAATCCTCTGCCATCCGCTCTCAGGATGGCCCTCCATGCATACATCGCATAAGCGCCTCCTTCCGGGACCCTTCTGGACCCCTTCCGGAATCCTCCCGGATCCCGTATCTCCAGTATGGACCCCGGGGGCCCGTGTGCCTAGGGCCGAAGTACACGACTCGCGCCGGTGGCCCGGGACGCTCGGACCGCGGCGCCCGCCGGGCGGCCCCCGGGGCGTGACCGGGGATCAGGTCCGGCCCCCGAGGCCCGCGGCCGCCTCCGCCGGGTCGCCGGTCCGGGTCCGGTTGGGGAGTGCGACCAGGACGACGAGACCGGCCACCGCCACGACCACCGAGGCCACGACGAAGCCGAGGTCCATGCCGGACACGAAGCCCCGGCGTGCGGCCTGGGCCAGGGCGGTGCCGGGGTCGCCGGGGACGCGCTCCGCCACGGCCAGCGCACCGCCGAGCGAGCCCAGGATCAGCTTGTCGATCCCCGCCGGGATCGACTGGTGGGCCAGCAGCGGTGCCAGATAGGCCTGGTAGCGGAGGTTGAGGACGGTACCGAGCACGCCGACCCCCAGGGCGCCGCCGATCTGCATGGAGGTGTCGCTGGTGGCGGAGCCGACCCCGGCGTCCCCGACCGGGAGCGAGCCCATGACCGACTCCGTCGAGGGCGCCAACGTCAGGCCCACTCCGACGCCGATGAGCGCGAACCAGGGGATGGCGTCCCGGTACGCACTGTGCACGGTCGTCCCCGACAGCAGCCCGAGGCCCACGGCGATCAGGAGGAGTCCGCCGGCGACCACCGGCTTGGTCCCGAACCGCCGGACCAGCAGCACCGACGACGGGGCGGCGACGAGCAGGACGACGGCGATCGGCGCCAGTCCCAGCCCCGTCTGGAGCGGGGTGAAGCCGAGACAGAACTGCAGGTACTGGGTCACCAGGAAGAACAGGCCCAAGAGCGCGAACAGCACCAGCGCCAGGGAGACGATCGCCGCGCTGTAGCGGCGGTTGCCGAAGAACTGCAGGGGCAGCATGGGATGGTCGATGTGCCGCTCCCACAGCACGAAGCCGGCGAGGACCACTGCGGAGCCGACCACGGCGGCCAGGATCTCCGGCGAGGTCCAGGTCCGGTTCGGGGCCTCGATGATCCCCCACAGCAGCAGGGCGAACCCGACCATCGACAGGACGGCGCCGATCGGATCCGCCCGCTTGGCCAGCGGGTTCCGGGAGTCGGGGACCAGGAACGCCGTGGCCACCAGGCCGACCACGGCGATGGGCACGTTGATCAGGAAGACGGCGCCCCACCAGTAGTGGACCAGCAGGAAGCCGCCGAGGATCGGGCCGATGGCCACCCCGAGCCCCGCGGTCGCGGACCAGATGCCGATGGCCCGGGCCCGGTCCCGTTCGCCGGTGAAGACGTTCGTGAGGATGGACAGCGTGCACGGCATGAGCGCGGCGGCCCCCACGCCCATCACGGCGCGGGCGGCGGTGAGCCGGTCCGGCGTGGGCGACCACGCCGCCAGTGCCGAACCCCCGCCGAAGACGACCAGCCCGGCCATGAACACCCACTTGCGCCCCACGCGGTCGCCGAGCGCCCCGAGGGTGAGCAGCAGGCCGGCGAAGAAGATGGCGTAGGCGTCGACGATCCACTGCAGCTGGCTGGAGGTCGCCCCGAGGCTGCGCACCACCGAGGGCAGTGCCACGTTGAGGATCGTGTTGTCGAGGCTGATCAGCAGCAGCGTGACGCACAGGACGGTCAGCGTCGCCCACCGCCGCTCGCCGGGACCGGGGGCGCGGAACCTCGCGAAGGTCGCCATGCCACCGATCTTGGGGGAACGGGGAGGGTCCACATAGGGCCCAAGGTCACCCGTCCGGACGCAGGAACGGCCTCCGGCGCCGGTCGCGGGCGGCCGTGGCCGGGGGGCGGCCGGCAGGGGTGCGCGATGATGGCCGAATGCAGGGATCCGGCGGTTCCGACGGCTCCGACGGGGCGCCGCCACGTGCCGGCTGCGGCCGGCACCCGGAGACGGCACCCGGGTCGACCGGGTGACCGCGGTCGCCGAGGCCGTCACGAGGCGGCGGGTGCTCGTGCGGGGGGTCGTCCAGGGCGTCGGATTCCGGCCGTTCGTCCACCGGATCGCCTCCGAACTCGGACTGACCGGATTCGTGGGCAACGGGGCGACCGGGGTGTTCGTCGAGGTCCAGGGCGGACCGCAGGCCGTCGACCGGTTCCTCGACCGGCTGGTGACCGAGGCACCGGCGCTGGCCGTCATCGAGGGCGTCGAGGTGTCGGCCGTCGGGCCACTCGACCCCGGGTCCGCCGACCCGGGCGGTGCCGGCGGGTTCGCCATCGTCGGGTCCCGGCCGGGCGCGGGGCCGTCCACGCTGGTTCCGCCCGACGTGGCCACCTGCGACGCCTGCCTGGCCGAGGTGCTCGATCCGGGCGACCGCCGCTTCCGGTACCCGTTCGCCAACTGCACCGACTGCGGGCCCCGGTTCACGATCATCCGGGCCCTCCCCTACGACCGGTCGTCGACCTCGATGGCGGGCTTCGCCCTGTGCGACGACTGCGCCGCCGAGTACGCGGACCCCGCGGACCGCCGGTTCCACGCCGAGCCCGTGGCCTGCCCGGCGTGCGGGCCGGCGATCACGCTGCACCGGTCCGACGACGTGGTCCACGGGACCGACGCCGTGCTCGACGGGATCCAGCGCGCGCTGGCCGCCGGCGAGATCGTGGCCGTCAAGGGGATCGGTGGCTACCACCTGGCGTGCGACGCCACGTCGGACGGCGCGGTGGCACTCCTGCGCGAGCGGAAGGGCCGGGGAGAGAAGCCGTTCGCCGTCCTGGTCCCCGACCTGGCGGCGGCGCGGCGCATCGCCGACGTGGACGGACCCGAGGCCGAGGCGCTGTGCTCGCCGGCCCGGCCGATCGTGCTGTGCCGACGCCGGCCCGACGCCCCCGTGTCCCGCCTGGTGGCGCCGGGCATCCCGACGGTCGGCATCCTGCTCCCCTACAGCCCGCTCCACCACCTGCTGTTCCTGCCTGTGCCGGGCGCCGCCGGGCGACCGCCCGACGCCCTCGTGCTCACGTCGGGCAACGTGGCCGACGAGCGCATCTGCTTCGAGGACGCCGACGCCCTCGCTCTGCTGACCGGGCTGGCCGATGCCGTCTGCACCCACGACCGGCCGATCGGGTCCCCGTGCGACGACTCGGTGGTGCGCATCGCCGACGGGCACGCCGTAGCCATCCGACGGTCCCGGGGGTTCGCCCCCCTGCCGATCCGGGTGCCGGTACCGGTCGCCCCGACGGTGGCCCTCGGGGGCGAGCTCAAGGCCACCGTCTGCGTGGCCTCGGGGGACCACGCGTGGATCAGCCAGCACATCGGCGACCTCGGCGCCCGGGAGACGGAACGCGCGCTCGAGGACATCCGCGCCTCGTTCTGCCGCATCTTCGGCGTCGAGCCCGAGGTCCACGCAGTCGACCGCCACCCCGGCTACCGCACCCACCGCCTGTCGCTCGAACGGGGCTGGCCGGGACGGGTGGAGGTCCAGCACCACCACGCCCACGTCGCCTCGGTGATGGCCGAGCACGGCCTCGACGGCTCGACACCGGTGATCGGGATGGCCTTCGACGGCACCGGCTACGGCACCGGGCCCGGCGGCGCGCCCCAGGTCTGGGGAGGGGAGGTCCTGGTGGCCGACTACGCCGGGTTCGAGCGGGTCGGCCACCTGGCCCCCCTGCCCCTGCCCGGCGGCGACGGCGCGGTGCGCAACCCGTGCCGGACCGCGCTGGCCTACCTGGCCCGGCTCGGGATCGCCACCGGCGGCACGTCGCCGTCCGAGCTCGCCTGCGACGACACCGAGCGCGCCCTGGTCGCCCGCCAGGTCGAGCGCGGGATCGGCTGCGTCGACACCACCAGCATGGGCCGCCTGTTCGACGCGGTGGCCTCGCTCCTCGGGATCCGCCACCGGGCCACCTACGAGGCCCAGGCGGCCATGGAGCTCGAAGCGGCCGCCGACGAGGGACGGCCCGGTCGACCACTCGCCTTCACCCTGTCCGACCGTGGCGTCCTCGACCCGCGTCCCGTGGTCCGGGGCCTCCTGGACGGCATGGGCGACGGGGTCCCCGTCGCCGACCTGGCGTGCTCGTTCCACCACGCCGTCGCCGGCGCCGTCGTCGACTCGGCCCGGCGCGTCGCCACCACCGCCGGCCCGCTGCCGGTCGCCCTGAGCGGGGGCGTTTTCCAGAACCAACTGCTCACGGGCCTGGCCCGCCGGTCCCTCGAGTCGGCCGGGTTCACGGTGCTCACCCACCGGTCGGTACCGCCCAACGACGGCGGGCTCTCCCTCGGGCAGGCCGTCATCGCCGGACACCGGGGGGGCTGACCATGTGCCTGGGGATCCCCGGCAGGGTGCAGGAGGTCTACGAGGACCGCGGGACCCGCATGGCGGTCGTCGACTTCGGGGGCGTCACCCGCACCGTCTGCCTCGCCTACGTGCCCGAGGTCGGCACGGGCGACTGGACGATCGTCCACGCCGGCTTCGCCATCACCCGCCTCGACGAGGAGTCGGCGCTCGAGACCCTCCGGACGCTGGAGGAGCTCGGCACGGTGGCGGACGAGCTCGGCGGGGACGAGCCGGCACCGTGAAATACCTCGACGAGTTCCGCGACCCGGCGCTGGCCCACCGCCTGCTGGCCGAGATCGACGCGGTCACCACCCGGCCGTGGGCGCTCATGGAGGTCTGCGGGGGCCAGACCCACTCCATCATCCGGAACGGGATCGACCAGCTGCTGCCGCAGCAGATCGACCTGGTCCACGGCCCGGGCTGCCCGGTCTGCGTCACGCCGCTCGAGATGGTCGAGCGGGCGCTCGAGATCGCCTCCCGGCCCGACGTCGTCTTCTGCTCGTTCGGGGACATGCTCCGGGTGCCCGGGCGTCGACGGGACCTCTTCGCCGTCAAGGCGGAGGGCGCCGACGTCCGGGTCGTCTACTCCCCCCTCGACGCCGTGGCCGTGGCCGAGGCGACGCCCGACCGCCAGGTCGTCTTCTTCGGCGTCGGGTTCGAGACGACGGCCCCGGCGAACGCCATGGCGGTGCACCAGGCCCGCCGACGCGGGCTGCCCAACTTTTCGATGCTGGTGAGCCACGTCCTGGTGCCGCCGGCCATCGAGGCGATCGCGTCGTCGCCCACGACCCGGGTCCACGGGTTCCTGGCCGCCGGCCACGTCTGCTCGGTCATGGGGACCCGGCAGTACGGGCCGATCGCCGACCGGTTCCGGGTGCCGATCGTGGTCACCGGGTTCGAGCCGCTCGACATCCTCGACGGGATCCGTCGGTGCGTGCTCCAGCTGGAACAGGGGCGGGCCGAAGTCGAGAACGCCTACCCGCGGGCCGTCCGGGCCGAGGGGAACCCGGCTGCCCAGGCCATGCTGGCCGAGGTGTTCGAGGTCTGCGACCGGTCCTGGCGGGGGATCGGGACGATCCCGCAAAGCGGCTGGCGGCTCACCCCCGCGTTCGCCGACTACGACGCCGAACGGCGCTTCGACGTGGGTGCGCTGGCGGCCGAGGAGCCGTCGGAGTGCCGGGCCGGAGAGGTCCTCCAGGGCATGATCACGCCCGATGAGTGCGCGGCGTTCGGGACCACCTGCACGCCCCGGACGCCGCTCGGGGCGACGATGGTGTCGAGCGAGGGGGCGTGCGCCGCCTACCACCAGTACCGTCGGCTGTCCGCACCCGTGCAGGTGCGCCGTGGGTGAGCCGGAGGCGACGGGCGGGGAGGCGCCCGATGTCGCGTCGTGGAGCTGTCCCGTGCCGATCCGGCCGGGCGACCGGGTGGTGATGGGGCACGGCGGCGGCGGCCACCTCTCGGCCGAGCTGGTGGAGCAGCTCTTCCTGCCGGCGTTCGGGAGCGCGGCCTCCGCGGCCACGCCGACCGACTCGGCCGTGATCGACCTGCCCGGGGGGACCCGGCTGGCGTTCACGACGGACACCTACGTGGTGCAGCCGCTGTTCTTCCCCGGGGGGGACATCGGGCAGCTGGCCGTGTACGGGACCGTCAACGACCTGGCCATGAGCGGCGCCGTACCGCTCGCCCTGTCCAGCGCCTTCGTGCTGGAGGAGGGCCTGGGCCTCGACGTCCTGCACGAGGTCGCCACGTCGATGGGCCGGGCGGCCGTGACGGCCGGCGTGGGACTGGTCACCGGAGACACCAAGGTGGTCGAGCACGGTCGCGGCGACGGCCTGTCCGTCAACACGGCGGGCATCGGCATCGTGCCCCCGGGTGTCGACATCCGACCGGGGCGGGCCGTGCCCGGCGACGCCGTCCTCGTCAGCGGGCCGATCGGCATGCACGGGATCGCCGTGCTGAGCCGGCGCGAGGGCCTGGAGTTCGGCACCGGGATCCTGTCCGACACCGCACCCCTGGCCGGTCTGGTGTCGGCCATGCTGGCGGTCGACGGCGACCTGCACGTGCTGCGCGACCTGACCCGCGGCGGACTCGCCTCGAGCCTGTGCGAACTGGCGGCGGCGGGGGGGGTGGGTGTCGAGTTCGACGAACCGCAGGTACCGGTGCCCGAGGCGGTCCGCGCCGCCTGCGGGTTCCTCGGGCTCGATCCGCTGCACGTGGCCAACGAGGGGAAGCTGGTGGCGTTCGTGTCGGCCGACCGTGCCGAGGCGGTGCTGGAGGCGATGCGGGCCACCCCGGAGGGGCGCGACGGCGCCGTCGTCGGCCGGGTCGTCGACGACCATCCGGGCGTGGTCGTGGCCCGCACGGGCCTGGGCACGACGCGGGTGGTCGACCGGCCGCTGGGCGAGCAGCTGCCGCGCATCTGCTGAGCCCCCGGGCCGTCACCGGGCCGGGTCGACCAGCTCCCGCACGTGGCCGGCGGCGTGGGGCACGGCCCGCTCCACGGCAGCGCTCAGGCCCGTGCCGTTCCCGAAGTCCTCGCCCTCGATGCCGACCACCACCACCCGGCGCGGCGCGCTCCCGACCGCCCGGGCCAGGCGCAGCACCCCGGTCAGGCCGATGCCGTGCGTGCTGGTGGTGCCCGGCGGCCCACCCGACCCGACCCCGGCGCCGGCCCCCTCCGACAGCTCGACGATCTGCACGGTGCCCGGCTCGGCGCCGGAGCGGACGGCGTCGGCCACCACGACCAGGTCGGCCCCGTCCCACAGTCCGAGCAGGTCGAGCGGCTCCGTCACCGGCCCCAGCCGGGTGACCCCCGGGCAGGCCCGGGCCACCTCCTCGGCCACGGCCGCCCCGGCCCCGTCGTCGCGCCGGTACGCGCTGCCGATGCCGACCACGATCACCCGCGGCGCCACCGGGCCGACGGGCCCGGTCAACGGCGCACCACCGAGACGTCGAGGAAGTGTGCCGCGCACGAGATGCACGGGTCGTGGTTCCGCACGGACTGCTCGCACCGCCACGTCAGCTCGTCGTCGGGGAGCTCGAGGCCGGCCTGGACCACACGCCGGAGGTCGGACTCGATGGTGAGCTGGTTCTGCGACGTGGGCGGGACGATGCGGGCCGCGCCGATGAGCCCGTCGTCGTCCAGCTCGTAGCGGTGGAACAGGATCCCCCGCGGTGCCTCGGTGGCCCCCGTTCCCACCCCGGCCCGCCACCGGACCGGAGCGGCCGGCGGGTCGGGCGGCTCGTACCCGTGGACCAGGCGCAGCGCCTCGTCGCAGGCGGCGACCAGCTCCACGGCCCGCACCACGATGCTCCGGAACGGGTTGGCGCACGCGGGTCCGAGACCGGCGTCGGCCGCCGCCCGGCGGGCGGTCTCGGGCAGCAGGTCGGCATTGAGGGCGTAGCGGGCGAGCGGTCCGGTGAGGTACTCGAGCGCGCCGTCGAGGCGGGCCTGCAGGGCCGTCGAGCGGGCCACCTGCTCCTCGACCACCCGGTCGAGGAACTCGCCGGCGGTGACGTCGATGCCCTCGGACGAGGCGACCCTCCCGGACTCCATCGGGTAGCGCCCGTCCCCCCGGAGGGCCACGAACCGGTACACCCCCTCCACGTCGGGGAAGTCGAAGCCCGCCACCCACCCGACGGTGGCCAGTGCGTCGTCCCGCGCCCGCTCCAGCGGGCCGGCCAGCGCGGCGATGGCGGCCCGCGACGGGGCACGGTAGAAGCCGCCCACCCGGACGTTGACCGGGTGCACGGCCCGCCCCCCGACCGTCTCCATCACCCGGTTGCCCGCCTGCTTGAGGGCCAGGCCGCGGCGGACGGACCCGGGGTCGCGCTCGGCCAGCTCGACGGCGTCGGCACAGCCGAGGAAGTCGGGAGCGTGCAGGAGGTAGACGTGTAGGGCGTGGCTCTCGATCCACTCGCCGCAGTAGAGGAGACGGCGCAGCTCGGTGACCCGGTCGTCGACCCGGACTCCGACGGCGTCCTCGACGGCCGCACAGGAGCTCATCTGGTAGGCCACCGGGCAGATCCCGCAGACGCGGGCCGTGATGTCGGGCGCCTCGGCGGCCGCCCGGCCGGACAGCAGCGCCTCGAAGAAGCGGGGTGGCTCGAAGATGCTCAGGGCGACCTCCTCGACGACCCCGTCGCGCACCTCGACCCGGAGCGACCCCTCGCCCTCGACCCGGGCGAGGCCCTCGACCGAGAGCGTGCGCCGGGCACCCGATCCGTGGCTCACGCCGGGTCCTCCGGACCGTCCGGATCCGCCAGCTCGGCGGCCTGGTCGCCGAAGACGGGATCGCCGACGTAGAACGTGGCGAAGAGCCGCGCCGCCTCGGCCCGCGACGTGCCGTCGGCGAGCAGGCGATCGGCCAGTGCCCGGGTGTTCGCACCCTCCGACGGTCCGTAGCAGCCGAAGCATCCCCGGCCGATCGAGGGACAGAGAGCTCCGCAACCGGCACGGGTGACCGGACCCAGGCACGCCGTTCCCCGGGTCACCGGGAGGCACACGGTGCCGACGGCCTTGCACTCCTGGCAGACCGAGTGGCCGGGCAGCACGGGCCGGCGGCCGGCCAGCTCCGCGGTGAGGACCTCCAGGAGCTGCGCCGGCGAGATCGGGCAGCCGTGCAGTTCGACGTCGACCGGGACGTGGGCGGCGATCGGTGTCGACGTCCCGAGCGACGAGAGGTAGTCGGGGTGCGCGTACACGGCCCCGGCGAAGGCCCCGTCCGCGGTCGAGTTGCGCAGGGCCTGGATACCGCCGGAGGTGGCACACGCCCCGATGGTGACCAGCCGCCGCGACGACGCCCGGACCTCGCGGATCCGGCGGACGTCCTCCTCGGTGGAGATCGAGCCCTCCACCAGCGACACGTCGTAGGGCCCGTCGACCCGGGCCCGGGACATCTCGGGGAAGTGGGCGATCCGGACGGCGCCGGCGATGGCCAGCAGCTCGTCCTCGCAGTCGAGCAGGGTGAGCTGGCAGCCGTCGCACGACGCGAACTTCCACACGGCCAGGGTGGGACGGTCGGGGCTCATCGGGCGCGCTCCCCCAACAACCGGTCGGCGACGCCCCCGTAGGGCACGACCGGGCCGTCGCGGCAGACGAGCAACGGACCCAGCTGGCAGTGCCCGCAGAGCCCGACGCCGCACTGCATGTTCCGCTCCAGCGAGACGAGGACCCGACGGGGATCGACGCCCCGGTCGAGAAGGCCGCGGGCCACGAAGCGCATCATGATCTCGGGCCCGCAGGTCAGCGCCCGGGCACCGGCCGGTTCGAAGGGGAGGTCGCCCAGGAGCGCGGTGACCACCCCCACCGGGCCGTCCCATCCCGGCGCCCCGATGTCGACGGTCACCGCCACGTGGGACCCGGACCGGCGCCAGGCATCGAGGTCGTCGACGTAGAGGACCTGGTCGGGCGAGCGTGCCCCGGCGACGACGAAGACCCGGCCCCGCCCGTCCCGCTGACGGACCACCAGCTCGCGCACGGCCCCGCGCAACGGGGCCAGCCCGATCCCCCCGGCCACCACCACCACGTCGGGACCGTCGGGGAGGTGCTCGATGCCCCACCCCGTCCCGAACGGGCCCCGCACCCCGACCACGGTGCCGATCCCGGCGGTGCACAGTGCATGGGTCACCGCCCCGACTTCCCGGATCGAGTGCTCGATCCGGCCGGAGCCGCTGGGTGATCCGGCGACGGACATGGCCACCTCACCGAACCCGAACGCGGTGAGCATGTGGTACTGCCCGTGGGCGGCCGCCGGGAGCGCCCGGCCGTCGCAGGGCTCGAGTGCCAGCGTGACCACGTCCCCGACCTCCACCGTGCGTCCGGCGACGCGGTAGAGGTCGGGGGTGAGCGCACCTCGGGGACGGACGTCCGGCGACGGCTCAGCGCGCTGCGTCATGGCCGAGGTCGTGCAGGTCCAGGAGGCGGAGCCGGGTCGCCTGCAGGCGGTCGACCAGGCGCTCGGTCATGCGGTCGAGCAGCGCGAACCCGATGTCCGGGTGCCGACCGAGTTCGGCCCGGAGCCGGCGGACGTCGACGGCGACGGCGGACACCGGCTCGAGGGCGCGGGCGTCGAACTGCCAGCGGAACGGGGGTGCGGCCCAGGAGAGCCCGACGAGGTGGCCCGGCCCGACCGTCTCGATCCACAGGTCCCCCCCCGCCGGCCGGTGCGCCTCGACGGCGACCCGGCCGACGTGGATCAGGAGCAGCGTGTCCGCCGGCGCACCCTCGGCCGTGAGCAGCTCGCCGGGTTCGAACGTGGCCAGCCGTGCGCACCCGGCCACGAGCGTCGCCGTCTCCGGGGACAGCCCCGCGAGGAACGGGTGGGCGCCGAGGATCCGCTCCACCGTCCGGCTCACGGCTGCGCCACGGGGGCCACCGGGGCGGACCGGATGGCGGCCGCCTCCTCGGTCAGGTCGATCCCCACGGGGCACCACGCGATGCACCGGCCGCACCCTACGCAGCCGGACTCGCCGAACTGGTCCCACCAGGTCGAGAGCTTGTGGGTGAGCCACTGGCGGTACCGGGAGGACGTGGTCGGCCGCACCGGGCCGGCGTGGAGGAACGAGTGGTCGATGTCGAAGCACGAGGCCCACCGCCGCTGCCGCTCCACCGTCCCCGACAGGTCGGTGACGTCCCGCACGTCGCTGCAGAAGCAGGTCGGGCACACCAGCGTGCAGTTCCCGCAGGAGAGGCAGCGCTCGGCGACCTCGTCCCACCGGGGGTGGTCGAGGTTCGAGTCGAGCAGGGCGGGCAGCCCGTCGGTGTCGAGGGCGCGGCCCATGTGGTCCCGCGCCCCCTCGAGCACGGCCCGCCGCTCGTCGGCGTCGGCGGCGTCGGCCGGGGCGTGTGGCACCGAGGCGAGCACCTCGGCACCGCGCGGGGACCCGACCCGCACCAGGAACCGGTGCCGTCCGCCGGTCAGCTCGGTGAGGGCGAGGTCGTAGCCGGCGTCGGCGGCGGGCCCGGTCCCCATTGACGTGCAGAAGCACGTCGACGCCGGTGCCCCGCACTCGACGGTCACGACGAAGGCCCCCTGCCGGCGCGCCCCGTACCGGTCGTCGACGACCGGGCCGCCCTGCAGGACACGGTCGAGCACGCGGAGGGCGGACAGCTCGCAGGGGCGCATCCCGACCATGGCGACCGGCGCCGTTCCGTCGTCCGGCTCGGTCACGGTCACCGTGCCGTCGTCGATCGACGCCCGCCACACCACCTCGTCGGGAGGGAAGAACTCCGACTTCCACGAGGCGGGGCCCACGGCCCACCCGAACAGTTCGGGGCCGCCCACCTGCTCCAGGCGGTAGTGACCGGGGGCCTGGTGGTCGCGCCAGCCCCGGGGGAGGTCCCCCGTGGAGTCCACCTCGTCGAGGAGGATCGCCCCGTTACGCACGACCGGGCCACGGGTGCGGAACCCCCGCCGGCGGAGCTCGGCGAGGAGCGCGTCGAGGCCGTCGCCGTCGATCACCGTGTCCCCGTCGGCATCCATGCACCCACTCTGATGGCCCTGCGGCGCCCTCCACAGGGTCGAATTGCCCATTCGGTCGCTTCCGCCGCCGCCTCCCGAGCGGTCCGGGCCCGACCGCGTAGCATCGGGTCCATGTCCGGGGCACGTGGAGGCGGCGCCCGACCCATCCCCGGGGTCCACCCCGTGCGGGTCCCCGCCGCCGCACCGACGCCGTGACCTCCAACCCGTTCCGTCGGGTCCAGGTGGGCCTGGCCGCCCTGGCGCTGGTGGTGGTCGTGGGGACGGTGGGCTACACCGCCCTCGGTTTCGAACCGCTCGAGGCCCTGTACCAGACGGTCGTCACCGTCTCCACCGTCGGTTACGGGTTCCCGCACCCGATCGGGGCCGGGGTGAAGGCGTTCACCATGGTCCTGATCCTGCTGGGGGTCGGAACGGCGCTGTACACGTTCACGGTGACGTTGGAGCTGCTCATCGACGGACACATGCGGGACCTGATCAGGAGGCGCAGGATGGACCGGGACATCGGGAAGATGACAGGGCACGTCGTGATCTGCGGCTGGGGGCGGGTGGGCCGCGAGGTGGCCCGCTACCTGGCCAACGCCGGCCAGCAGATCGTCGTCGTCGACCGGGACGAGGACCGCGTCGCCACGGTGGGCTACGCGACGGTCACCGGCGACGTGACCGAGGACGACACACTGCTGCAGGCGGGGATCGAGCGGGCGGGCACGCTGATCGCCGCCCTGGACACCGATGCGGACAACCTGTTCGTCACGGTGGCCAGCCGGTCCTTCAATCCCACGATCCACGTCATCGCCCGGGCCCGCAGCGAGTCGTCGGAGGCGAAGCTGCTCCGGGTGGGTGCCGACCGGGTGGTGAACCCCCAGCGCCTCGGCGGGGACCGGATGGCGGCGTTCGTCACCCAGCCCCATGTGGTCGACTTCGTCGACGTCGTGATGCACGACGGCTCCCTCGAGTTCCGGCTCGAGGAGCTGACGGTCGGACCGGACTCGCCGCTGGCCGGCCAGACGCTCCGGTCCTCCAAGCTGCACGAGCGGACGGGGTGCCTGGTGCTGGCCGTCCGGCGACCGGACGGGAGCTTCACGCCGAATCCCTCGCCCGAGGTCGAGGTGGTGCCCGGGGACGTGCTGATCGGGGTCGGCACCGCGGCGCAGCTGGCCACCCTGGCGGAGTACGCCTCGCACGCGTGACCGGGTGGCCGCGGCGCGGGCCGAGGACCCCGGACGCGCCTGCGGTGGGAGAATCGGCCCCGTGGCAGACGACACGCGTGCACCGGCCGGGATCGGTTGCCTCGGCACGCTCCTCGGCGTCGTCGTGCTGGCGGCGATCGTGGTGCTGGTCTTCTTCGTGGGATTCCTCGCCCTCGCCGTCGTCGCCGCGCTGGTGGTGGTCGGCCTCGTCGCCCTGGCCGTGGACCGCGTCCTGCTGGCGCTGAGTCCGAAGCGGCGGGCGCGCCGGGAGGCCCAACGTCGGATGTTCACGTGGCAGTTCGGCACCTCGGTCCCGGGCGGGGTGATCGACACGACGGCGACCGACACGACCGGGCACGGGGATGTCCCCCCGTCCGACGGGTGCGCGCCGGGTGAGCTGGACCCGTAGCCGGGGACGGACCTGCGGCGCCGTCGGTCCCGCCCCTCGTAGTGTGGACCCGTGACCGGCAGCCAGGGGGTGATCGTCGTGACCGGGGCGGGTGGCATGGGCTCCGCGGTCGCCCGCAGGATCGGCACCGGCTCCACCGTCGTCCTGGCCGATGCCGACGGGCGGGTGCTCGAGGCCGAAGTGCGCTCGCTCGTGGACGCCGGCTACGACGCGGTGGGCCGCCTCATCGACGTCTCCGACCAGTCCGCCGTCGAGGGGCTGGCCACGGAGGCGGCCGCCCGGGGTCCGGTGACCGCGGTCGTGCACACCGCCGGGATCTCGCCCGTCCAGGCGTCGGTCGACGCCATCGTGCGGGTGGACGTCCTCGGGACGGCACGCATGCTCGACGCCTTCGGCGCGGTCGTCGCCCGCGGGGGCGCCGGCGTGTTCGTCTCGTCGATGGCCGGCACGATGGCGACCCTGGAGCCCGAATTCGAGCACCGCCTGGCCACCACGCCGACCGGGCAGCTCCTGGACCTCGCCGAGCTGGCACCGGGCGCCATCCCCGACCCGGCCACCGCGTACGTCGTAGCCAAGCGCGCCAACCAGGTGCGCGTCGCGGCGGCGTCGGTCGTCTGGGGTCGTCGTGGCGCCCGGGTCAACTCCGTGTCACCGGGCATCATCGCCACGCCCATGGGCACCGCCGAGCTCGAGGGCCCGAGCGGCGAGGTGATGCGGTCGATGATCGCCGCCAGCGGCACCGGGCGGATCGGCACGCCCGGGGACATCGCCGGGGTCGTGGACTTCCTGACCGGTCGCGACGCCGGCTACATCACCGGAACCGACCTGCTCGTCGACGGCGGGGTCGTCGCGGCCCTCCGGACCCCGCCCGCCTGAAGCCGCGACGGGCGAGGGCACACGGCCGGTGCGGACCCCCGGTGGTTATGCTTCCCGCACGATCGTCGAAGCCGTGGGCCGGGAGTGGAGCGAGTCATGACCGACGTCGACGACATCGACCTCACCGACCCCGACCGCTTCGCCGACGGGCCGCCGCACGAGGCCTACCGCCGCCTCCGGGACACCGCGCCGCTCTACTGGCACGAACCGACGGCCACCACCCCCGACGGCGAGGGGTTCTGGTGCCTGACCCGCCACGAGGACGTCGCGTGGGCGGCCAGGCAGCCCGACCTGTTCTCGTCGGAGGGCGGAGGCGACCGTGCCGGCGGGGGGACCCTGATCGAGGACCTGCCGGCAGGATTTGCCGCCGGCGTGCTCCTCAACATGCAGGACGACCCGCGCCACCGCCACGTCCGCCGCCTGCTGACGCCGTCGGTCAGCCCGAAGCGGCTCCGCACCATCGAGGCGGCGCTTCGGGTCCGGTGCGCCGAGATCCTCGATGCGTCGATCGAAGGGGGAGCGTGCGACTTCCTCGTCGACGTCGCCGCCGAGCTTCCGCTCCAGGCCGTCGCATCGCTGCTGGGCGTCCCACAGGAGGACCGCCACTTCCTCCTCGACTGGGCCGACGCCACCCTCGACTACGACGACCACGACCCGGGCGGGACGTCGGCCAAGGCCCAGGAGGCCGGCGCGGCCATGTCCGCCTACTCCCTCCGGCTGCTCGAGCAGAAGCGACGGTGCCCGGCCGACGACATCGTGTCCGTCGTGGTCCACGACGACCTGCCCGACGGTGCCCGACCCGCCGGACCGATGAGCGAGCTCGAACAGCAGATGCTCTTCCACCTCCTGGTGGCCGCGGGCAGTGAGACCACCCGGAACTCGATCACGGCCGGCATGCTCGCACTGATCGACCGGCCCGGCGACTGGGACGCGCTCCGTGCCGACCGCACCCTGCTGCCCTCGGCCGTGGAGGAGATCCTGCGGTGGGCGTCGTCCACCGTCTACAACCGCCGCACGGCGACCCGGGAGATCGAACGCCACGGGAGGACCATCCGCCCCGGGGACAAGGTCGTGTTGTGGTGGCAGTCGGCGAACTTCGACGAGCGGGCGTTCGTCGAACCCTTCGCGTTCGACATCCGTCGGAGCCCCAACCCGCACCTGAGCTTCGGGGTCGGCAGCCACTTCTGCCTCGGGGCCAACCTCGCCCGCCTCGAGATCACCCTGGTCCTCGACGGACTGCTCGACCGGGTCGCACGGGTGGAGCCGACCGGGCCCGTCGAGCGCACCCGGTCGAACAAGCATGCCGGGTTCCGTCACGCTCCGGTCCGCTTCGAGCTGGCCGACCCCGGACGCGGCTGATCCCCGGGGGCCGGTGCGCCCGGTGGGCGGTCCCCTCAGGCGGTGGGGCCGCCGATCCACCCGCGTCGACGGAAGAAGTACAGCAGGACCAGCACGGTGGCGAGCTCGAGTCCCAGGCCGAAGGCGAGGAACGGGAGCCGCCCCGTGACGTGCCCGATCAGGAACGTGAAGTTCTGCCCGAAGAATCCGGTCAGGTAGCTCA
>DATLRE010000151.1:0-27818 GCA_035534835.1 Acidimicrobiales bacterium
ACCTTCGAGATCGCCCACTTCTTCGAGGTCTACAAGGACCTCGAACCGCACAAGCGCACCGAGGTCGCCGGATTCGACGGCGTCGAGGCGGCGTGGGAGGAGATCGAGCGGTCGATCGAGCGGGCGAAGTCGGCGTCCTGACCGGCGCGCCGGCGCCTCAGGCGGCGTCGGACGAGGCCGCCGGCGCATCGAGGCCGTCGAGTATCACGCCGGCCGCCCGTTGGATGGCGGCGCCCGACGCGGTGATGGCGGCCGTCGCCTCGGGCCCGCCACCGGCCCACGTGGCCACGTAGCCGAAGGAGTAGCCGCCCGAGTCGATGCCGAGGCTCCGGCACACGACGAAGGCGGTGGACTCCGCTTCGAGTTCGGCCAGGGCCCGGTCGGCGGCACACTCGTGGAGCAGGGCGTGTGCCAGCTCGTGGGCTAGGGTCTTGACCTGCTGGGCCGGTCGGTTGCGGGACTCGATCCGGATCCGGCGGGCCCCGTGGGTGCAGTCGCCGTTGGTGCCACCGGGGAGCTCGGCCAGCTCCACCGTGTAGCCGAGTGCGTCGGCCCGGCCGCGCAGCGCGTCGAAGCGGGCGCCGCGGTCGTCGCCGTCGAGGTTCCGGCAGACCTCGGGGAGTTGTTCGCCGTCCGTCTGCGCCACGTCGAACACCGGCACCGGCCGGAATCCGTAGATCGGACGGCGTTCGTCGCCGTCCTCGCCGTGGACGGTCCGGCCGACCATCGGCGCGAGGATCCAGATGGCGCGCTCCCCCTTCCGGACGGATCGACCCAGCCCCTTCCAGGTGACGAACCCGGCGACCCGGGTGGCGCCCGGGTCCTGGGCCCCGATGAGCAGCACGTTGTTGAAGCTGTACCGGTGGAACCGCCCCTGGAGTTCGAGGTGGGACCGCCACCGGTCCGAACCGGTGAGGGAGCGGACCCCTTCGGCCAGCGTGTCGAGCAGTCGGTCGCGTGCGGTGGTGTCCATGGGATCGCTCCTGGGTTCGCGGAGCGATCCGACCGTCGGAGCGCCCCGGTGACGAGGGCTCCGTCCGGAGCGACGGCACCCGGGACAACCCGCGTGCGTGATGGGCGAACCCTACGGCCAGGGTGCGACGGCCACGGCGCGGCCGGCCACGGCGCGACGGCCACGGCGGGGGCCGGCTGGTACGGTGAGTACTCCCGTGGCGCACTTGCCGCCACCCACGGGGGCGTAACTCAGTTGGCTAGAGTGCGACCTTTGCAAGGTCGAAGTCGTGGGTTCGAGTCCCATCGCCTCCACCCAGATGTTGCAGGAAATCTAACGACATCTTCCCTGTACAGAGCAGCATTCGATCAACCGATGTCGTGCCTAGTGCGGCCCCGCAGACATCTGCGCCAGCATCTGTTCGAGTGCGACCTGGTCGGGTCCGACGAACGGTCCGGCGTCCGGAACCGCCGCCAACGACGCGAGGAACTGGTCGATCATGCTGCCAGGAGCGGCAGGGAGATGGCTGCTCAGGATCAACGACGGCTCCAACCTGGCGACGGCGTCGAGCTCGCGGGTCAATTTCCCATGGTCGACCTCATGCATCCAGGGCGAGTCGATGGTCGCCCAGAACACCTGGCCTTCGCGCAGGTCGCCTTCGGAGAGGTCGGCGGCGTTCTGCGGGATGTCCTGCAGGAGCGCCCCGAAGCAGTCGGCCGGGAAGAGCACTCCCGAGCTGGCGTCGAAGAACCCGGTGGTCGATGGATTGTCGAAGGTCGGGGGCCGGAACGCGGTGAGGGTACGACTGCCGAGCGTGATGCTCTGTCCGGGATTGACGAGGTGGACCCGGTCCATCGGGAGCGGATCGGACACGCTCATGATGCCGACACCCAGGAACGTGGTGATGACCGTGATCTCGGGGTACTCGGCGAGCAGTTGGCCGAGCGCACCGATGTGGTCGCCGTCGGTGTGGGTGAGCCAGATCCAACGGAGGTCGGCCGGGTCGATGACCGACTGGAGTGCAGTCATGAAGCTCTCCCGCTCGACGACCGGACCGGTGTCGACCAGGACGGGGACGTCCCCATGGAGCACGAAGGCGTTGATGGCGAGTTGGCCGAGGCCGGGGATGGGGAAGTTCGTGGTCAGGACGTCGATGTCCGGTGCTGCCTTGTAGGTGGTGATCATGTAGCACTCCTTATGCGTTGGTTGATCGGATGGTCACGGAACGGGGTGCATCGGGCATGGCTCCGCCCAGGGTCGGTCCCCTGGGACCGGTTGGACGGGTCACCTGGCCCCTACGGCGAGGTGATGTCGATGCCGTGCCGTAGGGCTGCAGCGACGAGTTCTTCTTCGCTACGGGGGGACAGGTCGAGAGGCGGGAGGGTCCTGGCCATCGCCGGCCAGCTGCATGCTCGGGTGAAGTCCTCGAACCCGGCCGGAGTGACGAGGATGAGGAAGCGGGCCATCTCGGAGTCGACGCGGAACCGGTGGCGAACTCCGCGGGGCCCGAAGACGAAGTCGCCGGTGGTGGCTAAGCAGGACTCCTCACCCAGCCAGAACGTCAACTCCCCCTCGAGGATGTACCAGGCCTCGTCCTCATGGCGGTGCGTGTGGACGGGCGATCCCGACCCGCGGGGTGCACGGACCTCGGCCAGGGCGAGCTGTCCGTGCGTTTCGTCGCCGGTCACCTTGTAACTGACCAGGCTGTCCGCGAACCAGACGCCTTCGCCCTCGCCGGGGCCCACCAGGAAGGCGGCGGGTGTCACCTCGGTCGTCATGACGCTCCGTCGGGTGCGGCGATCCCTTCGGCGGCCGTCTTGAGCTGGCTGAGCGTGTGGTCCATGCCGTCCCTCAGCTCGCGGGCCCGGTTGGTCGGGACGTCCACGATCCGGGCCCACAGGGGGATCCATCGCACCAGGTAGGACTCGACGACCCGAGTACCGCCCCCGGTCGGTTCGAACCGGTAGTGCCACTCGGTGGACTCGCGCCCGCCCTCCTCGGTGACGAACGCGAACTCGCGACCGGGGTCGGCCGTCAGCACCCGGCCCTTCCGGGACCACTTCATCAGGTTGGCCGGTCCCCCCACGTTGTGCCCGAGGAACGTCGCCCCCACGACAGGGTCGGCGGAGCCATTCGACCACTCCACCCGCTGGCACTCCGGACTCCACTTCCCCATCCGGGGTAGGTCGGCCACGAGTGCGTAGATGCGCTCAGGTGGCGCATCGATGATGGTCTCGGCGCTGTCCCGGGTCAGCCACCACCGTGTGCTCGTTTCGGCCATGTCTCCTCAATCGATCGGATGTTCCCCAACGGAAAGAGAAGCTAATACCATTAGCTTATGCTGTCAAGCCTCTTTTGTGCTACAGTTGAATCAATGGCAAGGACGACAAGCTCCACACCGGCTGACCCGCCTGCGACGGACCGCCGAGCCCGGCGACGTCAGGAGACCATCGACGAGATCCTCGACATCGCCGTGGCCATCATGTCCGAGGAGGGCGTGAACGGGCTGAGCCTCTCGGAGGTGGCGAGGCGACTCGGCGTCCAGCCCCCCTCGATCTACAAGTACTTCCCCTCGCTCAGGGCCATCTACGACGAGCTCTTCCTGCGCGGCCAGACCGTGCATCTCGAGGTCATGCGCGACTCGATGGCCACAGCCGGTCCCGGACTCGATGCGCTCATCGCCGGCCTCGAGGCGAGCGGGCGCTGGTTGCTGGCCAACCGGGCGGTGGCCGAGCTCCTGTTCTGGCGTCCTGTCCCGAAATTCGAACCCTCGCCAATGGCGATGGCGTGTAGTCAGGAGATGGTCGACATCCAGCGCGCCGCGTTCGTCGAAGCCGTGACAGCCGGCCAACTCGGGCCCGGTGCCGACTCCGATGAAGCCGTCTTCCTGATCTCCACGCTGATCATCGGGGTCCTGAGTCAGGCATTCGCCAACGAGCCCGATCTCGAGTGGGGCACGGGTCGCTTCACCCCACTGTTCCCCAAGCTCATGCGGCTGCTCGTGGCCGTCTACCCCCCTCCGTCCTGAGGGGTGAGGAGCCTGGCGCTCCGGTGGGAGCGTCACGTCCGATGTGACCGGACTCCCAACTCGACAGCACCTTCGGAGAGGGGTTCGAACGTAGTCCCATCACGTGCCTGACTACCCCTGCGGCAAGCTCCTGAGCGTCCAGGTTCCGCCCGTGTCGACGCGTTCGGGTCGCACAACCCCATGTCAGCGGCCCGTAAGCGGTTCGAACACGGTCGCATGACCTCCACCGTTCGCCTCCACCACATGACCCTCGCCTCGCGAGGTGGTCCCGACCTCCGATCCGAGTCGGAGTCGACCCGCCGGTGTCCGCAGTGGCCGCCCCGGCTGCAGGTGGACGACTGCCCCTGTCCGTTGGTCCTCGTCCGCGGTGCCCTGCCGCTCACCGGCGCCTCGCACGCGGATGTCCGGGGCGACGGTGGCCCGTCACGATGTCACGGACCCTCCGTTGACCCCGATCGTCTGACCCGTGACCCAGCCGGCCCCGTCCGAAGCCAGCCACACGCACGCCGCGGCGACGTCCTCGGGCATCCCGGTCCTGCCGACCGGGATCGACCTCGCGATCCGCTCGGTGGCCGTGGGGTCCGGGACCGCCATCAGGCCGATCGCCAACGAGTTCGCTGTCACTCCCTGGCGCGCCACCTCGAGGGCCAGGGTGCGGGTGAAGGCGATCCCGGCGCCCTTGCCGGCGCTGTAGGCGGACACACCGAGGGCGACCCCCGAGGTCCCGGCACCCGAGGAGATGGTGATCACACGCCCCCAGCCACGGTCGCACATTCCCGGCACGACGGCGTGGCAGCAGTGCAGCACCCCGTAGAGGTTCACCCGGATCGGCCCCTCCCAGGCGGTCGGGGGCATGGTCACGAACGCCTGGGGGACCATCCCCCCGGTGCCGCCGTTTCCCGCGTTGTTGACCAGGATGTCCACCGGCCCCACGTGCTCGAGTGCTCCCATGACCGAGTCCAGGCTGGTCACGTCGAACACCGTGGCACGGGCCTCGCCACCGGCGGCGGCGATCTCGTCCGTGACCGCCTCCGCCCGGTCCGGTCGTACGTCGTTCACCAGCACGGTGGCGCCCTGCGCGGCGACGGCGTGCGCGATGCCCCTGCCGACGTTCTGGCCCGCCCCCGTGACGAGGGCGGTCCGACCCGTGAGGTCGAACAGCGTCACCGCCGGTGCTCCGTCCTTGGAGGGCCGTCCATCGGGAGCCCGTCGAGATCGTGGACGACGATCCCGAGCTCGGCGATCAGGTCGAGGCTCACGTGCGACCTCCCCGTCCGGTCCGCTGGGCACGCACAGAGGGCCGTCAGGGCCTCGACCATCACCTCCATGGACTCGATCTGGTCCGCGGTGAGCGTGGTCCCGACGAGGGACTCCGCGCCCTCGCTCAGCACGGCCGAGCGCGGCTCGACGGTGTTGATGCGCACCCCGGTGCCCGCGCACTCGGCGCCGAGCGCGTTGGTCATCCGGTCGAGCGCCGCCTTGGACGCCCCGTAGATGCCGGTCGAGGAGCCCAGCGACCCCAGGGTGAACGGGGGCTCCCACCGATGTGCCGTCGCACTCGACACGTTGACGATCCAACCCTCACCCCGTTCGATCATCCCGGGCAGCGCGGCCTGGGCCAGATCCATCGGCGCGTGCACGTTGATCTCGAAGGTCAGCCTCCTGCGCTTCAGCGGGAAGTCGATCAGCGGCTGGTAGATGGCGGCAGCGGCGTTGTTGACCAGGATGTCGACCGGTCGTCCCAGGAGTTCCGTGGCCTGCGACACGATCGTCGACCGGTCGTCGGCGTCGCCGAGATCGGCGCGGACCACATGGACCTGGCCTCCGAACCGCCGGAGGCCGTCGGCCGTCTCCCGCAGCGAGCCCGGAAGGGTCGGGTGCTCGTCGAGCGTCCGGGCCGTGATCACGACGTCGGCACCCTCTGCGGCCAGGCGTCGCGCGGTGGCGGCCCCGATACCGCGGCTCGCACCTGTCACGATCGCGCTCCGCCCTTCGAATCGGCGCAACCTCGTGCTCATCGGACCCCCCTGTCGCAGGCCGACCATCGGATCGGCACACCAACCGGAACAGCCATCACGCCCGGGTGAAGGCCGGGGACCGGTTCCCCTCGGGCACACCCTCGTAGGGGACCGCGAGTTCCTCGATGGTCGGGCCGACCCGGTCGGCGATGGGCCGGAGGCGATCCATGTCGAAGCCGTAGAGCGCGGCGGCATTCCCACCGAGCACCCGGCGGAGTTCCTCGGCCCCGACGCCTCGGAACGCCCGGCGCAGCCCCTCACGCGTGTCGGGGTAGGTCGATTCGTCGTGGGGATAGTCACTCCCCCACAGGAACCGGTCCGGCCCCATGTCGGCGCGCGCTGCGGCCTCCGCCGGCGACGGGAAGCTCACGCCGACCCAGCAGTTCCGCCGGAAGTACTCGCTCGGGGCGAGCGGCAGTACGTCGTCCGCGTCGTACTTGAGCTCGCCGATGCGTCCGATCCGTGCCATCTGCCCGTGGTACGAGTCGAGCTGGGCCAGCATCGGACCGATCCAGGACGCACCCTGCTCGGTGAGGACGAACCGCAGGTCGGGGAACCGCTCGAAGGCACCACCCACGATCATCTGCATCACCGGCCGGCGCGAGAAGAACGAGTTCTCGGCGATCCACAGGAGCCCCGCCGCCGGGTACGGGCCGTAGTCGGGCATCCCACCACCGCCGGAGTGCGAGTTCACCACGACGCCCAGCTCCTGGCACACCGCCCACAGCGGGTCGTAGTCGGGGGCGTACAGCGGGGCGAGGTGCTTCATGTCGTCTGGGATGGGAGGGACGAGGACACCTCCACGGAGCCCGTGCTCGTGACACCACCGGACGTCCTCGATGGCGTCGTCGAGGTCGTTCAGAAAGATCTGCCCGATGCCGGCGCGCCGGTCCGGGTACTCGCCGCACCAGTCCGCCAGCCACCGGTTGTGGGCCCGGATGCCGGCGAGTCGCAGGTGGTAGTCGTCCGGTGTGGGAGGCCGGGCGAGGACCGCGCCGGTGGGGAAGAACGGGGGGATCGTGTTGGGGAAGAGGACCTCGGCCACGACACCGTCGTCCTCCAGTTCGGAGATCCTGCGCTCGTTGTTCCAGTTCCGGTCCCTGGTCCCACCCGAGAGATCCTTGAACGGGTTCGAGTACTTCGCCCGCCATGCGTCGAACTCGTCCAGGTACCCGGCCTCGAGGTAGGACCGGTACTGGTCGTGGTTCCCTCCGGCGTGCCCGTCGGCCGAGACGAGGACGAGGTGCTCGTCTTCGATGTTGCTCATGACAGGACTGCCTCCGCGGTCGTCCAGATGTAGTCCACGTCCTCGTCGTCGAGGCCGTGGTTCGACGGGAGGACCAGGCCCTGGTCCATCACCCGGTCGGCATTGGGAAGTCCGCCTTCGGGGAGCCGCCACGTGACCGACGAGAACGCCGGCTGGCGGGTCACGTTGCCCGTCCACACCATCCGGGTGTCGATCCCGTTGCGTTCCATGTGCTCCTGGAACTCGGAGCGCCGGACCCCGGATCCTGGGCGGATCATCACCGGGAACATGTGCCACGCCGTGTCGAGGTCGTCGGTCGTCCGGGGGAGGCCGAACACGTCGGGGCGCTGCGAGAACTTCTGGACGAGTCGATCGAAGTTGCGCTTGCGCCGGGCCAGGTTCTGGGGGAGCTTCTCCAGCTGGACCACCCCGAACGCAGCGGACAGCTCCGAGGGCTCGAAGTTCCAGCCCATTTCGTCGAAGATGAACAGGTTGTCGTACTCCAGGTCACCCTCGATCGACGAGAAGAACCGCGACCCGGTCCCCTTCTGGGACCCGAACAGCTGGACCTCCGACCGTCTTCCCCAGCGCCGGAGCAGGAGGCAGCGATCGGCGAGGTCCGGGTCGTCGACGCAGACCATGCCCCCGGTGCCCGCTGCGGTGATGATGTGGCTGAGCGCGAACGACGTGACCGAGATGTCCGACCGGAGGCCGGTGGGCGTGCCGCGCAGCGTCGTCCCCAGCGCATCGCAGGAGTCCTCGATCACCCGCAGGTCGTGACGGTCGGCGATCCCGCGGATCACGTCCCAGTCCGGCGCGTTCCCGATGAGGTTGGGGACGAGGATCGCGCGCGTGCGGGGTCCGATCATCGGCTCGATGGCGGCGACGTCGATGTTGAAGGTGTCGGGTTCCACGTCGACGAGGACCGGGACGATGCCGGTGCGGACCAGGGGGGCGATGTCCGTCGAGAACGTCACGGCCGAGGTGATGACCTCGTCATCCGGCTCCAGCCCGAGGAGCTCCACCGCGAGGTAGAGCGCGGAGGATCCCGAATTGCACATGATGCCCCGGCGCTTGCCGAACAGTTCGGCCACACCTTGTTCGAAGGCCCGCACGTTCTTGCCGATGCGGAGCGCCTGGGACCCTCCGCGCAGGACGTCGAGCACGGCCTCGACCTCCCGCTCGTCGTGGACGCTCCCTGCGTAGGGGATGCGGCGCGGGGCGGTCATGGCTTCACCTCCAGGGCGAAGACGCGTTCGGCGTTCTCGCGCAGGAACGGCCGCCACACATGGTCACGGAACGGGACATCCGGCATCTCGCCGAAGATCCGGTCGAGGCTCAGTCCCATGGGGAAGTAGCCGGCGTACAGGATCTTGGCCGTACCGCGCGAGTTGGCGTAGTCCACGATCGCCTTCGGGTAGTACTGCGGGGCGAAGGCCGAGGTCATGTAGTAGAGGCCCGGCCACTTGAGCATGAGCTTCACGGCGAGGTCCTCCCAGGGCTCGGCGCCGTGCCGCATGACGATCCGCAGGTCCGGGAAGTCGTAGCAGACCTGGTCGAAGTGCAGGACGTCCTGGCAGGCGGACGGGACACGCGGCCCCGCGATCCCGGCGTTCGCCACGATCGGGATGTCGAGATCGACGCAGGTCTGGTAGATCGGGTAGTAGCGGCGGTCACTGACCGGGACCTGCGGATTGCACCCGGCGGGGAACGTGGTCACCGCCTTGATGCCGTGTTCGACGTGCGCGTCGCGGATGCGCCGTACCGCACCGCCGATGTCGTTCGGATCCACCTCGAGGCTGGGGGCGAAGCGCGTCGGATGGCGCTCGAGCGCCGATCGGGTGGACTCGTTGCCGAGGCTCACCAGCCCGACCGCCACGCCGTTGCGGTCCATGGCCTCGATCGTCTCGGCCACCGGGTCGCGTCCTTCGTCCAGCCGGTTCGGCACGTCCTTGAACATGTACCCGGCGGGAAACTCCATCGTCCGGCTGCCTGCGTCCTTGGTCATCGACCGGAGGTTGTCGTAGTGCCGTCCGGCGTCGCTGCTCGGGAAGCCGATCATCAGGTCGACGACCCCGACGTCCGACGGGTACGTCACGAAGCCAGCTCGTCGAGCGAGGAGCGGAACGGGACACTGCGGAGTCCTTCGACGAACCGGGGCAGGAGTAGCGCCAGCTGTTCCCGGTCCTCGGCCGGCCAGTCGGCCAGGACGTCGGACATGTGGTCCTCGCCCACGGTGCTGAGCCGCTGGCGGACGGCCGCCCCCCGGGGGGTGACCTCCACGACGACCACGCGGCCGTCGTCCTCGCCCTTGGTCCGGGTGACCAGGCCGTCCTCCTCCAGCTGACGCACCTGGCGACCCGCCGCTGCAGGGTCCATCTGCGTGATCTTGGCGAGCTCGCCCATCGGGAGGGCACCGTCCTCCTGCAGCCGCCGCAGGAGGAGGTAGCCCTGCCGGGTGATCATCACGCCGGCGGCCGCAGAGCGGCGGGCGTGCACCTTCCTGCTGGAGTAGAGGCGGAGGAGTTGCTCGAGTGCACGTTCGATCGCCGCGAGTTCGTCACCCGGGACGTCCTGGACAGTGGTCGCCATGCGAGGACTGTATATTAGTTGTAGGACTCAGTCAACTAGTTTGGCCGACCGACTCCTCTCCGATCGGTAGCGGAAGCGGGGCGCCACGTCCACGGTCGCCGTCGGCGGCCCGGGCCGGAGCTCAGGCCTCGGCCCGACGGAACGGCTCGGTGCGGGCAGGATCGGGTTCCCGCGGCAGCCCGAGGACGCGCTCCCCGATGATGTTCCTCTGTACCTGATCGGTACCACCGCCGATCCGGACCGCCCACTGGGAGAGGAACTGCTGCTGCCAGTACCCGCCGTCGGGCGCTCCGTCGATGCCGAGCATCGCCGCCGCACCCTCGAGCGACAGGGCCAGGTCGCACAACGCTGCGGTGTGCTGGGAGTAGCCGAGCTTCATGACCGAGCTCTCGGATCCGGGCGGGAGGCCCTGGCTGAGGGACGTCTGCACCCGCAGGCCCAGGAAGCGAAGCAGTTCGAACCGGATGTAGGCCCTGGCGAGCTCCTGTCGCTGGACCGGATCGCCCGCCCGCCCGGTGGAGCGTGCCAGTGCCCGGAGATCCTCGAACCGCACACCTTCGCCACCGCCGATCAGGGCGCGTTCGCTCTGGAGCGTGGTGTGGGTGACGCGCCACCCCCCGTCGACCGGACCCACGACCTGCGAGGTGGGGATGCGCACATCGGTCAGGAACACCTCGTTGAAGTGCGCCACGCCATCGATCTGCCGGAGCGGCCGGATGTCGACTCCGGGACTCGCCATGTCGACGAGGAAGAACGTGATGCCCTTGTGCTTCGGGACGTCGGGATCGGTACGGGCCAGCAGGATCGCCCAGTCGCTGTGGTGGGCCAGGGACGTCCAGACCTTCTGACCGTTGACCACCCAGGCGTCGCCGTCGAGCACCGCCTTGGTGCGCAGTCCGGCGAGGTCCGAGCCTGCCCCCGGCTCGCTGAACAGCTGGCACCACACCTCGGCGCCGCTCAGGATCGCCTGGAGATGGCGGGACTTCTGCTCGTCCGTGCCCCATTCGATCAGGGTGGGGCCGACCATCCCGACCCCCACGGCCAGCGCACCGGTGCCCACCTCGAATCGGGCCATCTCCTGGTTGAAGATCGCCTGTTCGATGGCCGTCCCCCCTCGACCTCCGTACTCGGTGGGCCAGGTGATGCCCGCCCAGCCACCGTCGAAGAGCTTCCGTTGCCACTCCTTGCAGGCGCGTACGTGTTCGAGCTGCGCCTCCGCAGATGCGTCGCGCCACTTCCGCCGGGTTGCCAGGGTCCCCGCACCACGTCGCGCTGCGTTCTGCTCGAGCCACCGGCGCGCCGCTTCGCGGACTGCCGCTTCCTCGGGCGTATCGTCGAAGTCCACCTTCACCCCGTCTCGGATGGGCAGTGCGTCCACGCGGTCCCCGTCGTGCGCGGCCTGCCTGCCACTCGCTTCGGCTGCGGAGACTACTAGACCATGTCCAACAACTGTCATTCTGGAAGGATGGACGCCATGACCATGTCGCCCACGCCCACCGATCCCTTCTCGCCGGCCGGCCTCGGTCCGCTGCAGCTGCGGAACCGGTTCATCAAGTCGGCCACGTTCGAGGGACTGACCCGGGACAACGTTGCCTCCGACCGGCTCGTCGAGTTCCACCGGCAGATCGCCGCCGGTGGGGTCGCCATGACCACGGTCGCCTACTGCGCCGTATCGCCCGAGGGGAGCACCGACGGAAAGACCCTGCTCCTGCGCGAGGAGGCGGTGCCGGGCCTCGCCCGACTGGCCGAGGCCGTCCACGCCGAGGGCGCGCTGGCTTCGGCGCAGATCGGGCACGCCGGCGCGGTGGCGAATGCGGCGGCCACCGGACTGCCCAGCATCGGCCCGACCCGCATCCTCAACCCTCTCGGCATGCGGCGCACGCTCGCCGCCAGTGAGGCGGAGATCCAGCGGATCACCGAGGCGTTCGCCGACGGGGCCCGCCACGTGGCGGACGCGGGGTTCGACGCCGTCGAGGTGCACCTCGGTCACGGCTACCTGCTGAGCTCGTTCCTCTCGCCCAAGCTCAACACCCGCACCGACCGGTGGGGTGGGTCCCTCGAGAACCGGGCACGCTTCCCCCGACAGGTCCTCGAGGCCGTCCGCGAGGCCGTCGGCGGCCGGATGGCCGTGACGGCCAAGCTCAACATGGCCGACGGCGTCCCCGGTGGCTTCTGGCTCGACGAGAGCGTGGAGGTGGCCCGGTGGCTCGAGCAGGACGGGACGGTGGACGCACTGGAGCTGACCGGCGGGAGCTCGCTGGAGAATCCCATGTACTACTTCCGCGGCGAGGCGCCGGTGGCGGAGATGGCCGAGATCATGCCTCGGCCCATCCGGCGTGCCTTCAAGCTCGTCGGCGGTCACTTCCTCCACAGCTATCCGTTCGAGGAGGGTTACTTCCTCCCCTATGCGCGTCAGTTCCGCGCCGCACTCGACCTCCCGCTCATCCTGCTCGGCGGGGTGGGGTCCATGACGACGGTCCGCCAGGCGATGGACGACGGGTTCGAGTTCGTGGCCATGGGGCGTGCGCTCCTCCGCGAGCCGGACCTGGTGCACCAGTGGCAGGCCGGCGAACACCGGGATTCGCTGTGCATCCACTGCAACAAGTGCATGCCCACGATCTACCGCGGCACGCACTGCGTACTGGTTCCCCGCGAGGAGCAGCTCGGACGCTGATGAAGGTGCTGGTCACCGGGGGAACCGGGTTCGTGGGATCGCACGCTGTCGTCGCACTGCTCCGACACGGCCACGAGGTGCGGGTCCTGGCCCGCTCTCCCGAGCGCCTCCCGGTCGTCCTCGGGCCCCTGGGCGTGACGGCCGAGGCCTTCCCGGGCGACGTCACCGACCCGGCATCCGTGGCCGCCGCGGTCGACGGCTGTGACGCCGTCCTCCATGCAGCCGCCGAGATCGGTGTGGGCGGCGCCGGGGGGCAGACGTCGGACGTCAACGTCGCCGGGACGCGGACGGTCCTCGCCGAGGCGTTGGCCGTCGGCATCGATCCGATCGTCTACACCTCCACCGTCACCGTCTACCTCCCCAGCCACGACGCCGTCGTGACGCCGTCGTCGACGCTCGCGGAGCCACTGTCCGCATACGGCTCGTCCAAGCGGGATGCCGAATTGCTGGTCCGGGAGTACCAGGATCGGGGCGATCCGATCACCAGCTTCGCCCTGGGCGGGATCTACGGGCCCACATCGCCTCACCTGGACGGCAGCTTCCAGGCCGTCCTGGGCGCGTTGGGCTCGATGATGCTCGTGCCGCCGGGCGGGCTCGGGGTCGTGGACGTCCGGGATGCCGCCGAGTTGCTCGCCCGTGCCATGGAGCCGGGGAAGGGACCCCGTCGCTACCTGGCCGGAGGGCAGTACACCAGCTGGGCCGAATGGACGGCGCTCCTGGGCGAGGCCGCAGGGGTCGACCTCCACGGCCATGTCGTGAGTGCCGAGGACATGATCGAGATGGGCCGCCAGTTCGACGTCCGACGGGAGCTCGAAGCCGTCGACGTCCCGCTGTCGGAGGAGGCCGCCGTCATCATGACCAGCGGTGTCCCGACCGACGACTCGGCGACCCTGGCCGATCTGGACATGGCCTACCGACCGCTCCTCGACACCTTCCGGGACACCGTCGCCTACCTCCGGGCCGGCGGCCACCTGCCTGCCCGGTAGTCCGGTGACCGCCTCCGAGGACGAGGGCCTCCGGCGGGACGTCGGATTCTTCGGACTCCTCTGGATCTCCGCCGGCACCACACTCGGTTCCGGGTGGCTCTTCGGGGCCTTCGTCGCCGTCACCATCGCCGGTCCCGCTGCGCTCATCGCGTGGTTGGTCGCCTCACTGATCATGATCCTGGTGGCTCTGGTCCACGCCGAGCTCGGAGGCATGTTCCCCGAGAGCGGGGGGACGGGCCGCTATCCCCACCACGCGTTCGGGAGCCTCGCCGGCGCCACGTTCGGCTGGTTCTCCTATCTCCAGGCGGCGACGATCGCCCCGATCGAGGTCCTGGCCGCCATCCAGTACCTCTCGACCACTCCGTGGGCCCATGGCTTGTACAACTCGCGACAGGGGACGCTCACCCCGTCCGGCGTGGTCGCCGCCATCGGCCTCATGGCGCTCTTCGCCACGCTGAACCTCGTCGGCATCCGTTGGCTCACCCGCACCAATTCGGCCCTCACGGTCGCCAAATTGGCCGTCCCGATCCTGACGGCGGTCGTCCTGATCGCCACGAACTTCCACGCCCACAACTTCGTCGCCGGGGGCGGCTTCTTCGTCCACACCGGGCCAGGACCGTCCGAGTCGATCCTGCGAGCGATCACCAGCGGCGGCATCATCTTCTCGCTGATGGGATTCGAGGGGGCGCTGCAGGTGGGTGGCGAGAGCTCGAATCCCCAGCGGGACCTCCCCCGGGCGGTGATCGGGGCGTTCCTCATCTGCACGGCGATCTATGTCGCCGCCCAGGTCGCCTTCATCGGCGGCCTCCCACCCGACGTCATCGCGCAGCACGGCACCTGGTCGGCGCTCGCTGGCGACCCCCAGCTGTCGCGGGCACCGTTCTTCACGCTGACGGCGCTGCTCGGTCTGGTCTGGCTCTCCTGGATCCTGCGATTCGACGCCGTCGTTTCGCCCAGCGGAACCGGACTCCTCTACCTGACCGGTGCGTCGAGGCTGAGCTTCGGTCTGAGCAGGAGCGGGTACGTGCCCCGGATCTTCATGGTCGAGGACGTGCGGACCGAGGTCCCGCTGTACGGCGTGCTCCTGTCGGCCGGGCTCGGCCTGCTGTTCCTCCTCCCGTTCCCCAGCTGGAGCAAGCTCGTGAACGTGGTGACCGGTGCCGCGGTGCTCATGTACGCCGGTGCACCGTTGTCCCTGGCGGCCCTGCGACGTTCCCGACCCGACCTGCCCCGTCCCTTCCGCCTCCCTGCAGCGGGCGTGGTGGCCCCCGTGGCCTTCATCTTCTCCACCTTCATCGTGTACTGGTCGGGTTGGCAGACGGTGTCGACCCTGATGGTGGCCCTCCTGCTGGGCTACGGACTGATGGGTCTGGCCCGGAGACTCCGCCTCGACCAGGACCCACCGCGGATCGAGTGGGCGTCGGCGTGGTGGCTCGCCCCGTACCTGGTCGGCATCTCGATCGTCTCCTACCTCGGGAACTTCGGCAGTGGCGGCATGCTCGGCGGAGTCGGTCCGTTCCATGACGTCCTGGTGGGCGGACGCGGGGTGATCCCGCTCTGGTGGGACCTGGGCATCCTCGCCGTGTTCAGCATCGCCGTCCATGCCGGCGCCGTCATCCAGGGCGGGAGCCCGCCCTCCACCACGCCGGCCGGGACCCCGAACGGTTGATGCGGCACCGGGTCCGGCGGGCAGCCTCCCCCGACGTGTCGCACCCGTTGATGCGGGCCGGGTGGCCGGGGCCCGCCCACACTGGGGACCATGGCCTCTGTTCGCCCGCCGCCGTTCGGCGGATCATGTCCAGGAGGGGCGACGGTAGGACGCGAGAGGAAGGATGGTGGAGGCCATGGCACTCATGCATCGAAGCAGTCACATGACCGAGTGGCCCGTGTTCCGGTTGCCGGAGCGGTGGGGTTGGCCCTTCGAAGGAGGGGACGAGCAGTGGCTGCGGGTCGAGGAGTTCCGTGACGGGGAGGTGCTGGTGGTCCGGGCGGAGCTGCCCGACATCGACCCGGACCGCGATGTGGAGGTCACGACCGAGGGCGGCATGGTGAGGATCCACGCCCACCGTGAGCAGAAGTCCGAGACCAAGGGCAAGGAGGGGTTCCGTTCCGAGTTCCGCTACGGCGAATTCGACCGGGAGATCGCATTTCCCGATGCGACCAGGGCCGAGGACGTGAAGGCCACCTACAAGGACGGGATCCTCGAGGTGCGGATCCCGTGCCCGACCGAGGTGCCGCCTTCGACGACCAAGGTTCCCGTCTCGCGGACCTGACCGGAGGGCGCGGGGAGGCGAGCGGCCGGAGTCTCCGGTCGGCGCTGCAACCCGGTCGGTGTCGCCACCCGTCCCTACCGGCGGATCCCCACCTCGGACCCAGCACGTGACCAAGGACCCTTGTCCCTCCCTCGGTCGCGGTCCACGATGAGCGGGTGAAGGAAGACCGGGCCGGTGTGAGCACTGCGGCTCGGCTGCTCGGAACGGAGCGGAGGCTGCGAAATGGGCGTTCTACTGTTCTTCGGCGTCATGGCACTGACCGCGGCATCCTGGCGATTCTTCCTCCGGATCGCCGAACGCTCGTCGGAGGTCACTCCCGTCGACCGCTGGGAGACCGAGCAGGAGCCGGTTCGCCCACTGGTCATACCCGACCGGGTGCCCGCCGAGTGGGTCGCGGCGTACCGGAGGGAGCGGGGCGGATGACCACGGCCGGATGAGGCGACCGGGTCGGGTGCGCCGCCTCCGGCCGCCGGCCGGGGCCGTCGCTACGGGTCAGTCGGCAGGCACCGGTGCGTCGGGTCCCACCTGTCCGCCGGAGGAGACCACGGCCAGCCGGTCGAGGTAGTGGTCCCACCCCTGGGTGTGGTCGCTCACCGCGTCGTCGGGCAGGCCCCGATGGACGAGGCGGACCCTCGTCTTGTCGCCGTCGGGAATCAGGGTGATCTCCACCTCGGTCGAGCGGGCCGGGATCGGATGGTCGGGCTCGTCCCATCCGAAGGTGAACACCACCTTGCGGTCGGGAACGACCTCGACGAACTCGCCGACGGACGGGTGCGTGCCCTGGACCAGCACCCGGTAGGCGCCGCCGATCCGGGGGTCGAGCTCCGCTTCCGTTCCCATCCACTGGACGTGTCGGGCCGGATCGGTCAGGAAGGGGAAGATCGTCGCCGGACTGGCGTCCATCACGACCTCGCGCATCAGTTCAGCCATCGGTGGTTCCTTTCTCTCGTTCGGCCGATTCGGCCAATTGCTGCAGGCGGTCGAGGCTCCCGGTCCAGTACTCGTCGAGGTATCGACGGAGCTGGTCCATCTGGGCATGGTTCGCCCGGTACAGCCGTCGGGTCCCCTCGCGGCGCTCGAGGAGGAGTTCTGCTTCCCGTAGGACGCCGAGGTGCTGGGAGACGGCCGGCCTGCTCACGTCGTCGAACCGCTCGGCGATCCGAGCCGCCGGGAGTTCGTCGGTCCAGACCAGCCGGAGGATCTCCCGCCTCCTGGGCTCGGCCAGTGCCTTGAGCGCTGCGTCCATGCCCTTATTGTAAGAAATTGCTTACGTAAGTGTCAAGTGACGGATTGGTCGCCGGGGGCCCGGGTTCCGATGGCATCCAGTTCGGCCAGATCGGTGCCGGACAGCGTCAGGGAGGCTGCGGCCGCGTTCTCGCGCAGGTGCGCGACCGACGAGGTCCCGGGGATCAGGAGCACGTTGGGCGAGCGGTGGAGCAACCACGCCAGCGCCACCGCCATGGGTCGGGCGCCGAGCCGGTCGGCGACTGCGTCCAGTGCGTCCGACTGCAGAGGGGTGAAACCGCCGAGCGGAAAATAGGGCACGTACGCGATGCCCTCCCCGGCCAGTGCGTCGATCAGGTCGTCGTCGACGCGGTGGGCGAGGTTGTAGTGGTTCTGCACGCAGACGATCGGCGCCATCGTCCGTGCCTCGGCCACCTGCTCGGCGGTGACGTTGCTGACGCCCAGATGTCGGACCAGGCCCTCGTGCTGCAGCTCCACCAGCGCGCCGAACGGCTCCGCGAGCGAACCCGGGACGGGGCTGTCGACTCCCCCGACGCGCAGGTTGACCACGTCGAGCGCGTCGAGGCCGAGGTGGATCAGGTTGTCGTGCACCGCCTGGCGGAGCTGTTCGGGGGAGCGGGCGTGGGGCCAGCCTCCATGGACGTCCCGGTACGCCCCGACCTTGGTAACGATGCGCAGCGAGTCGGGATAGGGGTGCAGGACCTCCTTGATGAGCTGGTTGGTGACGTGCGGGCCGTAGAAGTCGCTGGTGTCGAGATGGGTGATCCCCAGCGCCACCACCCCGCGGAGCACGGCCGCAGCGGCATCACGGTCGGCGGGGGGACCGAACACGTGCGGGCCGGCCAGCTGCATGGCGCCGTAACCCATGCGGGTGACCGTGAGGCCCCCTGCCATCGTGAACGTGCCGCCGAGAGGGCCGGTGGGTACGGATGCGGTCATGGGTTCTCCTCTCCCCGATCCGATCTCCGGCCGGGGCGGCCGGCGCTCCTTCCGGTCGTGTTCCCGGTCCGGCGCCGTGGGACTGGTGGTGCCCCGGAGGGGCTCACGTCCCGGCCAGGTGGCCGGGGTTGGCCACACGCAGCTCGTCGGCGACGGAGCCGGCGAGCACCGCGGCCACCTCGGGGATCCGGGCGTCGACGCCGCCCGACCGGATGGCGGCGACCAGGTCGGCGTCGTCCTCGGCACCGAGCTCCGCCAGGCGTCCGCGGTGTGACGCCGCCGCGTCGGGGCCGATCGCCAGCTCGCGACCCACCATGGCCAGGACGTTGGCGGCAACCCGGGCGTCGAACCGGGCCGCGCCGTCGGTCGTCGCCACCACCGTGTCCCTGATGTAGCCCTCGACGGCCGCCACCAGTTCGCCCGCGCTGGGGCGGCCGAACGGCGGACACGGCGAGGCGACGACGTCCCCTGGCGGATGCGCGCCCGTCACCTCCGGGAGCCGCACGCCCATCAACCCGAGCAGGTCCCACTCGCTCTCGCACACGCGTCGGCCGATGGCGGCGAGTTCGACGGACCGCACGGCCCCCGACAGGTGCACCGAGGCCTGCAGCGCGCAGATCACCGCCCACTTGAGCGTGGCGTAGACCTGCCACCACCGGACCGTCGCCGGGTCGATCGTCGCGCCACCCGCCGCCGCGTAGGCCGCCAGGAACTCGTCGAGCCGGCCGAACCCGCCCACGTCGCCACTGCCGCCGAACCTCCAGGCCGGGGCGGACAGCCAGCCGACGTCCTCGGCCGGGTCACCGGCGTGGGCGAGCTCCCAGTCGAGCACCCCCCGCAGCCCGTCGGCGCCGACCAGCAGGTTGCCCAGCCGGTAGTCCCCGTGCACGACCGTCGTCCCCATAGGCTGCGGCCGCCCGGCCTCGAGCCATCGTCCGGCGAGCTCGAGGACCGGTCGCGACTCGCCGATGGCGTCGAGGAACTCGAGGGGTCGGCGGAACGGGTCGGACGGCGGCAGGTCCGGCACGTCCTCGACCGGGATGGCATGGACGCGGGCCAGTGCCCCGGCGACCTGGTCGGTGAGGCGGGCCCGCGCCCCGGCGTAGGCATCGTCGCGCAGGATCCTCCGGGCGATGGTCTCGCCGTCCAGCCGCTCGACGACGAGCCAGCCGTCGTCCAGCCCGTCGGCCGCACCCGCGCCCACCACCGCGGGCACGGGCACCCCCACGGAGGCGGCCGCTCGCAGGAGTGCCGCCTCGACGGCCACGCCGGCGGCGGGTGTGGGACCGTCGCCCCGCCGCTGCTGGAGGACGAGGGAGCGGCGCGTCCCGTCTGCGCCGGCCAGGTCGACCGCGCTGGTGACGCGCGACGCCCCACCGGACAGGCGGCGCAACGACGTCACCGTCCCGCCGAGGCTCCGACCCAGCCGACCGGCGACCTCGTCCGGAGCGCTCACTCGACGGGGACCCGGGGTCTCCCGAGCTCGTCGACCTGGTGGAGGTACTCGGCGACGCCGTGGCCCACCCGCGTCGTCCCGTCCTCACCGTGATGGGTCCATTCGGTCAGGCCCTCGTTGATGACCGTGCCTCCGGGCCGGCCGATGTCGGCGACCCGGAGTACCCGACCGGTCAGCCGGTGGACGCGGTCGGCCTTGTCGGTGGCCTCGAGGTGGACCGCCCGGTGGGTGAACCCGTCGTCGGCCAGCTCCGTCGAGAGCCCCCAGTGCCGGACCGAGGCCACCCGGCCCCCGTCGCTCACCCAGCCGCGGTGGAGGTCGCCGGCGCCGGTTCCCAGACGGATGCCGCCGAAGTGGAGGTCGTCGCCGATGTTGATCGAGAACCAGCGCCACATCGACGGGTCGCCCCACCGCCGCGGTCCCCACGACCGGTCGCGGTTCCCGCGCGCATTGGTCCACGGGACCGGCACCCCGTCGACCACCAGCGCCCCCGAACATCGACCGGCCTGCTCGAGGTGTCCCTTGCCCGTCGTGGAGGCTGCGGCACCGGACTGGCGGGAGCCGCCGCCCCCGCCGTCGCTGCCCACGGCCGGACCGAGGGCCTCGAAGGTCACGTCCAGCCCGAGGACGACGGGGCGCTCCTCCCCCTCCGACGGCCGGCACGGCCGCGCCGTGGCCTCCACGTCGGCGACCAGGCGCCACCGCCGCATCGGCTCGAGCAGCTCGTAGCGGACACCGCCGACCTCGAGGGGCGCCTCGGGCACGTCGTGGCACTCGACCACGTGGCGGTACTCGGCCAGGTCGCCGCCCGGGAGCCAGACCGACAGCCCGACGTCCATGGTGCCCTCGTTGGGCCGGACACCGATCCGGGTGAACAGTCCCGAGTCCGACTCCGGGTCGTAGGCGTTGAAGTAGTACGACTCGCTCCAGGCCGTGTCGGGCTCGACCGGGTGGGCGAAATCATGGCGGGGCTCGAGGATGGGCACCGCGCCACTCTTACCCGGGGCGGGCGCCGGTGCAACGGCCCGGATGGGTCCGGCGGCCGCGGTGCCCGACGGCGGCGCGGTCTGTTGATCCCCCGGCGGGCGGCGCGGCGCTTCCGACCGGTGTGGCGCTCCTGTCCGTCAGCCGAGCTTGCGGATGATCAACGAGGCACTGCTGGGCATGGTGCCCCCGGCCAAGGTCGTGATCGTGAGGGCAGTGGAGTTGCCAGCCGGATTCCGCACCTCCAGTGAGGCCGGAGCCGAGGTCACCTGGACCAGCGCCTCGCCCACGATCTGGGTGGTGCCGGTCGCCCGCCCGACGACTGAGTAGGTCACGGCCGCCCCGTTCAGCATCAGCTCCAGCTGCCCGGCCTCGCTCACCGATACCTGGAACGACACGTCGTAGGTGCCGACACTCCCCAGATCGAACGTGGAGGAGTTCGTCCGGCTGATCGAGCCGAGCGACGCTGGCCCGTCATTGGGGAACTGGACGTCCGTGCCGGGCGCGACCGTCGCCGCGTTGTCGGGCGGCATCAGCGCGTAGAACTCGGCGAAGTCCCCACTCCCTGTGGCTCCCGTCGGGCCGGTCGCACCCGTGGCACCCGTCGCCCCGATGGCGCCGGTGGGCCCGGTCACGCCCGGGGTGCCGGTCGGGCCGGTCGCTCCCGTGATCCCGGCAGGGCCCGTGGCGCCCTGGGAGCCGGTCGCTCCGGTGGGTCCGGTCGCACCGGTCGCACCCGGGGCACCGGTGGGGCCCACGAGACCCATGGGACCCATGGGTCCGATCGCTCCGGTCGGCCCAGTGGCGCCGGTCGCACCGGTGGCACCGGTCGTCCCCCCGGCCGACACGGCGGCGCCGGCCACCACCGGCGACGACAACGTCGCCCCCACGGATCCCGGCGTGCCGTAGAACTGCGCGTCGCCGAACGCGTACACGGCGCCGTCCCGGCCGATCAGCCAGTACCCCTTTCCGCTCGGGGAGGCCACGAGCCCGGTGATCGGTGCCGTGATCGGGGTGCCGTTCATCCCCCCGTAGTACCGGGCACCCCCGAAGGCGTAGACGGCGCCCTCCGCGGTCACCAGCCAGTACCCCGAGCCGCTCGGCGTAGGCGCCCCGAGCGACAGACCGGTGGCGGCCGAGGCCACACCCGGGGACACACCGGCCAGGAGCCCGCTCATCACCACGACCCCCGAAGCCACACCGGACACCCGACGCGACCACCGCTGGCGGCGGAGCGCGAGCAGCCGGTTGCGGCGGGCCGCACGACGCATGGAACGACTTCCCATCGACTTTCCCCGTTCGATCGGGCCCGCCGGGCGGGTCAGTCCGCACAATCTAGGCAGTAGGTTGCCTGGCGACAAGGACCGACGCCGGGAGATCGATGGCCGTGCACAGACGACTGCTGACCGACGTCGCCCGATCTGTGCGCCTCCCGACCCGGGCGCGACGGGGTCGTTGCCGGACAGGCCTGGTCGCGGCGGTCGCGCTCGCCCCGCTTCTCGCATCGTGCTCGTCGACGACCACCCCGTCGACCACGCCGGCCGACCGCACGTTCACCGCCGGACTGGCGGCCGAGGCGAGCGGCAACCGCGCCCTCGCCGTCGCCGACTTCCTGGCCGTGGTGAAGCAGGACCCGCGCAACAAGTACGCGTGGTACGACCTCGGGGACATCGCCGGCCAGGCCGGCCAGCCCGCACAGGCCGAGTCCGACTACCGCCGGTCCCTCGGGATCGATCCGGGCTACGTCCCGGCGCTCTACAACCTGGCCGTGCTCGAGACGGCCGGCGCTCCCGCTGCCGCGGCGGCGCTCTACGAGCGGGTCCTCCGTGCCGCGCCCGGCAACGCGGAGGCCCACTGGAACCTGGGCTACCTGCTTCGGACGCTCGGCCGGACATCGGCCGGGGACGCGCAGATCGCCACCGCCCTCCGCCTGGACCCGTCCCTGGCCAGACGGGGCCGCGCCGGCACCCCGTCGGCTGGCAGATGACATCGACGGGGGCAACGGTCGGACTCGTCATGATCGTGAAGGACGAGGAGTCGACCCTTCCCCGGCTGGCGGCGAGCCTCGAGGGCCAGATCGACCACTGGACGATCGTCGACACCGGTAGCACCGACGCCACCGTGACCATGGCGCAGGACCTGTTCCGCGAGGTGCCCGGACAGGTGATCCGCGACGAGTGGCGCGGGTACGGACCGTCGCGGAACGTCGCCCTGGAAGCCGCCCGTCCCCATTCGGAGTGGCTCCTGACACTCGATGCCGACGACACCGTCGCCGGCGAGATCGAGCGCCACGTGCCCGCCGGGCGCGATTCGGTCGAGGCGGAGTACCGGTTCGAACCGCTGCACTACTGGGTCACCCGGATGGTGCGGGCCGACGCCGGCTGGCGATGGCACGGACGCGCCCACGAGCACCTCGAACGGACCGACGGACCGGTCGTGCCGTTCCGCACGGGCCGCTTCGTCGTCCACCACCATGCCGACGGGGGCAACCGGGCCACCAAGCTGGAGCGCGAACTCGACCTGCTGCAGGCCGACCACGCCGAGCACCCGGCGGACCAGCGGACGCTCTTCTACCTTGCCCGCACCCACGAGGACATGGGCGATCCGGCCCGGGCCGCCGACTGGTACCGGAGGCGCATCGCGGCCGGGGGCTGGGAGGAGGAGTCCTGGTACTCGACGTGGCGACTCGGCGTCTGCCTCCTGGCCTCGGGGCGGGTGGACGAGGGCTGCGGGGTCCTGTGGAGCAGTTGGGGGCGCCGGCCGTGGCGGGCGGAGCCCTTGTGGACCCTGGCCGAGCACTACCGTTCGACCGGCCAGTGGCAGCCGTGCGCCGAGGTCTGCCGCCTGGCCCGCGACCACTGTGGCCTGGGCACGGACCAGGCGGGGAACGAGTACGGCGGCGACCGGCTGTTCGTCCACACCGACGTCTACCGCTGGCGCATGGCCTACGAGGAGTCCATCTGCTCCTACTACGTGGGCGCGCACCGACGGGGCCTCGAGCTCACCGACGAGCTGCTGGCACTCCGCGACCTCCCACCGGCGATCGCGCAGAGCGTCCGCGACAACCGGCACTTCTACGCCGAGGACCCACCCGGATCCTCCTGACGGCCCCATGGCCGCGCGTGCGGGACGCCCGCGCGGTCGTCGGCACCCGCCTCACGCCTCGAGCCACACCCGGTTGGCCGGCCGGTCGGCGGCGAGCAGGCCCGCCTCGGCCATCCGGCGGCACACGGCGGCGGCGATGACCCGCGGGACCGGCCGGTTCCGTCCACCCAGGAACTGCCGAACCGTGCCGTCCGGGGCCAGCTCGAGGCAGTACGCCAGCACCCCGCCGACCTCGACCCCGAAGAGCAGGCTGCGCCCGGCCGCCACCGAGGGCCCGAACGAGCCGATGCAGTTCTGCAGCGATCGCCCCCATGCCGCCAGCTCGTCGCTCGAGCGCGGGACCAGGATCCGCGCGTCGTGACCGACCTCGGCCCCCTGCAGAACCGCCGCCCCCACCGGCGGCACCAGGCGGGCGCCCGCGTCCACGGCCGGTGCCGCCGGCGCCACGCGGGCCCGACGTCTCGGATCGGACGGAGGGGCAGGAGGGTCGTCGACGGGTGGGGCCGTCGGTGGGGTTCGCCGTCGGGTTGCCGACCGGTCGCGGGTGGCGGGCGGGCGGGCGACCGGCCGGGTGCCCGCGGCCGTCCGCGCGGGCAGGCGGCACCACCCGCCCGAACCCGGGTCCGGGTCGCTCGGGAGGAGCCCGCGGCACTCGTCGCGCAGTGCCTCCAGGCGGTGCGCCGGGCGTGGCGGGAGCAGGTGGAGCACGCCGGGGGCGATCCGGCAGATCTCGTCGAGCAGCGCCGGGCCGTCGGCGCGGGCCACGGCCTCGGCCAGCAATCGCTCGGCCCCGGCCGGGCCCAGTCGGTCGGCGACGGCACGTCCGGCGGCCAGCCGCTCGCCCCCGGGCCAGCGGTCCGGCGGGTGCGCCGGTCCGGGGCAGCTCAGGAGCCGGGCCAGTCGGTCCGGCTCGCAGACCCGCCCGGCCATGAGCGCCACCGCCAGGCGCAGGAGCCCCACCCGTCCCGTCCGCGGACCGTCGTCGACGATCGGGGTCGCCCCGGACGGCGGCACCGGGTGGGGATCGACCAGTCCTTCGGCGAGGGAGCGGGCGACGGCCCGGGTCGACCTGTCGCCGAACGCGGACCGGGCGCCCTCGCCGGGCGTGGGTCCGGCCAGCGCCGGCGCCGCCCACCGGGGTACCTCGCGGAGCGCGGCGGCGCCCCGGTCGTAGGCGAGGCCCAGCAGAGGAAGCGCCGCGCCACCGACGGTGGCCAGCAGGCCCGCTCCCTCCGGGTCGTCGGACCGCCAGGCGCCCGTCCCGTCGAGGAGCGAGACGACCCAGCCGGTCACCGCGGCCCCGGCCGAGCCCGGCGCGCAGGATCCGTCGTCGACGGGGAGCACCTGGCGGAAGATGTCGGGCTGCAGGGACACGTCGATCGTCCTGTCCGTCGGGAACAGTGCCAGCGCGACCCGCAGCCGTCCGTCGGCCACGGCGAACCGGAACGAGGTGCCGTTCGGGGCGCACAGGGCGCCGGCCGACGCCGGCCGCACCGCCAGGTCGGCTCCCGCGCCACGCCGCTCCCACTCGAGGAGGTGGCCGTCCACCTCGATCCGCTCCATTCCCGCGACCGTAGCGAACGCCTGTTCGCCCTGCACGGGAGGCGGCGGTACCGCTCCGGCCGGTCGGGGAGCACCGGACGGGCCCGCCGCCCTACGGTTGGGAGGTGCATCTGACCCCGATCCGCGTCGAGGCCGAGGTCACCGACGATCGCGGTGGTCGGAGCGAGTCGGCATCCGTCGACGGCTCACCGCGGACGGTCGGGCTCGGACCGCTCGAGGTGGAGCTGGAGCTCAGCGACTCCGGTGCCACCTGGGCCGTGTCGAACCGGGGTGACCGGGACGTCCGGATCCGGTCGATCGGCCTCGTGTACCGGATCGACGGCGGGGACGAGCCGGTGCGCATGTTCCGCAACGGCTACCAGTCGTGGTCGCCGACGACGACCGGCGTGCTGGGTGTCGATGCCGACCCGTCGGTGCGCGCCGACCTCGAGTTCCTCCAGGCCGTCCACCATGCCGATCAGCGCCGTGCCCGGCCCGGTGAGCTCCGCTCCGAGTGGATGACGGTGCTCGCCGACAGCTCCGGGTCGGCGCCGGTCCTCGTCGGTTTCGACGGCGGGGACCGTCACGACGGCACGCTGCGCCTCCGGGCCGAAGACGACGGTGCCGAGGTGCGGGCCGAGGCATTCCTGGGCGACGCCTCCGTCACCGCCGGCGAGCGCCGGGAGCTGCACGCCGTCGAGGTCGCCCGGTCCGCGGAACCCGACTGCAGCGGCCTGCTCGACCAGTGGGCCGCGGCGGCGGGCGCCCGGGCCGGGGCCCGGACGGGTGCGCCGTTCCAGGTCGGCTGGTGCAGCTGGTACCAGTACTTCCACGACGTCACCGAGGAGGACATCCGGTCCAACCTGGCCCTGGCCGGCGACTGGCCCTTCGAGGTGTTCCAGGTCGATGACGGCTACCAGGCCGCCATCGGCGACTGGCTCGACACCAACGACCGGTTCCCGTCGGGCCTGGCCGGCCTGGCGTCCACGATCCGGGCAGCCGGCCGGACCCCCGGCCTGTGGCTCGCCCCGTTCCTGGTGGCGCCCGATTCCGTCGTGGCGCGGCGCCACCCGGACTGGATCGCCCACCACCGGGTGGACGGAGCCGACGCCGGTCCCCTCCGGACGTGGTGGAACCCGCCATGGGGCGGGGGCGAGGACGGATTCATGTACGGCCTGGACACCACACATCCCGAGGTCGTCGCCCACCTCGAGCACCTGGCCGCGGCCGTGGTCGATGCCGGCTTCCCCTACCTGAAGCTGGACTTCACCTTCTCCCCCTCGGTCGACGGCGGCTACACCGACCCGGGGCCCACGCCGGCCGAACGCGTCCGGGCCGGGTTCGCCGCGATCCGACGGGGAGCGGGGGACGCCGCCTTCCTGCTCGGCTGCGGGGTCCCCCTCTCCAACGTGGTCGGCCTGGTCGACGCCAACCGGATCGGGCCCGACGTCGCGCCACTGTGGGCACTCGACCCCGCCGACGAGATGGTCCCCGGCTACCTGGGAATCCAGCCCGCCACCGCCCACGCCTTCACCAACACGCTGACCCGGGCATTCATGCACCGCCGTCTGTGGCTCAACGACCCGGACTGCCTGATGCTCCGCTCCAAGGACACCGCCCTGGGCGAGAACGCGGCCCGCACCTGGGCCCATGCCGTCGGCGTGTCCGGCGGCATGGCGCTGGTCTCGGACGACCTGTCCCTGCTCGACGCCGACTCCCGCCGCCTGCTCGACGAGGTCGTCGCGCTCGGGCGGACGGCCGATGCCGCAGCCGCGGCCGGCGACGGTCCGCGGTGCGACGACCTGCTGGAACCCGGCCCGCCGTCCCGGCTCACGTCGCGGGCGGGGCGCCTGGAGGTCGACACCTTCGCCGGCAGCTCGCAGTTCACGCCGGGGGGCTGAGTCCCGGCACGCGGCCGCGCCGGTCACGCCCACGGGCGCCGGTAGGGTCGACGGGCATGGACCCCCGATCGCGGATCGTGGAGGCCCGGTCCGTCGGCCGGGCCGCCGCCGAGGACGGGATCGAGCACGTCCGCACCCAGGCCCGGGCCCAGGTGCGCCGGTCCCTGGGGATGACCCGGGAGCCGGCGCCGGCCACGAGCGACCCGGCGCTCGCCTACATCGCACCCGATTCGGTCGTGCGCCGGATCCACGGCGACCTGCCCTCGATGCTCATCGGCGGGTTGTCGGCGCTCCTCTTCCAGATGCTCCACCCGCTGGCCATGGCCGGGGTGGCCCAGCACTCCCGGTACCGCAGCGACCCGCTCGGGCGGCTCGAGCGCACGGCTTCGTTCCTCGGGACGACGACCTTCGGCACCCGGGACGAGGCCCGGGGCGCCATCGAGCGGGTGCGCCGGGCGCACGCCCGGGTGACCGGCACGGCGCCGGACGGCAGGCCCTACTCCGCCGCCGATCCCGCCCTCCTGACCTGGGTCCACGCTGCCGAGGTCTCCAGCTTCCTCGCCGCCACCCGCGTGTACGCGCCGGTGCGTCCCACGCCGGACGAGGAGGACGCCTATCTCGACCGCATGGCGGGCGTCGCGCTCGATCTCGGCGCCACCGGGGTGCCCCGGTCCGCCGGCGAACTCGCCGCCTACTTCGACGAGGTACGTCCCGCCCTGGCATTCACCCCCGAGGCACGCGAGGCCCGCAACTTCGTGCTGCGGGGCGTCGGGCGGTGGCCGCACGAGGTCGCCACCTACGGTCTGCTGGTGGGTGCCGCCCAGGGCGTCCTGCCGGCCTGGGCCCGCCGCCAGCTCCGGCTCCCCGCGCTGCCTGC
>DATLRE010000152.1:0-9439 GCA_035534835.1 Acidimicrobiales bacterium
TTCCTGTCCGCCGAGGACCTCACCGTCTTCAAGATGTCATTCGGGCGGACCAAGGACTGGGTCGACATCGAAGCGATGATCGTAGCGGGCACGCCCATCGATGCGGACTACGTCGAGCACCAGCTGGTGCAGTTCAAGGGATCGACTGCCTACCCGTCAGCAGCCAGGCTGCGGGCAATGCTTCGGGGACAGCCCGAGTAGCCCGTCAAGTAGTCGGAGCTGGACAAGCAGTGCGAACTGCCGCCGTCCTCAGCTTCTGAGGCGGAACTCCGGAGCCGCGCCGTCACGACTCCAAACTCAGTTGATCGAGGGCGTATCGGAGCATCGGCACGGCCCCGTCCGGCAGTTCGTCCTCCGGGAAGTACTCCCCGTAGAGAGCGAGTGCCCCGTCCACCGAGCTGATTCCGCACTTGTCGAGCAGGAACTTGATGTCGACCTCGTCGCGTCGTCCTCTGCTGGCCCGCATCTTCATGGCCAGCAACGTCCGTTCGTCGGCGACGACCACCTCGACCGTCCCCACCGTGAACACGGGCCGTCAGGACTACGGCAATCCGAAGCTCCGGAGGCATCAGTTCTGCAAGTTGCTCCACCTCGGCCACTGTGGCGGTCGGTCGTTCAGGAGCCCGCTCCACGGCGGCTCCCCGGATCTGGCACGGGTTGGTCTCGAGGAGTCCATCGGTCACCGTGGTCCGCATGATCGAGGCCATCAAGCGATACGCCTTGGCGGTGGTCGTGGGACGTGTCCGGGCGATTCCCACATGCCATCGACGTACCGCCGGTGTGTCGATCGACCGGAGTGGCGTGGACCCGAACGTAGGGTTGACGTGGCGGGTGAGCAGCCATGCGTAGAGCTCCTGGGTGCGCTCCGCGAGGTCGATCCTCTGATCGAGCCACTCCAGGGCGTAACTGCCGAACGTTGCTTCTGCGTCGATGAGGACCACCGCCTCCGGAATGAGGACGTCTCGTTCGCGGCGGGCCTTCGTGGTCCTGCGACTGGCTGCCTCCGACCGTACGGTCAGGATGTAACGGCCCACTGCTGCAGCGGCACGGCGGAACGACTCATCGTGCTCAGCCCACCTGGGGGAAGCCTCGATGGCAGACCTCCGCTCAGTCAGCGGAGCACGGAGCGTGCGACGCTTTGGCACTCGGCGGGACGTCATCTCGGCGCGCCATGGCTGAGCGGACCCAGATTGCTGGTCCGCCTGGCTGTGTCTCCATGATCCGAATCGTGTGGCCACCAGTCGGGATACGGCCAGTGGGTCAATCGCCCGCGCTTCGCAACCGGCGGTAGTCTGTCGTGACACCAGGCGGGGGGATAGGGCGTGCCCGGACCCCTGGATGCACCACTGCGAGCGGAAGGGCGGGCAGTCCATGTCGGCAGGAGGTGTCGAGCCGTCCGGCAGCACGTTGGCGGGTACCGTGCCCAACGGCACGTTGGCGGGTACCGTGCCCGACCGGGTCGTGGCCCACGACGACTCCGCCCTGGTCGGGAGGGCGGAAGTCCTGGCCGCCCTGGACGACCTGGTGTCCGATGTCCGCAAAGGAGTAGGACGTGCCGTGCTCCTCCGCGGCGAGCCGGGGATCGGGAAGTCGGCGCTGCTGGCCCATGTCGTCTCGAACGCCGAGGGGGCGATGCTGCTCCAGGTCCGGGGCGTCGAGTCCGAAGCCGGCCTGGCCTATGCGGGACTGTTCGACCTGTGCCGGCCGTTGTTGCACCGGCTCGACTCGCTCCCGAAGTACCAGGCGACCTCTCTCCGCCGTGCCCTCGCACTCGACGAACCGACCGGCCAGGACCGGTTCGCCGCCGCTGCCGGCTTCCTCGCCCTGCTGTCGGCGGCGGCGTCCGACGTCCCGATCCTGGTGGTGGTGGACGACGTGCAGTGGCTCGACACGCCGACCGTCGAGGCCATCGGCTTCGTTGCCCGCAGATTGCGATCCGAGCCGGTGACGTTCGTGATGGCCTCCCGCCCTCGTCCGCAGCGCCCGGATCACCTGGACGACGTCGACCAGGTCACCCTCGGCGGCCTCACGACCGGGGCATCGTCGCGACTCCTGGACCGTTCGGCGACGTCACCGGTGGCACCGGCAGTGCGCGACTCCCTGGCCGTCCTGTGCGACGGCAACCCACTGGCCCTGATCCAGGTGGCCGAGATGCTCACACCCGGCCAACTGGCCGGTATCGAGCCGCTGCCCGTGCCACTGCCCGTAGGACCGAGATTGGGAGAGGTCTTCGAGCACGGGTTCGCCGGGCTGACGCACGAGGCGATCCGGTCGCTGGGCATTGCCGCGCTCTGGCAGGGTCAGGTCTCCGAACTGACGCGGACCGGCGTTGCCGGGTTCGACTCGGACGCCCTGCAGGAGGCAGTCGACGCCGGGCTGATCACCGTGTCCATGGACCAGGTCGTCTTCCGCCATGGCCTGGCCCGCGCCTTCGCCGTCCACTCCGTCCCCGAAGTGGAGCGCCGGGCCATCCACACCGAGCTCGCCGAGCTCGTCGCCGGCGATCCGGAACGCCGTGCCTGGCACCTGGCGGAGGCCGCCGACGGTCCCGATCTGGCCACCTCCGAGGCCCTGGCCCTCGCGGCTCGTCTCGCCGCCGGTCGGGGTGGCCTGACCGCGGCAGCCGATCTGTTCGAGCGTGCGGCATCGCTCGCTCCGGCCGGGACGGGTCAGGACTTCCTCGTCGACGCCGTGGTCGCCGCCCGCAATTCGGGTGCCGCCAAGCGCGCCGCCCATCTCTGTGCCCAGGGCGATTCCCTGGTCACCGACCCCGTTGCCCGCGGCCGGCTGGTGCACCAGCGGGGCCGCTTGGCGTTGGACGGCACCATCCCCATCGCCGAGGGCATGGCACTCCTCGAGGCGGAGTTCGACCGGATGGTGCTGCTCGATACCGAGCTCGCAGTTCGGATCGGTGTCGACGCCTGCATGATGGCGGTGGTGACCGGGAAGCGGAGCGCCGTGCGCAGGCTCGGCAACCAGTGCAGCGACGTGGCCGCCGGATGCGGGCCGGGCATCCAGAGGCTGGCGGAATTCGTGCAGCGGGCGGCACTGGCGTTCGACGACGAGGCCACCGAGGACCGCTTCCTCGTGGACGGTCATGCCGACCTGATGGCCGTTCACCCGCACCTGGACGACGTGAAGACCGCCACCGAACTGGCGATGACGGCGCTCGGGGTGATGGAGCGATATGGGGCCGCACGGCAGCTGGGCGATCGGTTCTGCTCATGGGCCAGGACGCGGGGCGCAGTGGGGGCGCTCCCTCTGAGCCTGGCACTCGCCGCCAAGTCCGCTCTGTACTGCGACGACTGGGTGTCGGCCCGGACACTCGGTACCGAGGCGGTCCAGCTGGCCGACGAGAGCGGCCAGGTGTTCGCCGGACACTATGCCGCTACCTGGCTGACGGTGCTCGCCGCGCTCCGCGGGGAGGAAGGCGAGGTGGCGAGGCAGGCTGCCGGGTGCATGGCCCGGAACACCCAGCTCGGCACGTCGCCGGGAGGTTCGGTGGTCTCGCACGCCTTCGGCCTGCTGGCACTCGGTCACCAGCGGTACGGCGAGGCCGTGGCCCACTTCACGGAGGTCGCCCGCCTGCGCCAGGCCCAGGGGGCGACGAGCAACGGACTGCTCCACTGGGAGGCCGACTACGCCGAGGCACTGATCCGGGAGGGTCATCCCGACCTGGCCGAACCTCTCGTGCGCCGGATCGAGGACCGGGCGGCCGACAGCCGCAGTCCGTGGTCCTCGGTCGTGTCCGAGCGCTGCCGGGGCCTGATGGCCTCACCTGCAGACCTCGATCGCCACTTCGCCCGCTCCGTCGAGGCCTGCACCCCCGGGACCCTCCCCTTCGAGCGCCTGCGCACCGAGTGGTGCTGGGGTGAGCGGCTCCTGGCGGTGGGACGGCGCGACGATGCCGTCGCCCACCTCCGCCTGACGGCAGCCGGGTTCCGCGGGTTCGGCGCAGCCCCGTGGGCCGCAGGAGCCGAGGACGCGCTCGAGCGGGCCGGGTCCCCTGCAGTGCGCCCGGGCACCGCCACGTCCGTCCACCCCGTCCCGGACCTCGACCTCGAACTCCGCGGACCGGCGACCACCCCCGACCCCGCGGTTCCCGGACGGAAGGATCCGGCATCCTGCACCGTGGTGACGCTCGGGGACTTCGCAGTCCGGTCGCCTGACGGCGAGGTGCGACTCAGCGGACACATCGGTCGTGCCCTCGGCTTCGTCATATCGCGGGGACCCTCGGTGCACGTGGAAGAACTGGTGGATGCGCTCTGGCCGGACACCACGGCCGATATCAGCCGGGCACGCCTCCGCAACATCCTCAGCCGCTCCCGCAGGATGGTCGGCCCGATCCTCCTCCGCGAAGGGGACTGCATCCGCCTGTCGCACCAGGTACACCTGGACGTCGCTAACTTCGAGGAACAGGCCGACATCGCCCTGGGGCTGTCGTCGGGCGACCTGACGGCGGCAGCCGACGCGGCGCACCTGGCGCTCGCCCAGTACGGCGGCGAGTACCTCCCCACCAACAGGTACGACGACTGGGCCGCGGCACCGCGCGAGCGGATCGAGCGACAGCGGCTGGCCCTGCTCGAGCTGCTGGCCTCCGATGCCGAGCAGCGGGGCGAGACCGACGAGATGCTCGCCTATCTCGAGCGGGCCATCCGCGCCGATCCCTACGACGAGGAGCGCTATCTCCGCGGCGCCAAGGCGCTGGTCGCCCTCGGACGCCACGCCCGCGCCGTCCTGATGATCGAGCGGGCGGATGCCATCGCCGAGGAACTCGGGGTAGCGCTCGCCCCCGATACCGTGGGACTCAAGCAGCAGCTCCTCTCGTCCATGGCTCCGGACGCTCCCTCGACCTGATCGACGCCGTCGTGTCGGCCCCTCCGGTCAGCCGGAGGCCATGCCCACGATGGGCTTGTTGAGGGACAGCGCCCCGGTGGAGCCGTAGAACGAGGCGTCCCCGAAGGCGAAGATGCCGCCGTCGGAGGCCACCAGCCAGTAGCCCTTCTTGTCCGCGGTGGCGGCCATGCCCACGATGGGCTCGTTCAGGTGCTGGGCTCCGGTCGAGCCGTGGAAGGCGGCGTCCCCGAAGGCGAAGATGCCGCCGTCGGAGGCCACCAGCCAGTAGCCCTTGCCGCTCGGGCCGGGCAGGTTCACCGCGGCGATCGGCGTGCCGGTCAGGTCGGCGATGGTGGGTGTGGTGCCGGTGGCGTCCACCGTGACCGAGACGCAGCCCGTGGCGGGGTCGTAGTGCTGGGCGCTCAGCGGGGCGAACGCCACCCACCTGGTGCCGTTCCAGTAGTCGAGCTGGTAGTTGGCCGACACGCCGCAGATGCGGACGGTCACGGACCGGAACGAGCTCCCGGTGCCCACAGCCACGTCCTCGAACTGCGTGGACGTGGCGCCGGCCACCGAGATGCTGCCGGTGGTCGGGTTGCCGGTATAGGCACCCACGGTGAGTGAGCCCGCTCCCGTGGCCGAGGCGCTCACCGGACCGGTGGTCGCCGAGGCCGTGCCCGTCGACGTGTCCGACGAGCCGCTCTGCGAGGACGTGGTCCCCGGGACGGGTGCCGGAGGTGGCACCTGCACCACCAGCGTGGTCGTCCCCGACGAGCCGGCCACCGCCGCGTCGCCCGCATAGGCGGCGGTCACGGTGTCGGTACCGGCGGGTGCGTCGGTCGCGGTGCAGCTGGCCGCACCCGCGGCGAGGGTGGCGGTGCACAGTGTGGTGGCGCCGACGGTGAAGGTCACGGTGCCCGTCGGGGTGACCGGCGACGAGGCCACCGCGGCGCCGTAGGTGACCGAGGTCCCGAAGTCGGTCGGGCTCGGGGACGCGGTGGCCGTCGTCATCGACAGGGTCTTCACCGTCAGCGGGGTCGTGCCGGTCGAGGCGGCGAAGTCGGTGTCACCGTTGTAGGTGGCGGTCACGGTGTCGGCACCCACCGGGGCGTTCGTGGCCGTACAGCTGGCCGCACCTGACGCGAGGGTGGCCGTGCACAGGGTGGTGGCCCCGATGGTGAAGGCCACCGGACCCGTCGGGGTGCCGGCGGGAGACGCGACCGTCGACGAGTACGTGACGGTGGCCCCGGAGTCCACGGTGGCCGCGGACACCGATCCCGTGGTGGTGGTAGGCGCCCGGTTCAGCGTCAACGACGTCGTGCCCGTGCCGGGAAGCGAGGTGGTGTCGCCCGAGTAGGTGGCGGTCACGGTGTCGGTACCCACGGGGGCGTCGGCGGCCGTGCAGCTGCCCGTGCCAGCCGACAGGTTGGCCGTGCACAGGGCGGTCGCCCCGGTGGTGAAGGCGACCGTGCCCGTCGGGGTGCCCGACGTGGACGTCACGGTGGCCCCGTAGGTCACGCTCGTGGCGAAGGCCGTCGGGCTCGGGCTGGCGGTCGGCGTGGTGGTCGTGACGTAGCCGACCCGCAGCGGGGTCGTCGCGGTGGCGGTCGAGTAGTTGGTGTCGCCCGGATACGACCCGGTCACGGTGTCGGTTCCGGCTGGTGCATTCGAGGCCGTGCAGCTGCCCGTGCCGGCCGACAGGGTGGCCGTGCACAGGGTGGTGGCCCCGATGGTGAAGGCCACCGGACCCGTCGGGGTGCCGGCGGGGCCGGACGCGGTCGCCGTGTAGGTCACGGTGGACCCGGCCGCGGCCGTCGGCGTCGGGTTGGTGGCGACGGAGAGGGACGGCGTGGGCGGTCCGGTGGGCGTAACCGGGCCCGAGGCCGTCGAAGGCGTGCCGCCGCCGACGGCGTTCACCGCCTGGACCTCGAACGTGTACGCGGTCCCGTTGGTCAGGCCGGGCACCGTGAAGGAGGTCGCCGTCAAGCCGGTGTCGACCACCGGCTGCGCGATGGTGCCGATGAACGGGACGACCTTGTAGTCGGTGACCGTGCTCCCGCCGTCGCCGACCGGTGCCGACCAGGTGAGGGCCACCCTCCCGTTGCCGGGTGTGCCCGACACGCCGGTCGGCGGATCCGGGACGATGGGTGCGACGGTGATGGAGAGCGGCTGGGTCGCGCTCTTCGCCGGGGAGCTCGAATCGGTGGCCTTCACCGTGAAGTCGAAGGTCCCGGCCGCGGTGGGAACGCCGCTGATGGCGCCGCTCGACGGGTCCAGCGTCACCCCACCCGGCAGGGCGCCGGCCGAGATCGACCAGGTGTAGGGCGTCGAGCCGCCGGTGGCACCGACGCCGGAGGTGTAGGCCGCACCGTAGGTCGCACCCGGGAGCGAGGTGGTCGTGATGACGACCGGCGGGCTGAACCCGAGCCCGAGGATGTAGGCACCGCCCTGGGTGCCATTGCTGCCGCCGGCGAAGCAGTAGGACGCCGTCACGCACGACAGCGAGATCAGGCCGGCGGTGGCCGCCGATGCCGGGGTGCTGACGTTCGCCCAGGTGGTGCCGCCGTCCGTGGTGGTGAGGGCGGTGCCGAGGCCGACGACCTGGCAGTTCGAGGCGTCGACACAATCGACCGCGAAGGCGAGGTCACTCCAGAAGGCGGGGTCGACGGTCAGGGCCGTCCAGGCCACGCCACCGTTGGTGGAGGTGAGCACCCCGAAGTTGGCCTGGTTGTCCTCGCCGACGGCCATGCAGAAGGTGGTCGACGGGCACGAGATGGAGCTGATTCGCGGCGCCGGGGCGCCCGGGTTCGTGGTCGCCCAGCCCGACGGCAGGGTCGACGCGTGCCAATCCCCGCTGCTGATCGACGAGACGACGGCTGGGAGACCGGTGGAGGGATCGGTCAGAACGGCCGTGCAGTCGGTGCCGGCACAAGCCAGCGTCGTCGGGGGGGCCGCGTTGGCCGGTGCCGGGACCTGAGTGGCCCATATTGCCCACGTGGCCCCGCCGTCCGTGCTCGCCCACGCCCAGGGCACCAAGTTGGACCCGCCGTTCCCCACGATCACGCAGTAGCCGGTGGAGGTGCACGACAGGGCTGACAGGTCCGTATGCCACCACATCAGAGGCACGTCCGACCAGCTCGAACCGCCGTCGGTCGAGCGGATGACGGCGCTCCCGGCCATCCAGTCTCCCTTTGCGATGGCGACGCAGTCGGTCGTCGACGGGCAGGCGATCCCGGTGTACCCGCCCGCCATCGCCACGGTCTGGTTCTCGACCCGCCACGAGTCGCCCCCGTCGGTCGAACCGAGGATCTGGTTGCCGGCGATGGCCAGGCACAGCGTGGTCGACGGGCAGGCTGTCTCCGAGATGGCGTTGGTGCCGGCGGGGAGGGTCTGGGCCGACCAGTTCGCCCCGCTGTCGGTCGTCCCCACGATCTGCCCGAAGTAGGCCGACCCGTTCGGCGTCGGATATGTCTCCGTGGCCACGGCCTCGCACGTCGTGGCCGAGCCGCAGGCGACGCCGCCCACGGGCGCCGTGCCGCCGGGGAACCCGCCACTCCCGAACGTCTGGCCCCCGTTGGTCGAGGTCAGGACCTGCCCCTCGTAGTCCGTGGTCCCGGGCATGTTCTGGTACGTCTCGGCAAGGTAGCAGTTGGCGGTCGACGGGCAGGTGACCGCGGGGTACGTGTCCCCGGCGGTCAGGGCCGCCACCGCAGACCACGTGGACCCGTCGGTGGTCACCGACGTCTCCGGGTTGAAGGTGCCGGTGTCGTACCCCTCGACGACGCAGTGGGTGGCGTCACCGCAGCCGACGATCTGGGGGTACAGGCCCGACGGTAGCGCCTCAGCCCCCCACGACGAGCCGCCGTTCGTGGTGTGCAGCAGGAACCCGCCCGTGGACACCGAGAAGCAGGTGGTCGTCGTCGGGCAGTCGACACCGGCGAGCGCGCTACCGTTGTAGGAGGTCGAAAGGGCATCGGTCGTCCAGGTGGTGCCGCCGTCGGTGGTCACCGCGAACCCGTAGGTGGGAGCGGTCGAGATCTCCTCGGGCACGACGCAGGTCGACGCGGTCGGACACGAGATCGCCGGCCCGTACTGGCCCGTGATGGGGTTGGGTGCCGAAGCGGCCACCCAGTTGGCGCCGCCGTCGGTGGTCTCGATGAGGAGCGAATGGTTGATCGCGTTGGTGCCGGTGACGAAGCACACCGAGGTCGACGGGCACGAGATGGCCGTGAGCGTGTTGACCCCGAGCCCGCCCGGCAGCGTCGTGTCCGTCCAGGTGGTGCCGCCGTTCACCGTCTGGGCGATGAACCTCGTCGCCGACGGGGAGCCCCCCTGGTTCACGTCTCCGATGGCGAAGCACACCGAGGCACTGGGGCACGCCACCGTGGCGGCACCGTTGGCGGGGTGGGCAACGGGCGCGAACGCCGGGACCCGGTCCAGGCTGACCTGCCAACCGGCGGTCGTGGCCCCGGCGGGTTGTGCCTGCAGGCCGAGTGCACCGGCCACCACGCCCAGGAATAGCAGGACGGCCGAGGCCGCGACCGCGCTCCGTCGCCCGGTGCGGGCCCGACTGGAGAATTCCGGCCCCTGCCGGTGGTGCACG
>DATLRE010000153.1:0-7555 GCA_035534835.1 Acidimicrobiales bacterium
GGCGGCGATGCGGGTCATGTCGCGGAAGCCGCCGGCCGCCAGCTGCAGCAGGGCACCGTGCTCCTCGCCCAGGTCGGAGGCGAGCGCCATCAGGGTGGCGGCGGTCAGGTGGGGCACGTGGGAGACGACGGCGACCAGCGAGTCGTGCTCGGCCGGGTCGAGGGCGACGACGTTGGCGCCGAAGTCGGCCAGGACGCCACGGACCTGGGCGTAGGCGGCCGGGTCGGTGGAGGTCGTCGGGGTGAGGACCCAGGTCGCACCCACGAACAGCTCGGCCGAGGCGCCCTCGACCCCCACCTGCTCGCTTCCGGCCATGGGGTGCCCGCCGACGAACCGGGGGCGGTCGACCGCGGCCACCAGGGAACCCTTGACGCTGCCCACGTCGGTCACCACGGCCGACGGGTTCCAGCCACCGCCCGTCAGCACGTCGGCGATGATCCCGGGGGCCACGTGCACCGGTGTCGCCACCACCACGAGGTCGGCCCCGCGGTCCTCCCCCGCCACGTCGAGGGCGCCCAGCTCGACGGCGCGCGCCGCCGTGGCCGGCGAGGCGTCGGTACCGCTCACGTGCCACCCCAGTGAGCGCAGGGCCATGCCCACCGACCCGCCGATGAGCCCGGTCCCGATGATCATGGCCCGCCCTGCGGACCCGGGTCGCGGCGCGGGCCGGTCAGCCGGGGAGGTCGTCACGGAGTCCCTGGGCGCCCTCGAGGTAGACGTGGAGGATCTCGTCCCGGGGGCGGGCGGTGGTGACGTGCAGCATGACGCGGACGCAGCGGGGCACCGAGCCGACGATGGCCAGCTCCCGGGCGCAGATCAGGGGCACGGCGCCGAGCCCGAGGGTGCGGGCCGCCGTGGCCGGGAAGATCGACACGAGGTCCTCGGTCGCGGTGAACAGGATGGAGACGATGTCGTCCTCCACCAGGTCGTTCCGCTCCATGATGCGGGTCAGGAGCGCCACCACCCGCTCGGTGACGGCCTCGGGGGTGTCCTCCTCGACGGTGGTGGCGCCGCGGATGGCTCGCAGGGTGACAGGCATCAGGCAGGCATGTTACCCAGGGGGCGGGACGTCGCCCGACGGGCCGGGGCCGCCGGGGGCGGGCGCGTTCCGGTCGGCGTCGTCGATGCCGTCGGCGGGCACGGCCGCGGCGGCCAGGCCCCGGACCTCGTCGAAGGTCAGGGGACGGTACGAGCCGGGCGGCAGCGACGGGTCGGTGAGCGGTCCGATCCGGGTCCGGACCAGTCGGGTGACGGGATGGCCGACGGCGTCGCACATCCGGCGGATCTGCCGGTTCCGCCCCTCGTGGATGACCATGCGCAGGAGTGTCGGGGCGACGACGGACACGCGGGCCGGGGCGGTGGTGCCGTCCTCGAGCTCCACCCCCTCGCGCAGGGTGCGGACATCGCCCGCCGACGGCTCCCCCTCGACCTGCACCAGGTACTCCTTGGGCACGCCGTAGGACGGGTGGGTGAGCCGGTGGGTGAGCTCGCCGTCGTTGGTGAGGACGATCAGGCCCTCGGAGTCCATGTCGAGGCGCCCGACCGGGAACACCCGGGGTTCGGCGGGCACGAGGGTGACCACCGTGGGGCGCCCGTGGGTGTCCTCGGCCGTGGAGACGACGCCGGCCGGCTTGTTGACCAGGTAATGGACGAGGCCGGGCCGTACCGGCAGGGGGACGCCGTCCAGCTCGATGACGTCCTCGTCGGGCTGCACACGGCGTCCGAGCACCGGCACCTCGCCGTTGACGGTGACCCGGCCGTCGACGATCAGGTCCTCGCAGACCCGCCGCGAGCCGACCCCGGTCCGGGCCAGCACCTTCTGCAGGCGCTCGCCGGTGGGGAGGGCGTCGGACCGGTCGTCCGCCCCGCCGGCGCCACCCCCGTCCCGGGCGTCCTCAGGCATCGGTGGCCGGGCGCATCTGCTCCTCGAGCTCGGCCAGGGCCTCGGGTCCCGGGAGCAGGTCCTCCACGGGCGGGAGCTGCTCCAACCGGTCGAGCCCGAGCCGCTCGAGGAACGCGTCCGTCGTGGCGTAGAGCACCGCCTGCCCGGGACCCGCAGCCCGGCCCACCGGCGTGATGTAGCCGCGGTGCTCCAGCAGGCGGACCACGCCGTCCACGTTGACGCCGCGCAGGGCGGCCACCTGGGCGCGGCTGACCGGCTGCTTGTAGGCGATGATGGCGAGCGTCTCGAGGGCGGCGGCGGACAGCCGCGACGACACGCCCACGTTGGCGAACCGCTCGACGTAGGGCGCAAGGTCCGGGTGGGTCTGGATGCGCAGTCCCCCGGCGATCCGCACCACCTCGAAGCCGCGGCCTCCGTCCCGGCACGACTCGACGAGCTCGTCGACGATCGGGTCGATGCGCTCCACCGGGATCTCGAGCAGTTCGGCCAGGAGCCCGGGGGGGACCGGCTCCACGGCGACGACGAGGACGGCCTCGACGGCGCGGGCTTCCGGGGAGAGGGGCACGGTTCAGCCTTCGTATTCGTCGGTCGGGCCGAATCCCACGGACACCGTGGCGGGGGCGCCGGGCACCCACTCCACGGCCAGGTCGCCGAAGGTCTGGCCCTGGTCGAGGGAGACCCGGCCCTGCTTGCACAGCTCGAGGAGGGCCAGGAACCGGACGATGATCTCGATGCGCGACGTGAGGTGCCCGGTCAGGGCCCGGAACGTGGACGGCCCCGTCCGGGGCAGCCGCAGGGCCAGCTCGGCCACCGCGTCGGCGACGGTGACGGCGTCGACGGTCACGTGGTAGAGGTCGACGACCGGCGCCGGCCGTTCGGCGGTGGCGCGCATGAACGCCGCCGCCACCTGCTCGGGGGTGACCCCTTCCAGCAGGTCGGGGGCGTGGACGACGAGATCGGGGTCGAGCCCGGCGGTCCGGGGCACGGACCGGGCCGCCCGCTCGATGAGCAGGGCGAACCCGTCGGCCGCCGCCGCATAGGCCTGGCACTCGAGGAGCCGGGCGAGCAGGAGGTCCCGCTCCTCCCAGCCGACGAGTTCCTCGTCGGGTTCGACGTCCCCGCTCCCGGGGAGGAGGCGCCGGGACTTCAGCTCGACGAGGACGGAGGCGACCACCAGGAACTCGGACAGGACGGGAAGGTCGACCTCGTCCCAGCCCGCCACCTCGGCCACGAACGCGTCGACCACCTCGGCCAGGGGGATGTCGAAGATGTCCACCTGGTGCCCCGTGACCAGTTGCAGGAGGGCCTCGATGGGACCCTCGTAGGCAGGGACGGAGACGGTGGCGACCACGGAGTCGAACGTTACCGGGTGGGAGCACCCCCGCCGTGCACCCGGCGCGGCGCCCTCCGGCGGGGCGGCCGGCCGCTCCGGGGCACCGACCCACGGGCGCCACGGCGTACGATGACCCCCTCATGGCACGCGTGCTCTCCGGAATCCAACCCAGCGGCGACCTCCACCTCGGCAACTACCTGGGGGCGATCCGCAACTGGGTCGAGGACCAGGACGTCCACGACGCCTACTACAGCGTGGTCGACCTCCATGCCCTCACCCTGGACGTCGACCCGGTCCAGCTACGGGCACGAACGCACGACACCGCCCTCGACCTGCTGGCCGCCGGGCTCGACCCCGAGCGCTGCACGCTGTTCGTCCAGAGCCACGTCGTCGAACACACCCAGATGGCCTGGCTGCTCGAGTGCACGGCCACCATGGGCGAACTGCGCCGGATGACCCAGTTCAAGGACAAGAGCGAGGGCCGCGAGTCGGTCCGGGTGGGGCTGTTCACCTATCCGGTGCTCCAGGCCGCCGACATCGTCCTGTACGACGCCGAACGGGTACCGGTCGGCGACGACCAGCGCCAGCACGTCGAGCTCGCCCGCGAGGTGGCGATCCGGTTCAACCACCGCTTCGGCGACACCCTCGTCGTCCCCGAGGCGGCCGTCCCGAGGACGGGTGCCCGTGTGATGGACCTCCAGCACCCCGAGCGGAAGATGTCCAAGTCGGTCAGCTCGCCGCTGGGCACGATCCTGGTGCTCGACGGACCCGACGAGATCACCCGGAAGGTCAAGAAGGCGGTGACCGACACCGACGGCGAGGTGCGCTACGACCCCGAGCACAAGCCCGGGGTGGCCAACCTGCTCGAGCTGCTCGCCGTGTCGACCGGGCGGACGCCGGAGGCGGTGGCCGGTGCCTACGAGCGCTACGGCGACCTGAAGCGCGACACGGCCGAGGCGCTGGTCGAGCTGTTGGCGCCGCTCCAGGCCCGGCGGGCGGAGCTGGCCGCCGACCCCGGTGCCGTCCCCGCCCTGCTGGCCCGGGGCGCGGCCAAGGCGGCCGAGGTGGCCGGTGCCACCTACGCACGGGCCGCGGCGGCGGTCGGGCTGCTCGCCCCGGCATGACCACGGCGGTGCCGGCACCCGACGGGCCCGTCGGGTCCCCGACCACCGCGCCGACTGCGGCGCCGACCGTGGCGCCGACGGCGCCGGACGGCCCGGCGGTCCCCGAGGACGCCGCCGGCGGGCGATCCGCCTCTCCCGCCCGGCGGTTCGTGCGCCTGTCGATGCGCGCCACCCTGCTCTACCTGGCGTCCCGGGCCGGGATGCTGCTCGTCGCCACCGCTGTGGCCTCGGACACCCGCCAGCCCGTGGTCCGGACCCTCACCCCGTGGGACAGCTCCTGGTACCTGATGATCGCCCGGAGCGGTTACGTCCGCCACATCCCGCCCGGCTCCGGGAACCCGGCCCAGTCCGACCTCGGGTTCTTCCCGCTCGTCCCCGTGTTGACCCGGGCGACGCACGCCGTCACCGGGTTCGACTGGAGCACGTCCGGGCTGGTCACCACCTTCGTGCTCGGCCTGGCCGCCGCCATCGCGGTGTGGTGGATGCTGCACGACGTCTTCGGTCGCTCCGGCGCGGACCGGGGCACGGCCCTGGTGGTCTTCTCCCCCGGCGCCCTGGTGCTCAGCCTCGTCTACTCGGAGGCGGGGACGATCCTCTTCGTGGCCTGTTCCCTGATGGCGCTGCGGCGGCGGCGGTGGGTCGTCGCCGGCCTGTGTGCCGCGGTGGCCACCACGGCCGACCCGGTGGGCGCCGCCGCCGTCGTCCCCTGCGTGGCGGCGGCGGTCCTCGCCATCCGCCGCCGGGGCGAGTGGCGGGCGCTGGCGGCCCCGGTGCTCGCCCCACTCGGCATCGGGACGTTCTTCCTCTACCTGTGGGCCCATGCCGGATCGCCGTTCACGTACTTCCGGGCCCAGCGGGCGGGCTGGCAGGGAGGGACCTACTTCACCAGCATCCCCGCTTCGTTCTCCCACCTGTTCGGGCACTGGTTCGCCGACCCCGACTACGCGGTCAAAGCGGTGTCGGCGCTAGTGGTCGTGGTCCTGCTGGTGCTCTTCTTCCGGGCCCGCCCCCCCGGCACCTGGATCGCCTACGTGGTGGCGGTGCTGGCCTTCGGGGCGCTCTCGCCCGTGATCGGGGTGACGCCGCGCCTCGTCCTGCGGGCGTTTCCGCTGCTCGGTGTGGTCGGGGCCAGACTCCCACCGCTGTGGTTCGAGGCCGTGCTGGGCCTCTCGGCGCTCTGCATGGCGGCACTCGGGATGATGGCCATGGGCGGGCCCCTCTGGACCCCCTGACCGGCGCCGGAACCGAGCCCGCGTCCGGGGAACCCGACCGGCGCGGACCTACACTCGCGCGGATGCGCGTGCCCGTCGACATCCCCCCGCACCCACCGTGGCCGGGGCCGACGGCTCCCCCCGCCCCGCTCTCCCGGAGGTCGATCGTCCTGCTCTCGGCGCTGGGGGCGCTGTCGGTGGCCTGGCTGTGCCACGCCGTGTGGATCCGGACCGTGCACCAGACCCAGCTGGACTACGCCGTCTACGTGATGGGCGCCCACCACCTGGTGGACGGCACCCTCTACACGGTCTCCCTCTCCCTGGCCGGCTACCCGCACCTCCCGTTCACCTACCCGCCGTTCGCAGCACTCGGATTCGTCCCACTGGGACTGCTGTCCGTCGCTGCGGGCCAGGTGGTCTGGGCCCTGGTCAACATGGCGAGCCTGTTCGCCATCATCGCCCTCTCGCTCCGCTGCGTACGGCCGGGCATCGACCGTGTCCGCCTCCTCCTGGTCAGCCTGGTCCTGGTGGGACCGTCCACGCTCCTGCTGCCGGTATGGCTCACCTTCTACTTCGGACAGGTGAACCTCGTCCTGTGCGCGCTCATCCTGGCCGATCTCACCACCACGATCCGGGTGGGGACCCGACGACTGCCCCGCGGGGTCCTCGTCGGGGTCACGGCGGCGGTCAAGCTCATCCCGCTCGTCTTCGTCCCCTACCTCTTCGTGACCCGCCAGGTCCGGACGGCGTGGACGGCCCTGGCCGGCTTCGCCGGGGCCACCCTCGTCGCCGCTGCCGTCGATCCTTCACTGACCTGGTCCTACTTCACCAAGTACGCCACCGACGCCCAGCGGGTGGGCGGCGTCTTCTACATCAGCAACCAGAGCCTCCGCGGGGCGGTCGACCGGCTCGACCACCGGGTGGTCCCGACGGTCGTGGTCACGGCGGCCAGTGCCGTGGTGCTGGTGGCCGGCATCGCCCTCGCCCGCTGGGCCCACCGCGACTCCTCGCCGTTCCTCGGGGTCCTGGTGTGCGCAACGACCGGGATGCTCGCCTCCCCGATCTCCTGGGAGCACCATCTGGTCTGGGTGGTGCCGATGCTGCTCTGGCTCGCCTGCGCGCCCGATCGTCCGGTGGGCGGCCCGGTCTGGGCCGTCGCCGGCGCCGTCGTCCTGGTATGGGCACCGGTGCTCCACGTCCCCTCGGGCGGGGTGAACGAACTCCACGAGCACGGATGGCAATTGCTGGCCGGCAACTCGTTCTTCGCCCTGCTCTCGGCGTTCATGCTCGGCGTGGCGGTCCTCCTCGCCGTCCGCCGGCGGGCCGGCCGGGGCCCGTCGCTCAGTGGCCCACCGTCCCCGGCGACCAGTACTCCAGCGGCGACGTAGACAACGCGTCGGGCGCCGTGGTGTAGGCCTCGACCAACCACCGGGCGCCGTGGTCGGGCGCCCAGGTGAACCGGGGTGGGCGCAGCACGTACCGTGTCGTGGCCCCCGGGGGGATCGGCGACTCGCCCCGGACCGCCGTCGACCGCCAGAACCCGTTCGGATGTCCCCCGCCCGAGGACACCATGAAGCGCGGGAGGAGCGGGCGGTCTGCCCCGTTGCGAACGGAGACCTCGACCGAGACGTAGTGCAGACCTCCGTCGACGGTGGCCACCCCTGCGGACGTGGCCCGGTCGACGGTGATCGACAGCGGGGCCGAGCCGAACGCCACCACCAGGAGGACGACGGTGGCCACGGCGGGCCCGCCCACGGCCAGGCGCGGCACCCAGGCGCGTCCCCCGCCACGGGCCGCAGGTGCCGGTGCCGGGCGGACGGACCCGACGCTCAGCGCGGCCACGAGGGCCGCCGGCACCACGTCCAGGAGGTAGTTGGCGAGGCTGCGGTCCGGCAGGAAGAACGCGACCGGAACGAGGAACAGCCAGGCACGTTTGAGGCGCGGTTCGAACCAGGCGAAGGCGGACAGCAGCGTGACGAACCCG
>DATLRE010000154.1:0-10961 GCA_035534835.1 Acidimicrobiales bacterium
ACCAGGCCGCGCGTCGTCGAAGCGATCGACTGGTTGGCGAACGCCCGTTCCGTCTCGTAGGCGGTGACCGAGAGGACCACCGCCAGGAGGATCGCCAGGAACGCGGCCAGGCGGCCGGCCGAACCCGGCCGCCGGCGCCGGCTCGTCCCGGAGCCGGCCACGTTCAACGGTCCCCGGACTCGGGAGCGGGCGCGGTCGTGGTGGGGGTGGAGGTCGACGGGTGCAGCGTGGTGGCGGTGGTCGGTTCCGCCGTATCGGCGGCGCCGCCTCCGGTCCCCCCGGAACCTCCCGAGGAACCGGAGGCCGCGGCGTCGCCCGCCGCGGTACCCGTCGACTCGGCCGCCGAGCCGCCCGGGGCCTTCGGGGACCCGGCCGAGGACGTCTCGCCTCCCGACGACGCCGTCGTGGCGGACCCGGGCGGGGTGCCGGAGGAGTCCGACTGCGTCACCACCGGGTGCAACGGCTCGACGACCGTCCCGTCCGCCGCCGGCACCTCCGTCGGCGCGGGTGCGGGCGCGGGAGCGGCGGAGGCCGCGGACGAGGAGAGCCTCGGGCCGGCGGGCATCGCCACGCGCCCGCCCGCCAGGGAGCCCTGGGCGGCCAGGGCGATGGCGAGGGCACCGAGCACGGCGCCGACCCCGGGCCCCACCCACCAGGGACGCCGCGTCGGTCTCGTCGTCATCGGCTTGTCCGTCGGCATGACGCGCGACCTCGCACTCGTCGGGTCGACCGGGATCGGGCGACCCGGCCCGGCATGGCTGCTGTCCGACCCCAGGTTACCAACGGCCCGCCCCGGCGCGGGGGTCGGTCCCGGCGGCCGCCGGTCCGGACTGCTCTCGGCCGCCGGTGACGACGACGGCCCCGTTCGGGCACGCGGCGGCCGCCCGGCGGGCACGTCGCACGGCCTGGCGGGTGTCGAGTTCCGCCTCGACGACGCGGCCGAACCCCCAGCGGTCGATCTCGACGGCGTCGGCTACGTAGAGGGCGCAGATGGCGTGCCCCCGGCACTGCGTCGGGTCGATGCGCATGCGGGCGGTCATGCGACGTCCCCCTCGGGGCGGAGGCCGCCACCGGCCCGGTGGGCCGCAGGGACGGCGAGCACCGGGGGGTGGTCGGCGTGGCGGCACGGCTCACCCGCGAGGTGCCGCACGACGTCGTCGGCGAAGACCGACAACGTGGAGCGGACGAGGCGCACGACGCCGTCGGGATGGCCGCATGCCCCGCTCCCGAGAAGCTCCTCGGTCAGTGCCTCCACCCGGCGCAGGGCCCGGCGCCGGTACGTTCCGGCGGCCAGTGACTCCATGGCGGCCGCCAGGCGCGGCAGCCCGACCACGCAGGTCCCGCACTGCCCTGCCGACTCCCCGGCGAGGTACCGGACCAGTCGTGCCGATTCGACCAGACCACAGGCCCCGTGAGGGAGCACTCCGACGAGACCGCAGCCCGGAGCCGCCCCGAGACACGCCAGTGCCGAACGCTCCCAGGGCACCTGCCAGGCCTCGTCGCCGTCGAGCCAGGTGCCGGCGAACCCCCCGACCAGCACGGCGCCGGGCGGAGCCGACAGGCCGCCCGCCGCCAGCACGTCCCCCAGGGTCCCGGGACCGGTCAGCTCCAGGACGCGACCGGGATGCCCCACGGCCCCGGTCACCGTGAGCATCCGGGGCCCGGGGGACGTACCCCACCCGAGGTCCGCCCAGGGGCCCGCACCGAGCCGGGCGATCGCGCCGAGGTGGGCCAGGGTCTCGGCGTTGGCGACGACGGTCGGCCGACCCGAGGGCCCCACGACGGCCAGGGGAGCCGCACCGAACCGGGGACGGGCGTCCCCGTCGTGCAGGAACCCGGCGACGGCCGAGGCGTCACCCGCCACGTAGCGGTCGGGCCCGAGCGACACCGTCCAGGTGACCCCGTCGTGTCCGGACCGTCGGCGCTCGGCGACCGCCCGGGTGAGCCCGTCGAACGGCGCGGCGGCCCCGCGGTGCAGGTGGACCGTCACCGAACGCACCCCCAAGGCCGCCGCCGCCAGTGCGGCACCGTCGAGGACCAGGTGGGGGCGGTGCGCGCAGAGCACGGCGTCCTTCGCGCTGGCAGGCTCGCTCTCGCTGGCGTTGACCACCAGGACCGGCTCGCCCCCGGATTCGAGGGCCGTCGCCACCTTGCGGGCGAGCGGGAACCCGCCGCCGCCGCGGCCGTCGAGTCGGCTCGCCCGCAACAGGGCGAGCACCCCGTCCCCGTCCAGTCCCGGAAGGACCCCCCAACGCCCGACGTGGTCGTCGAGCGGTTCGGGCCCGGCCGACCGGAGCGGGCCCGAAAGGAGCAGCGTTCCGGGGTCGCCCAGGCCGCCGATGCGCACGCTCCCCTCCGTCGCCCCGCCGCCCCCGGTACCGGCGCCCACGACGCTGCGGGCGAAGCTGGTCATTCAGGTACCGCGGCGGCGCCGTGGCCGGCCCGGGCGCCGATCCAGCGGGTCGCCTGGAGGACGAGGACCAGTGCCCCCGTGGCCACGTAGATCCAGCGGAGTGCGTAGGCGTCGCTTCCGGCGAGCATGCCGTGGGCCAGTGCCAGGCAGAACACGAGCACCGACACCGTGTGCAGCGGGAACCAGACCCGCCGCCCGATCGAACCTGCCAGGGCCGCGGTGCCCGCAACCAGGACGAGTGCGTAGAGGGCAAAGGTCCCGAGGGCCGAGGGTGTGGGGCGGTAGTGCGCCCCCCAGGGGACGAACACCCCCGTCCACCCGACGCCCGCGTACCGGTCGAGGGCCAGCGCGGTCAGGTGCCCGGCGACCAGTACGACGGTGCCGGCCGCCAGGGTGACGTGGGCCCACAGGATCCCGGTCGCAGAGGGCCGGCCGAGCCGCGAGCGCCACGGATGGCGGAGCCAGAGTCCGAGGACGACCATCGCCGCCAGCGCGAGGTAGGAGGCCAGGCCGAGGCTCCGGCCGAGGATCCAGGGGAGCATCCGGTTGTGGACCAGGGTCCGGCCATGGGCGCCGACGAGCGAACCGAGCCCCACCGAGAACCCGAGGACGAGGACGAGGAGCCCGGCCGTGCGCGCCGCCTCCACCGTCCGGGCGGGTCCGAGCCCCCGGTGGGCCGGGGCGTCGGCGCGGTGGCGGGCGTCGGCGCGGCTCGAGGCAGCGGCCCGGCTCCGGGCGTCGGCGAACCGGGGGTCCGTGGCCCGCCGGGCGGCCAGCAGCTCGTCGAGGTCGGGAACGGGCGGGGGAGCGCCGCCGGACGGACCGCTCAGCATCGTCACGGGGCCCTCCAGATCACGTAGTCGTCCATCCGCCTGCTCGTCGTGACCGAACCGTCGGATCCGACCCAGAGCGCCGCGATCGCACGGTGCCGGGCCTCGGCCGCGATGCCGGCGGCACCGAGGAGGAAGAGGGACTTGGTGGCCACCTCCGCCGCGGCCGGGTCGGCGGCGGCGACGGTCACCGCGGCCAGCCCCGCCCCGCCGGGACGGCCCGACCGCGGGTCGATGAGGTGATGGGCGGGCGCGCCTGCGGACGTCCACCGCCGCAGCCGGGTCGACGACGTCGCCACGGCGCGGTCGGCCAGCGCCAGCACGGCCACCGGCTCATCGCCTCCGCAAGGGTGTTCGACACCGATCCTCCAGCCGTCCGTCCGGGTGTCCGTCCCCTGGCACACGCAGTCGCCCCCGGCGTCGATCAGGTGATCGGGCGTGGTGGCGGACAGCCGTGCCCCCGCCCAGCGCAGTGCGAGACCCTTGCCGATCCCACCGAGGTCGACGGCGTCGCCACCCAGGTGCAGCTCGGGCCGGTCGCCACCCCGGAACCGGGGCCGCCACCGACCCCGTGCCGTCCGGGCCGGGCTCGGCCCCCCGCCGACCGTCGTGACCACCGGTCCGTCCTCGAAGCGGAGGCTGCGGTCGTAGCCCAGGTGCTCGAGGTCCGCCAGCACTCGGGGGTCGAAGCGGCCGCGGGTGCGCACATGGGCGTCGTGGGCCTCGCGGACCGCAGCGAACAGGACCCGCGGCACCCGGTGCCACCGGTCCGGTCGTGCGTTGACGCGCATCAACGGGCTGTCCGGGTCGAACCGGGTGCACGTGCGGTGGACGGTGCGGAAGACCCGCAGGGCCGCCTCGGCGTCGGCGATGGCGGAGTCCGTTGCGGCGTCGACGGGCACCTGCACGGTGATGTCGCAGGCCATCGCCCGCACGGAGCCCACGACGGCGGTCGCGGTGACGGTCGACACCCGGTCAGGGCCGAGCCGCCGATGCCCCGGTGGTCGCCGCGACCGGGGGCGGCGGAGCCGGGGCGGGGGCGGGTGCAGTCGTCGGGGCGGGTGCGGCCGAAGTGGCCGGCGGTCCGGCCGGAGCCGGTGCCGGCGCGGGGGCGGGGACGGCAGCCGCCGGGGCGGGGGCGGATCCCGTCCCGACGGCCGCCGTCGAACTGGCGCCACCGACGCCCGGGGCGGGCGTGGCGGGGGTCGCTCCCACGGACCCGGCGGAGGCCGGAGCCGGCGCGCCGGGTGCCGGCGCGTCCGTCGTCGCCGTCGAAGCTGCCGCGGCGGCCAGTTGCTGGTCCGTGACGGCGATCGATCGGCGGAGGCGGGTGATGGCCGCCTCGTCGGCGGCGACCTGCCGGGCGACCAGGGTGGTGGAACCCGCGGCCGGGCCGGTGGACGGCGCCGTGGTGCCGACGGCCCACGACAGCGTGAATCCGGTCACGCCGACGGTGGCCGCGGCGACGACCGCCGAGGAGACCACGCGGTGCCGGCGGCCGGCCCGGCGGGTCGACGCGGTGCGGTCAGTCATGGGCGCCGCCCTCGCCGTCGCCCTGGGTGGCTCCCCCACCGGTCGACGGCGTAGCCGTCTCGGGATCGGCCGATGTCGAGGTGGTGGTCGGGTGCTCCGATTCGGACACGCTCGTCGGCGCCTCCGCCCCGGTGTCGCGCGAGCGGTCCCCGGCGGCGAACGACGGCATGGTGGTGGGCACCGGAGCGGTGGTGGTCGTGGGCGGGGCCGGTGCGGTCGTGGGGCCGACCGCCACGGAGGTCCGGGCACCCGACTCCGGCGCCATGGCGGCGGCCGGCGTGTCGTGGTGGCGGGCCTGCACCGTCGCCTGCAGTCGTGCCCGCAGCGCCTGCTCCCTGCCCGTGAGGCTCGCCACCTGCTGGTGGAGCGCCTGCGCCTCGGCCGACGTGGCCGCCGCAGGCGACACGGAGCGCAACGGCGCCGCCGACGCCGTGGCCACGCCGGCGACGATGCCGCCGGTGGCGAGTGCGGTGATCACGATCTTCTTGGTGGTACTGGCCATGGGAACCCCTCGTCCTGTCGTCTCGTCGGGCACCCGTGCGGGCGTCCTCGTGCCGTCGAGTGTGACGACGGTTCCTAAGCCCGGCATGAACTGATGATGAGAGGCTTCTCATCCGATCCCGGACCGCCGGGGCCGGGGCGGACGGAGTTGCCGCCGGGGCCGGGGCGGACGGAGTTGCCGCCGGGGCCGGAGCCGGCCGGAGGGGCCGCCCGCCAGCCGGCTCGGTAGTGTCGGACACATGCCCGCCGAAGCCCGTGACCTCGACATCGTCCTCCTCGGGGCCACCGGTTTCACCGGCGGGCTCATCGCCGACTACCTGACCGAGCGGGCACCGTCGTCCGTGCGCGTCGGCCTGGCCGGCCGCAATCGCGCCAAGCTCGACGCACTCCGGGCCCGCACCGGTGCCGACACGGAGCTGGTGACGGTCGACGCCACCGACGGAGCCGCCCTGCGGCGCCTCACCGAGCGAACGCGCGTGCTGGTCACCACGGTGGGTCCGTACCTCGTCCACGGTGATCCGGTCGTTGCCGCCTGCGCGGACACCGGCACCGACTACCTGGACCTGACCGGTGAGCCCGAGTTCGTGGACCTCACCTACCTGAGGCACCATGCCCGGGCCGTCGCGACAGGGGCCCGCCTCCTCCACGCCTGCGGCTTCGACTCCGTCCCCCACGACCTCGGGGTGCAGTTCACCGTCGACGAACTGCCCGAGGACGAGCCCCTGTCGGTCCGGGGATACGTGCGCATGCGGGGCACGTTCTCGGGCGGCACCGCGGCATCCGCCCTCGAGGTGCTGAGCCGGATGCGCCAGGGACGGGCCGCCCAGGTGGTGCGCCGCCGGGTCGAGCCCGATCCGGAGGGCCGCCGGATCCGGGTGGTCAACGGGAAGGTCGGGCGCGACGCGGGCACCGGATGGTGGGTGGCGCCGCTGCCCACGATCGATCCACTGATCGTCGCCGAATCCGCCCGGCAGCTCCCCCGCTACGGACCCGACTTCCGCTACTCCCACAATTGGGCGGGTGGCAGCCCCGTCGCCCTGGCCGGGATGCTCGGCGGCGTGGCCGCCCTGGTGGCTGCGGCCCAGGTGCCGGCGGCCCGGCGCGCGCTCACCCGGATGCGCCCTTCGGGCAGCGGGCCGACCGAGGACCAGCGGGCGGCGGCATGGTTCGCCGTGCGCTTCGTCGGCGAGGGTGGTGGTGCCCGGGTGGTGACCGAGGTGGCGGGCGGCGACCCCGGCTACACGGAGACGGCGAAGATGATCGGCGAGTCGGCGCTCTCGCTCGCCCTCGACGTCCTCCCCGAGACCGCCGGCCAGGTCACCACCGCGTCTGCGCTCGGGCCGGCACTGCGCACCCGGCTCCAGACCGCCGGGATCACGTTCTCCGTCCTCTCCTGACCGCTCGGACCGGTGGCCCGGCCCGCTCGCTCGGGCCCCCGCCGTGGATGGTCCGCATCGCGGACGGGTTTGACTACGGTGACCGGTGATGAGCGAGACTCCGGCGGTCCCCTCCGGGGCGGACGATCCCCCGCCCCCCGGACCGGTCGACGTGCCCGGATGGTGGGCCACCGGCTCGCCGGGCCACGAGCGCGACGACCGGGTCGCCTGGGGTGTGCCCTCGAACCACGAGCCGCGGTGGGTCGCGCTCCTGGCCGTCCTGGTCGCCATCGCCCTCCAGGTCGTCCTCCCGGAACGGGTCATCCAGGGTCTCGGCCCGCGCTGGCTCATCCCCGTCCTCGAAGGTGTCCTCCTGGTCGCCCTGCTCGTGACCGACCCGCACCGGGCCGACCGCGAGGGGTCGGCCCTCCGCTGGCTGTCCCTCGGTCTCATCGCCGTGATCACCGTGGCCAACCTGGTGGCGCTGGCCGAGCTGATCCGGGCCCTCCTCGCCCACACCTCCGCGGGCGGCCGGTCCCTGGTGTTCGCATCGGTCCCGATCTGGCTCACCAATGTCATCGCCTTCGGGCTCTGGTACTGGGAGCTCGACCGGGGCGGCGTGACCGCCCGCCTCCAACCCGCCCATCGCCGGCCCGACTTCCTGTTTCCGCAGATGTCGACGCCGGGATCGTCGCCGGGGTGGGCACCGCAGTTCCTCGACTACCTCTACACGTCGTTCACCAACGCGACGGCGTTCAGCCCGACCGACACGATGCCGCTGACCAGCTGGGCGAAGCTCCTGATGATGCTCCAGTCGTTGGCCTCGCTACTGACCGTGGCCCTGGTGATCTCGCGGGCCGTCAACATCCTCAACTGAGGGTCGGGGACGGAGCGTCAGGCCGAGCGGGGCTCCTGGCCCTGGAGCTCCTCGAGCATCCACGCCGGGTAGGGCGAGTCGTAGGGGGTCAGGAATTCGGTGAGCTCCGCGGTCCAGACCGTGATGTCGGCGGGTTCCCAGGGCGGCCGCGGGACCGAGGGCCGGCCCCCGGATCACCGGATCACCGTCCATCCCGCGTATTCGCCGGATGCCTGGCATAGGGTTGGGCATGGCGGCGAGCAAGACCAAGACGGTCGGACTGCGTACGTGGTGCGGAACGGAGGGTCCCGGCGAGTTCGTGGACCGGTTCCTGGGTGCGATGTTCGACGATCGCACGAGCGAGGCCAAGTCCTTCCTCGACCCCGACCTCGGACGCCGGAGCTATGGACACATCCGGGAGGCACTCGTGTTCCTCGAGGGCGAGCACTGGATGTACATCCCCACCCCGGGCCGCACCCCGGACGGATGCGAGCTGGTCCGGTTCGTCCACCTGAACGACCCCGGGGTCGCCGCCCGCAACGCCAAGCCGATCGTCCTGGACATGGTCGACTTCGAGATCCGGGACCTCGGACACCGTTCGATCGTACGCATCGGGCCGAAGCGGTGGGAGGCGTCGGACCTCACGTACTGAGATCCTCCGGCGCGACCGGGACCCCGGCGCGCCGACCCTGGCCCTCCGGGCGGCTCATCCCCCCCGGGCCTGCCGGATGCGCTGGAGGTGCAGCCGCTGGGCCTCCGCCACCAGCCACTCGGCGATGCGAGTCATCTGCCGCTCCGTGGGCAGGTGATGACGGCCCTCGGGTCCATCGGTCTGCGATCCGCAACGCCGGCACACGGGCATGCGGCCGTTGGTCTCCGGCGCATGATCCTCGTCGAGCTGATGGCCCATCTGCAGCTCGCCTTCGGCAGGCATGGTCCTCCAATCGGCCGCGTCAACGGTTCCGGGTCGGCGGCCGCCTCGGGTGGATCCGAACGGCACTCCTCGGCGCCACGCCGTTCCCGATCCAGCCTAGGCCGGATCCCGGCCGCACACCCCGACCGGCGGGGGTTCAGCCGGACGCCACCTCGGCCAGGAGGCGTCGGGACCGCCGGACCTTCGGGCACGAAGCCGTCCGGACACCCGTGGCGGCCGCCGCACACACCGGGCACGTCCAGTCGCCGCCGTCGGCCCGCCACAGGACCGATCCGCACGTCGGGCACACGCTGCGGCCTTCGCTGCACTCGGTGCCGGCATACCGGTCCGACGACAGCGGGCATCCGCGCCCGTGGCACACCGCCCAGTCCGCGTCGGGCACCAGTCCGTCCACTGGGCACACCACGAGGCACCGTTCGCAGTCGTTGCACAACAGGGGGTCGACGAGGTAGGCGACGGGGAAGTCACCGCCCTGGGTGATGGCACCCTGCGGGCACGCAGATTCGCAGGCGCCACACCCCAGGCACTCCTCGACGTCGACCTCGAAGGCCACGGCGTCAGGCCCGTCCCACCGTGGCCGGGGTCTCGGAGGCGGCGTCGAACACCGCCTGGAGGGTACCCATGTACCGGTAGAACTTGTCACTGCCCATGGCATCGGCCGACCGCACGTCGAAGGGGCTCCCGGCGATCGACAGTCCGTTCAGCGAGTGGGCGCTGTCGGCGGGACCGTTCACCTCGATCCAGGCGATCATCTCGGTCCACGCCTCGAGCGGCCCGGAGCACACCGCGTCCGGACCGAACCCCTCCTCGCCGACGGGTCCCACGGCGTCGATGTCGTAGCCGTCCAGCACGAGCCCGAACAGCGTGCAGGTGCCGTCGGGCAGGACGACCTCCACGCCGAAGCGGAACTCGGCCGTCCCCAGACGCTCGATGGTGGCGGTGTCGGCCGTGGCCCGGGTCACGAGCTCGTCGAACCAGCGCCGCGAGGGGAACTCGGCGGCGATCGGGGCCATCAGGCCACCGCCTGCGTCGTCGCCCCGGGCACCCCGTCGATGATGGCGTCGGGGAGGTGCAGGCGTCCGCGCCGGTCCAGGCCGGCATGGTCGCAGCGTTTCAGGTAGTCGCCCACGATCTGGCGCCGCAGCACGTCGCCGGCGCCGGCGCCCAGCTGGCAGGCCGCCTCGACGCTGCCGGCTGCCAGGATGGCAGTGGGCTCGACGATCTCGGGAGTCGAGAAGATCATGGCGATCATCTCCTCCCCCTTGTCGAGGTAGTCGTGGAAGTCCGCCGCCATCGACGGGTCCTGCTCGAGCCGGTAGCGCAGGTGCATCGTCCCGTAGGCCACGTGCCGGGCCTCGTCCTGCATGCAGAGCCGGAAGATCCGCTGCTCGACCGGGGAGGGCGCCAGCGCGGCGCCGGCACGGAACAGCGACAGGACGATCCCTTCGCCGAGCAGGTGCATGAGGGCCGAGCCCTCGTCGTAGGACTCGGCATCCAGGATCAGCTGCAGGAACCGCTCCACGACGGCCGTGGCCCGGCCCAGCCCGCCACCGTTGGCGAGTGCACGCTTGCGGAAGACCTCGGTGTGGCGGGCCTCGTCCATGACCTGGGTGCAGAGGAACATCTTGGCCTCGACGTAGTCGTGGTTGATCCGCCACAGCCACTTGGCGGGGAAATCGGCCGCCACCATCTCGACCTCGGACAGGACCGTGGCCAGCTGGCACATGGCGTGCTCGACGTCGGGGTCCAGCGGAGCCAGCTCACCCCAGGGGATGTCGCGGGTGGCGCTCCACTGGCGGCTGACCGCCTCCTCGTAGAGATCGAGCACGTTGTCCGCCCAGACCTCCGACCGGTCGTTGATGGTGTAGCCCATGTCCGGGACGCCCGGGTCCACGTCGCTGCCGCGTGGCGCCATCGTGCGCAGCGGCGCGTGCTCGGGGATCACCCCGTAGGACCCGACGGCGATGTCCCGCATCGTGAGCCCGGTCTTGGAGGGCACCGCCCGGATCCCCCACTCGGATCTGGTCTCCCGCAACCACCCCAGGTCGAACTCGCCGCGGGCGGACCGCTCGAGATAGCTCAGATCGAGACCCAGTGACATCCGGTACCCCCAGTCCGTTCCGGCACATCGATGAGACATTTCGTGCCTGCTTGTTCCAGCACGTCCCAGGATGCGGATGCGGGCCGCGAGGGACCAGGGCCGAAGGTCCCTATCTGAGCGCGGCGTGGCCGGAGAGCGGCCTGCCGGGAGGGACGACGGTTGCGGACGCGAGACCTCGTCCGACCGGTCGACGCCGCACACCCCGACCGGCGGGGTCCCCCGGGACGCCCCGCCGTCGCCCTGCCCCCTCACAGGGCCAGGGGCCCCCGTCCGGCGACGCACGGGTTGCGCAGCTCGCCGATCACCTCGGCGCCGGTCACCACCAGATCGCCGGGGACGAGGAACCGGCCCCGGGCCATACCCACCCCGGACGGCGTCCCGGTGAAGATCAGGTCGCCCGGGTACAGGGTGGTGACC
>DATLRE010000155.1:0-11118 GCA_035534835.1 Acidimicrobiales bacterium
CCCCATGAAGAAGCTCGTGATCCTCATCGTCATCATCGCCCTCGGTGCCGTCGCCGCCCAGCGGCTCCGTTCCGCCTGAGCGCACCGTCCGTAGCCTCCCGGCCTGCAGCGCGCGCAGCCGCGTCCGCGGTCGGCCGGCAATCCTCGAACGGTAGAGCGCCCGCGTCCCCGGCGGTGTGAGGCCTCAGGCCCGTGCGCGCCGCGCCAGGCGCCACGCGACCAGCGCGCCCGCCGTGGCCGCCGCGGTGACCCCGGCCGCCGTGGCCGTCGCCGTCATGCTCGGGACGGTCACCCGGTCCCGCAGTCGCACCGGCTTGGTGAACTGCATGACCTCCCACTCGCGTTCGCGGGCGACCTTGGCCAGGACCCGGTCCGGGTTGACGGCCACGGGGTGGCCGACGGCCTCGAGCATGGGCAGGTCGGTGTAGGAGTCCGAGTAGGCAGAGGACTCGGCCAGGTCGAGGTCCTCCGCCGCGGCCAGATCGCGCATCGCCTCGGCCTTGAACGGGCCGTAGGCGTAGAACTCCATCTCTCCGGCGTAGCGGCCCTCGTCGTCGACCACGGCGCGGGTGGCGATGCACCCGTCGACTCCGAGGTGCTCGGCCAGCGGCTCGACGATCTCCTCCGGTGAGGCCGAGACCAGGTACACCTTGTAGCCGGCGGCCCGGTGCGCCTCGATCAGGTCGAGGGCCTCGGCGTAGATGATCGGCTCCACGGTCTCCTCGAGCGCCTCGCGCACGATCTCCCGGATCCGCTCCCTGTCCCAGCCCTTGGTGAGCGCCAGCATCGATTCGCGTACCCGGGCCAGCTTCTGCTCGCTCGCACCCAGGTGGAGGTAGATGATCTGCGAGACGATCGAGCGGGCGATGAGCCGGCGGTTGATCAGGCCGCCCCGGTAGAAGGGGCGGCCGAACGCCGCGATCGACGCCTTGGCGATGACCGTCTTGTCGAGGTCGAAGAAGGCGGCCCGCATGGTGCTCAGGGCCCGACCAGCAGGCGCTGTACCTCGTCCTCGGCGTCGGCGGTGATCAGGACCAGGACCTCGTCGCCTGCGGCCAGGCGGGTGTCGCCCCGCGGGACGAGGAGGTGGTCGGCGCGCACGACGGCGACGATGGTGGCGTCCCGGGGGACGCCCAGGTCGGCCACCGACACCCCGTCGGCCGGCGAGTCCTCGGCGAGGGTGACCTCGACCAGGTGGGCGTTGCCGCCCTCGAAGCGGAGCAGCCGGACGAGACTCCCCACCGACACCGCCTCCTCGACGAGGGCGGTGAGCAGCTGGGGGGTGGACACCGAGACGTCGACGCCCCAGGTCTCGGTGAACAGCCACTGGTTCTTCGGGTGGTTCACCCGGGCGACCACGCGGGGGACGGCGAACTCCTGCTTGGCGAGCAGCGATACGACCAGGTTGTCCTCGTCGTCGCCGGTGGCGGCCACGACGACGTCGACGGTGGCCAGGCCGGCCGCGTCGAGCGAGGCGACCTCGCAGGCATCGGCCACGACCCAGGTGACGTCGAGGTCGCCCCGCTGGCGGGCGACGAGGTCGGGGTCCCGCTCGATGAGCAGCACCTCGTGGCCCGCGGCGTGCAGGTCGCCGGCGATGGAGGTCCCGACGCTCCCGGCTCCGGCGATGGCGACCTTCATGCCTGGTCCCCGTCGGACGGAGCACCGGCACCGGAACCTGGTCCGGCAACGGTACCGGCACCGGCACCGGCAGCCGCGCCGAGCAGCCGTTCCTGGAACCGGCCCAGCGCCTGCTCGGTCACCATCAGGTGGAGGACGTCACCCTCCTGGCCGACCAGGTCGGCGAAGTCCAGGCGGGCCACGCCGGCCCGGGTGACCGACACCAGGCTGACCTCCCCGGGCTTGCACAGGTCGGCGAGCCGCTTGCCCGCCCACCGCTCGGGAAGGTGGCGCTCGATCAGCGAGAGTCCCCCGGTCGGGTCCGACCACTCGCTCTCCAATTCGTGGGGCAGGAGCCGGTGGCGGACCTGGTCGATCGTCCACGAGACGGTGGCCACGGTCGAGATGCCCAGGCGGAGGTAGATCTGGGCCCGTCGGGGGTCGTAGATGCGGGCGACGACGTTGGGGATGGCGTAGGTCTCCCGTGCGATGCGGGCGGTGAGGATGTTGGAGTTGTCGCCGCTGGTCACCGCGGCCAGTGCCGTGGCATCGTGCGCCCGGGCCTCGTCGAGGTCGTCGCGGTCGAAGCCGGAGCCGACGATCGTGGTCCCGGTCCAGTCGGCGGGCAGGCGCCGGAACGCCTTGGCGTTGCGGTCGATGATGGCCACCGAGTGGCCCTGCTCCACGAGCTCGATGCCGAGTCCGGAGCCGACTCGGCCGCAGCCGACGATCACGATGTGCACGGGCACCATGCAACACGTATCGGCACCCGGGCACAACTCATGGAGCGCGATGCCCGTTCGGTGCCGGATCGGGAGGGGGAACGGGTCGGGCCGGTTCCGTTCCCCCTGGCGATGCATGCTCTAATGAGGGCATGGAGCCCCAGGTCACCGCCGACGGCGCTGCCGTCGGCGGTACCGCACCCCGGCGCCCGACCGCCCCGCCCCCGCGGCCCTCGGCCGCCGGCCCGGTCAAGGTCGACCTCCCCGAGTCGCTGCGGTACCGGCTGAAGAATTGGCTCCTGGGCCCGCCGCTGGTCAACGAGAAGCTCCGCGACGAGCGCCTCGGACGCCCGTCGGCGCTCGGCGTGCTCGCCCCGGACTGCATCTCGTCGTCGGCCTACGGATCCGAGCAGATGCTCAACCAGCTCATCCCCTACGTGGGCCTGGCCGCGTTCGCCCTCGTGGTCCCGATCACGGCGGCCATCCTCGGCGTCCTGTTCTTCGTGACCCTGTCGTACCTCGACGTCATCAAGCTCTACACCCAGGCCGGCGGCGCCTACGTCGTCGCCCGCGAGAACTTCGGGCCGAAGATCGCCCAGATCGCCGCGGTCGCGCTGCTGATCGACTACACGGTGACCGTCGCCGTCCAGACGGCGGCCGGCACCGATGGGCTGATCAGTGCCTTCCCACGGCTGACGCCCTACGTCGTGGAGATCACGGTCGGAGTGGTCCTGCTCCTGCTCTACGGCAACCTGCGGGGGATCAAGGAGGCGGGGAAGTTCTTCGCCTTCCCGACCTACTTCTTCATCGTCTGCCTGGGCTTCGTGGTCGTGTCGGGCTACATCCGCGAAGCGCTCGGCCAACTGCACCCCCAGGTCATCGCCACCCACTGCGTGGCCACCGCCACCAGCGGGTGTCCGCTGGTGCAGGCCCACGCGGCATCCGGACCGTCCTGGCTGTACGGCGCCACCTTCATCGTGATCCTCCGGTCGTTCGCCAACGGCGGCTCGTCGCTGACCGGGCTCGAGGCCATCTCCAACGGCGTGGCATCGTTCCGCGAGCCGGCCTCCCGCCACGCCCGCCAGACGCTCGTGGTGATGTCGAGCGTGCTGGCCTTCCTGGTGCTCGGGGTGACCCTCATCGCCCACTGGACCCACGCCGTCCCCTACTCGACGGGCACGCCGACGGTGGTCTCCCAGGAGGTCAAGCTCGTCTTCGGGACCGGTGCCTTCGGGGCCACGGTCTTCTACATCGTGCAGTTGGCGACGGTACTCATCCTGTACACCGGCGGGAACACCAGTTTCAACGGGTTCCCGTTCCTGGCCAGCTACGTCGCCTCCGACTCCTACCTCCCGAAACAGCTGACGCGGCGCGGCCACCGCCTGGCGTTCTCGAACGGGATCATCGTGCTCACCGTCGTCGCCCTGGTGCTGATCGTGGCCACCGGCTCCAACCTGTCGGCGCTGGTGGCCCTGTACGCCATCGGCGTCTTCACCGGGTTCACGATGGCCGGCCTCGGCATGGTGAAACACTACCTGGACGACAGGTCGGGCAACTGGCGGCGCCACGTCTTCGTCAACGGGCTGTCCGCCGGACTGGCGGCGATCGTCGTGTTGATCTTCGCCACCGTGAAGTTCAAGGAGGGCGCCTGGGTGGTCGTCTTCGTCGGCCCGGCCATGTTCTACGGCCTGCTCCGTCTCCACCGGCAGTACATGCGGGAGGAGGTCCAGCTCGAGGAAGGGGCCTCCGAGGCGGCCGAGGCCCCGGTGCTGAGCCGGCACGCGGTCGTGGTGCTGATCGACCGGCTCGACATGGCCACGGCGCGGGCGCTGCAGTACGCCCGCACGCTGCACCCCGACGACCTCCGGGCCGTCCACTTCGCCCTGGACCCGATGGTGTCGACGGAGCTCGAAGAGGAGTGGCGCCGCCTCGGCCTCTCCGACCTCCCCCTCGACATCCAGGAGTGCGAGGACCGCCGGCTCACCCGGGCCGCCCTCGAACTGGCCGCGGAGACGGTCGCCGACCGCAAGACGGAGCTCACCATCCTGCTGCCTCGGCGCATCTTCTCGTCGGGCCTGAAGCGGGTGCTGCACGACAACACGGCCGACCACATCGCGTCGGCGGTGGGGCACCTCGAGCACGTCAACGCCACGATCGTCCCCTATCAATTGGTGGGGGGCTGGTGGTCGAACCGACGACACTGGGGCCGCAAGGTGGTGACCGCGGAGGGCGGACCCCCGGCGCCGGGAGCCCACGGCCGCCACGGGGCGCGGGCCGCCGACCGCGCCGCGGACCGGGAGCTGGCCGCCAAGGCCCTCTCCCACCGGGAGGCGTTCGGCGAGAAGGCCCGGGGGACGATCCCGATCGGCGAGGTCCAGTGGCGCAACCGGGTACGGGTGGCGGGCCGGGTCCGGTCGGTGCGCGTGCAGCCCCGGGCCGGCACCTCGAATCTCGAGTGCCTGCTCGCCGACGACAGCGGCATGCTCCTCCTGGTCTTCCAGGGCCGGCGCCGGATCCCGGGCATCCAGCCGGGGGCGCGCCTCGTGGTCGAGGGCATGGTCGGGGACTGGGCCCGCCGCCAGGCCATCCTCAACCCCGACTACGAGCTCATCGCCGGGCCCGAGGCGGCCGTCGAGCCCACGTAGGCCAGCCTGGAAGGGGGGATTCTTGCCCCTGACCCCCGTTGTCGCTATCTTCTCCCCGATTGCCGGGAATGGCGCGCCCAGTGGCGGGCCCCGGCACTCGGCCGTTCGACCGTGACTTCGCTTGGGGGGACCCGGGTCTCTCGTCCGACGCGACGTGACGCGGACGCGTGTGCCGGGTAGCGATCGCCCGTAACCGTGCAGTACACCGAAGGGAGCCACACCGATGACCCACCTCCTGGCCGAAGGGGGTTACCAGATCTTCTCGCTGAACAGCTCCGAGAAGCTCTGGCTGTACTTCGCCCTCGCCTGCTCCGTCGCCGCCATCGCGGTGGCCCTCCTGCTCGTCCGGGGCGTGCTCGCCGCCGACCAGGGCACCGCATCCATGAAGGACATCGCCAAGGCGATCCAGGAGGGCGCCGAGGCGTTCCTGGCCCGGCAGTTCAAGACCATCGGCATCATCATCGTGCCGCTGGCCGTGCTGATCTTCTTCACCGCCACCAAGGTCACCCACACGGTGACGAGCGGACTGCTCGTCAACGGGTCCGTGATCGTCGTACGTCATCAGGTCGTCGACCTCACGTTCGCCCAGGCCGGCATCTACCGGGTCATCTGCTTCCTGGCCGGCGCCCTCTGCTCGGGTCTCACCGGCTTCATCGGCATGAGCCTGGCCGTGCGGGGCAACGTCCGCACCGCGGCCGCCGCCCGTGAGGGCAAGATGGCCCCCGCCCTCAAGGTCGCCTACCGCACGGGCGCCATCACCGGCCTGCTGTGCGTGGGCCTCGGCCTCCTGGGCGCCACCGTGATCGTCCTGATCTTCCAGAACACGGCCACCGCCGTGCTGATCGGCTTCGGCTTCGGCGCCTCGCTGCTCGCCCTGTTCATGCGGGTCGGCGGCGGCATCTTCACCAAGGCGGCCGACGTCGGCGCCGACCTGGTCGGCAAGGTCGAGGCCGGCATCCCCGAGGACGACCCCCGCAACGCCGCCACCATCGCCGACAACGTCGGGGACAACGTCGGCGACTGCGCCGGGATGGCCGCCGACCTCTTCGAGTCCTACGTCATCACCATCATCGCCGCCATCATCCTGGGCGTCACCGCCTTCGCCTCGATCGGCCGGGGCGGCGACGCCGCCAAGACGGTGATCTTCCCCATCGCCATCCCGGCCATCGGCATCCTCGCCACCATCGTCGGCGTCTTCGTGGTGCGTGCCGGCAAGAACGACAAGAACGCCATGGCCCCGATCAACCGGGGCGTGTGGACCGCGGCCATCCTGACCATCGCCGGGTCCGCCGTAGTGGCCGGCGCCTACCTCCACTACTGGAAGGCCTTCTACGCCGTGCTGACCGGCGTGGTCCTCATGCTCGTCGCCAGTCAGATCACCGAGCACTTCACCTCGACCGAGCGGGGCCCGGTGAAGGAGGTGGCCGAGACGGCACGGACCGGACCGGCCACCCTCACCCTGTCCGGCCTCGCCCTCGGCCTCGAGTCGTCGGTGTGGGCCATCATCGCCATCGTCCTCGCCATCGCCGTGTCCATCGGCCTCGGCGGCGGCAACATCCAGCTCACCCTGTACCTGGTGGCGCTCAGCGGCATCGGCCTGCTGTCGACGGCGGGCATGATCGTGTCGGAGGACAGCTTCGGCCCGGTGTCGGACAACGCCGCCGGTGTGGCCGAGATGTCCGGCGAGTTCACCGGGGAGGCCGAGCGGGTCATGGTCAGCCTGGACGCCGTCGGCAACACGACCAAGGCGGTCACCAAGGGCGTCGCCATCGGCTCCGCCGTCATCGCCTCGGTGGCCCTGTTCGCCTCGTTCATCGAGACGATCGGCAGCCAGCTCAACCTGCACCCGCCACGCTTCGCCCCGGTCAACTGGCTGTTCGACCTGCCGCAGACGTCGATCAACGTCTCGCACCCGACGATCTTCATCGGCGTGCTCATCGGCGGCTCGATCGCCTTCCTGTTCAGCGCCCTGGCCATCCGTGCCGTAGGACGCTCGGCGGGCACGGTGGTCCAGGAGGTGCGCCGCCAGTTCCGGGAGCACCCGGGCATCATGGACTACTCGGAGAAGCCCGAGTATGGCAAGGTCATCGCCATCTGCACCGCCGCCAGCCAGCGCGAGCTCGCCACCCCGGCCCTGCTGGCCGTCCTGACCCCGGTCATCGTCGGATTCGGCATCAACTACTTCGCCCTCGGCGCGTTCCTGGTGGGCGCCATCCTGACCGGTCAGCTCATGGCCAACTTCCTGTCCAACTCGGGCGGGGCGTGGGACAACGCCAAGAAGTACATCGAGGACGGCCACGAGGGCGGCAAGGGCTCGGAGGCCCACAAGGCCGCCGTCATCGGCGACACCATCGGCGACCCGTTCAAGGACACCGCGGGTCCGGCGCTCAACCCCCTCATCAAGGTGATGAACCTGGTCTCGCTGCTGATCCTGCCGGCCGTCATCACCCTCTCCCACCACACGGCGGCCCGTCTGTCGATCGCCGGCGTCTCGCTGGTCGTGCTGGGCATCTCCATCGCCTTCTCCAAGCGGAAGACCGACAGCATGGACAGCGAGCTCCCGGCTGCAGCGGAGCCCGCCGCGGCCCAGTGAGCCCGGCAGCGTCCGGCGGCCGGGCGGAGCCCGTCGGAGCGTCCTGACCAGGAAGTCGTGCAGTTCCCACCGGGGCCGTAGGGCCCCGGTGGCGCGTCGGCTGGGTTGACAATGCCCCGATCCACCGCTAACCCTTGCCCCCAGCGATGCCACCCACCGACCTGACAGAGACGCCCACCGAGACAGATGCCGACGACGGCCCCGTGCCGCCGCGCCGAGGCGGGCGCACGGGACGGAAGCTGGTGATCGTCGAGTCCCCGGCCAAGGCCAAGACCATCGGCGGCCTGCTGGGACCCGACTACGTCGTGGAGTCGTCGATCGGGCACATCCGCGACCTGGCCACCCGCAAAGAGCTCCCGGCCGCGTTCAAGCAGGAGTCGTGGGCCGACCTGGCCGTGGACGTGGACAACGGTTTCAAGCCCGTGTACATCGTCTCGCCGGAGAAGAAGTCCCAGGTCGCCAAGTTGAAGAAGCTGGCGCGCGACGCCGGCGAGGTCTACCTGGCCACGGACGAGGACCGCGAGGGCGAGTCGATCGCCTGGCACCTCAGCCAGGTCCTGGGCCTACCCGAGGACACGCCCCGGATGGTCTTCCACGAGATCACCCCCCAGGCCATCCAGCGGGCGGTGGAGGAGTGCCGGACGATCGATCCACACCTGGTGGAGGCCCAGGAGGCGCGCCGCATCTTCGACCGGATCTACGGGTTCAAGCTCTCCGACGTCATGCGGCGCAAGACCAACGGCCGCTCGGCCGGGCGGGTCCAGAGCGTGGCCACCCGGATGGTCGTCGACCGCGAGCGCGAGCGCATGGCCTTCCGCTCGGCCGACTGGTGGGGCATCGACGCCACGGTCACGGCCGAGGGCGAGGCCGCCCGGGCCGCCGAGGCCGACGTGCCCCGGTCGTTCACGGCCAACCTGCTGGCCGTCGACGGCAGGCCGCTCGCCACGGGGAAGGACTTCGACGCCTCGGGCCGGCTCGGCGACCCCGCCAAGGTGGCGGTGCTCGACGAACCGGCGGCACGGGCGCTGGCCGCCGGCCTCGAGGATGCGTCGCTGACGGTGTCCTCGATGACCCACAAGCCCTACCGACGGTCACCGCGGGCACCGTTCATCACGTCCACCCTCCAGCAGGAGGCAGGACGGAAGCTGCGGTTCAGCTCGAAGCGCACCATGCAGGTCGCCCAGCACCTCTACGAGGGGGGCTGGATCACCTACATGCGGACCGACTCGACCACGCTGTCCGACCAGGCGCTGGCCGCCGCCCGTGCCCAGGCCTCGGCCATGTACGGGGCGGCCTACGTTCCCTCGAGCCCCCGGCACTACAACAAGAAGGTCAAGAACGCCCAGGAGGCGCACGAGGCCATCCGGCCCGCAGGGGAGACGTTCCGGACGCCGGACGAGGCCTCGCGGTCGCTGTCGGGTGACGAATTCCGCCTGTACGACCTGATCTGGAAGCGGACCGTGGCGTCCCAGATGGCCGACGCCACCGGCACGAGCGCCCAGGTCCGCCTGTCCGGTACGGCCGCGGTGGACGGCCGGACCCGGACCGTCGAGTTCGGCGCCTCGGGCACGGTCATCGAGTTCCCCGGCTTCCAGCGCGCCTATGTCGAGGGCGAGGACGATCCCGAGGCGGAACTCGCCGACCGGGAGGTCCACCTCCCGCCCATGGCCGAGGGCGACCCCGCGTCGCTCGCCGCCGTCGAGCCGGGCGGGCACTCCACCCAGCCGCCGGCCCGGTACACGGAGGCGTCCCTGGTGAAGGCCATGGAGGAGATCGGCGTCGGGCGCCCGTCGACGTACGCCAGCATCGTCTCCACGATCCTCGACCGGGGCTACGTGTGGAAGAAGGGCACCGCCATGGTGCCCTCGCTCACGGCGTTCGGGGTCGTCGGCCTCCTCGAGCAGCACTTCGCCGACCTCGTCGACTACGGGCTGACCGCCTCCATGGAGGACGACCTCGACGAGATCGCCGGCGGCGACCAGGACATGGCCCGGTGGTTGGGGGACTTCTACTTCGGGCCCGGAGGCTCCGGGGGCCTGCGCGACCAGCTCGCCCGCAACCTCGATGCCATCGACGCCGGTGCCGTCAACGCCGTCCCCATCGGAACGGCCGCCGACGGGCAGGAGATCGTGGCCCGTTCGGGCAAGTACGGCCCCTACCTGAAGAAGGGCGAGGAGACCGTCTCGATCCCCGAGGACCTGGCCCCCGACGAGCTGACCGTCGAGCGGGCCGAGGAGCTCCTGGCCGCGCCGTCGTCGGACCGGGTGCTCGGGACCGACCCCGAGACGGGACTCGACGTGCAGGTCAAAGCCGGGCGGTTCGGCCCCTACGTGCAGCTGGGCGACCTGGTCGACGGGGGTCCGAAACCCCGGACGTCGTCCCTGTTCGCTTCGATGACGCCGGCGACGCTCACCCTCGGGCAGGCACTGGAGCTCCTGACGATCCCCCGGGTGGTGGGCACCGACCCGGAGTCGGGCGAGGAGATCGTCGCCCACAACGGCAAGTTCGGCCCCTACCTGAAGAAGGGGACCGACAGCCGGAGCCTCCAATCCGAGGACCAGCTCCTCACCGTCACGGTCGAGGAGGCACAGGCGCTCTTCGCACAGCCCAAGACCCGGGGTCGCAACGCGAAGGGACCCCTGCGGCAGCTCGGCCCCGACCCCGACACCGGACTGCCCATGGTGGTCAAGGACGGGAGGTTCGGCCCGTACGTGACCGACGGCGCCACGAACGCGTCGCTCCGGGTGGGTGACGACGTGGAGGGCCTGACCGTGGAGCGGGCGTCGGAGCTGCTGGCCGAGCGGCGGGCAGCGGGCCCCGCCAAGAAGAAGGCGCCGGCCAAGAAGAAGGCGCCGGCCAAGAAGAAGGCGCCGGCCAAGAAGAAGGCCGCCAAGAAGAAGGCGCCGGCCAAGAAGAAGGCCGCCGCCGCAGGCAAGCCGGCGGCCACCGGGAAGGCGTCCGCCGCGGCACCGGCCACGGCGCCGGTGCACCCGGCGGCACCGGGCGCCAGCGACGACGGGTGAGCGCACCCCGGGGCCGGCTCATCGCCCTGGAGGGCATCGACGGCTGCGGGAAGTCCACCCAGGCCCGGATCCTGGCCGGGCGGCTCGGCGCCGTGTCCACCTTCGAGCCCGGTGCCACCCCGCTGGGTGCCGCCCTGCGGGCGCTGGCCCTCGACCCCGGTGAGGTGCCGGTGTCGGCGCGTGCCGAGGCACTGCTCATGGCCGCCGACCGGGCCCAGCACGTCGTCCAGGTCATCGCACCGGCGCTGGACGCGGGTCGCTGGGTGGTGACCGACCGCTACGCGGCCTCCACGCTCGCCTACCAGGGATACGGCCGGGGTCTCGACCGGGACGAGCTCGATTCGCTGGTGGACTGGGCCGCGGCCGGGCTCCGGCCCGACCTCTCCGTGCTGCTGGACCTGCCCGTGGCCGCCGCCGCCGCCCGGCGCCACGGGGGGACGGCGGACCGGATGGAGTCCGAAGCCGATGAGTTCCACCTGCGGGTGGCCGACGGGTTCCGGGAGCTCGCGGCCGAC
>DATLRE010000156.1:0-2189 GCA_035534835.1 Acidimicrobiales bacterium
CGCGGCGATCTCCCTCCAGCGCCGGGGCGATCCCAGACGGTGGTCGGCCACCGACCACAGGGTCTCGCGGTCCCCGACGAGGTGGATGCCGGTGGACACGGGAGCGACCGCGATTCCGGATCCGGCAGGGGACGAGGCCGAGGGCACCGGTTCGGCGTCCCCGCCGGGCTCCGTCCCGGCTCCCGGGACCTCCGGGTCGGACACCGTGACGGCGGATTGCCCGTGCCATGTGATGGATCCGGAGCGCGGCCCTCCGGGGCCCGAGGGAGGCGCAGGCACGACGTCTCCCGCCGGCGGTACGGGCGACCTCGGTACGGGCGACCTCGGTCCGGGCGGCCTCGGTACGGGCGACCACGGTCCGGCCGACCTCGGTACGGCCGACCTCGGTACGGCCGACCTCGGTGCGGCCGACCTCGGTGCGGCCGATGCGGCGACGCGACCACCTGGGGCCTGCGGGCCGACGGGGTGCAGGTCGTGGGGCGAACGGGCCAGGCCACCGAGTGCGAATGCCGTGCCAACGAGGGCGGCGACCATCCACTGCACGGAGCGGCTCCCGGGCAGGTGCGCCGGCGCCCGACCGGACAGCCAGTAGCGCGCCTCGAGCACGATGCACGTCACCGTCCAGGCCCAGGCCGCCCAGCCGACCACCAGGGCGATCTGTCCGAGCCAGGACGCCACCGTGCGGGCGTCCCCGCTGTGGCCGGCGGCTGCACGGAACGGTGCCATCGGGTCCACGTGGGCGAACGGCAGTCCCCCCAGCGCGGCGAGCCAGAGTGGCACGCCGGCGCAGATGAGCGCGAGGGACGTCACCGCAGCCGTCCGCACCGCCAACGGGAAGAGGGCCTCCCTGCGCTGCCTGCGCCCGGGGGTCACGGCGCACCCACCGTCACGCCGTGGAGGTCCTCCGCCGCGGCCACGGCGGAGACACCCAAGGACCGGATGCCGACGATCCCGAGCACGGTCGTCGGGACCCGGTAGCTGATCGTCACCGTGACGACACCGCCGGACACGGTCGCCGTACCCGGATGCCCTGCGGCGGCCGTGAACCGCTCGGCCGCGGCCACGGCAGCGGCCGGGTCGAGTCGGACCGTTCCAGAACGCAGCGCGTCGACACTGATCGCACCTGCACCCGAGCGCGCTGCCTGCTCCGCCTCCACCTCCGCCGCCTGGTGCGCGGTCAGGGCGGCACCGCCGTCCACGACGAGTCCGAGGAGCGCCATCAGCCCGAGCAGGAGCAGGAGAACGAACGCCACCAGTGCGCCGGCGTCGTCACGGGGAGTCGGGTCGCCACGGAACGGGACCGGCATCGGATCTCCCGGGTGGCCCGATGCCGGGCCCCGGCGGATGGGTTCCGAAAGGGTCATGTCGTCACCCGACCGACCGGTAGGGGTCGAGCGGGGCGGTGGCCGACGCCGACACGGTCGTCGAGCCGGGAAGTCCCGGGAACCCGACGTCCGACAGGAGCACCAGGCACGAGACGTGGGCCGTCACGTAGCCACCGGGGACGAAGTGGCTGGTGTCCACCGAGATCGTGGCGTGGGCGCAGGTGTGCGACCGACCCAGGAGGTTGATCACCGAGTCGATCGACCCCACCCATTGCGCCGTCCCCACGGTCGGCAGGACCGCGGCAGCCTGCGCTCCGGCCCGGGCCGACTCCACGACCTGCTGGCGCGCCTCGACCACCCGTCCGAATACCAGGGACGCGAGTACGACCACCAGCAGCACCGGGGTGAGCACGACCAGCTCGACCGTCAGGCTCCCCCGGTCCTCCCGGTCGCCCCATCCACTCCGCTCGCGCGGGACGGGTCGGCAATTCCGGAGGTCCCGTCCTCCCCGGACGGGTCGGGCATCCCGGAGCTTCCGCATGGGCCGGACACGTCCCCGGCGCCGGTCGATCCACGGACGCGATGCAGGCCGGGGAGACCTCATTCGGACGACCGGAACTGCTGGACGGGCCCGACGGCGCTCGCGCTGACACCGAAGGAGAGCCCGGGCAGGATGGAGACCGCTGCACCCGACACGCGGAGCAGCACCACGTCACCTGGCAGGGCGGACGTCGTGATCGAGGGCGATGTGACGTCGGAACCCGGGCCGTCGACCACCTGGCGTGCACGGGCGATCCCGACCGACGGGCCACCGCCGATCGACCGGGCACTCCGGTCGCCCTCCGATGCCGCGAGCTGGACGAC
>DATLRE010000157.1:0-1092 GCA_035534835.1 Acidimicrobiales bacterium
ACGGTGATGCCGCTGTAGGAGATCTCGACCTTCCCGTTGGCGAGCGTGGTGAGCGTCCCGGTGCTCGTGTCCGACAGGGTGGAGCCGGCGACCCTCGACGGAGGCGTCCACCGCACGCCGATGCCGCCGAGCGCCGGTGTCGAGCTCGGGGCGGTGCAGGTGTTGCTGGCAACGGTGCCCATCCCGACGGCGATGTGTCCCGTCGTGCGGCCGTGCATGCCGGTGGCGCTGCACTTGACCAGCTGGGCATGGAGCGTGACGGCGGAGGTGCCGGTGGCGCTCGCCTGGAGCGGTGGGTTGAAGACCACGACGGCCTTGACACTGCACGAGACGGTGCCGGAGGCGGCCGTGGGCGTCGGACGCCCCCTGTGCCCCCCATGGCCCCTGGCCGACGCGACGCCCGCCTCAGCTGCGACCAGTCCGACGACGAGCGCTGCCATGACCAGCAGCATCGAGGTCCTCTTCACGGCATTCCCCTTCCCCCACGGTGGCATCCCGTTCGATGCATCCGGCCTACGGCTCCTGATCGCTCGAGCCCCCCGATCCGTTACATGGTCCTGCGGTATTCCCGGGATGCACCATCATCGGGTCGGGTGGGAGACCCCCGACAGGACGTGGCGCCGCCCGGGGGCACCGTGGCGCCGTGATCCCGTCGACGACGAGCCGCCACTCGGTGCCGTCGGCGTCACGGGGTGGCACCGAGGCGGGGTGCGCACGGCCGGTCCCGACCCCGCGGTGCCCGGACACCCCTTGCGGTTCCGGGAGTGCCCCCTCTGAGCATGGTGCCCCCTCTGACCGTGGTGCCTGGCCGGGCCGCCGTTGGCCGGGGTCACCGGCGAGATCGGGACTGCCGTCACCGGCGAGATCGGGGCTGCCGTCACCGGGGTCGGCGGCCTGGCAGCCGGTGGTCCCCCCTGGCCCGCTTTCGTGCTCGGACCGTTCCCACCGGCGCGGGCCGTGGCCTTCGTCGCCTGGCGGGTTCCCCGGCGCACCGGAGGTCCCACCGTGACCGGCGGACGCCTGGGTGACCCGACCGCGAACCTCGACGTTCCCGGCGCCTTCGGCTGGTGTCGCTGGAGTGGGGCGGTCGGC